>NZ_CP011503.1:2280792-2606620 GCF_001028665.1 Burkholderia pyrrocinia
TTCCGGAGACGCGCGAAGCGGCCCGAAATGCGATTGCCGCGCATCGCAAGGCGAACGGAGCAGTGCGTCGAGCGACGAAGCAGCGGCTGCCGTTTGTCGGCACACATCGGCACGCATCGATACGCCGATGCTGCACCTGCACACCGGTTGGCGCACGCCGCCGCCTGCCGCCTTTCGATTCGCGCCGCCATTTGAAAATTACGATTTGACTCATGCCCCGCTTTCGGTTGAAGCTACTAGCTTGCTGTCCGAAGGGGGCTGTGCCTGCATGAGTTCGACCTTGACCGTTCGTCGTATCGTTGCCGACCAGGGCGGCGTGTATCGCGAACTCCGCGCCGCATCGCTGCGTGAGCCCTACGCGCCCGGCGAAGCGCCGGAGGCCGAATTGCTGAATGTCGAAACGGACGCAGCGTCGGCGATTGCCGCGCAGCGCGCCGTGTCCGACGAGTCGACGACTTTCCTGCTGTACACCGAAGGCCATCCGGCCGGCATGATCGGTGCGTATTTCGACAACACGCCCGATCGGCGTGCGTTCGTCAGCGAGCTGTGGGTTGCGCACGCGGTGCGTCACCTGCGCGGCGGCGTGCTGCTGCTGGAAACGGCCACTGCCTGGCTTGCCGAGCGCGGCGCCCAGGAGGTCTATGCATGGATCGCCGATGCGAACCGCAACGCGATCCGTTTCTACGAGCGCGCGGGTTTCGGCAACACCGGCGAACACGCGCCGATCGCGCGGATGCCCGGCGCGATGAAATCGCTGTTCGTGTCGCAAGTGAAGCACTGACGTGACGCCCGCGCGGCGCGATCAAGGCCTGGTCGCCCGCTTGCCTGCCCACCTGCCGGTTGCCCGCCCGCCCGGGCCGTCGCAACCCGGTGCCCCAAAAATAATGGCCGCGCGCGTGGACGCCTGTAAAATACGCAAAAAATTTTTGCAGAGTGTCCATGTCGCTTAAAAAATCGCCATTCTTCGAGCTGCGCAGCGGATCGGTCGATACGTTGCTGTTCACCGTGAAGACGACCGATCTCGACGCGTTGCGTACCGAACTGGTCAAGCGCTTCGAAGCGACTCCCGAGTTTTTTGCCGACGATGTCGTCGCGATCGACGTTCGCCGCCTGGCGGAAGGCGAGCGCGTCGCGCTGGCCGATATCCGCCAGATGCTGAACGACGTGCGGATGCGCCCGGTGGGCGTGGTCGCATTGGCAACGCAGGGCTGGGCGGGGGAAGCCGGCCTGCCGTTGCTCGAGGCGCGCGATCGCCGTGCGCCGGCCGTGAAGCCGGCCGAGGGCGCGGAAGCGTCGCCGGTCGCCGAGGCCGTCGTCGCTGCAGCTGCCGCGGCTGCGCCCGAGCAGGCGTCCGCGCCGGCGTCGAGCCAGACGGGCGGCCAGACGCTCGTGATCGACCGGCCGTTGCGTTCGGGGCAGCAGATTTACGCGAAAGGAGACCTCGTGGTGCTCGCGCCGGTCAGTCACGGCGCGGAGATCATCGCGGAAGGCAATATCCACATCTACGCGCCGTTGCGCGGCCGCGCACTCGCGGGCGTGCACGGCAATCACGACGCGCGCATTTTCTGCACGTGTCTCGAACCGGAACTGATTTCGATCGCGGGTATCTATCGAACAACCGAGAACCCGTTGCCCGCCGAAGTACTGGGCAAGGCGGTGCAGATCCGGCTCGAAGAGGAAAAACTGATGATCGAACCGCTGCGCCTGACGTAATACACGCGGCGCTCCGGGTCGATCGGCTCTCATTGACGAACACAGGGTATTGGGTAAATGGCAAAAATCATCGTGGTGACCTCGGGCAAGGGCGGCGTGGGCAAGACGACGACGAGCGCGAGCTTTGCGTCCGGTATCGCGCTGCGCGGCCACAAGACGGCCGTGATCGACTTCGACGTTGGCCTGCGCAACCTCGATCTCATCATGGGCTGCGAGCGTCGCGTCGTGTACGACCTCGTGAACGTGATCCAGGGCGAAGCGAACCTGAACCAGGCGCTGATCAAGGACAAGAAGTGCGAGAACCTGTTCATCCTGCCGGCGTCGCAGACCCGCGACAAGGATGCGCTGACGCGCGACGGCGTCGAGAAGGTGCTGCATGACCTGGTCGCGATGGACTTCGAATACATCGTCTGCGATTCGCCGGCCGGCATTGAAGCCGGTGCGTTGCACGCGATGTACTTCGCCGACGAAGCGCTGATCGTCACGAACCCGGAAGTGTCGTCGGTGCGCGACTCGGACCGCATTCTCGGTATCCTGTCGTCGAAGACGAAGCGCGCGACCGAAGGCAAGGATCCGATCAAGGAACACCTGCTGATCACGCGTTACAGCCCGAAGCGCGTGAGCGAAGGCGAGATGCTGTCGCTCGAGGACATCAGCGAGATCCTGCGCATCAAGCTGATCGGCGTGGTGCCCGAGTCGGAAGCCGTACTGCACGCATCGAACCAGGGCCTGCCGGCCGTGCACATCGACGGCACCGACGTCGCCGAAGCGTACAAGGACGTCGTCGCACGCTTCCTCGGTGAAGACAAACCGCTGCGCTTCACTGATTACCAGAAGCCGGGCCTGCTGCAGCGCCTCTTCGGCAGCAAGTAACGGAGGCCGCCCATGTCCATCCTTTCGTTTCTCCTCGGCGAGAAGAAGAAGTCCGCATCGGTCGCGAAGGAGCGCCTGCAGCTCATCATCGCGCACGAGCGGGTCGGCGGCCGGCCGCCGGCCGATTACCTGCCGGCGCTGCAGAAGGAGCTGGTCGCGGTCATCTCGAAGTACGTCCATATTTCGAACGATGACATCCGCGTGAGCCTCGAGCGCCAGGACGATCTCGAAGTCCTCGAAGTGAAGATCGAGATCCCGCAAGCCTGACCGTTGCCTGTCCCTCCGCACGGCGGCACCCGCCGCCGTGCGCGACTTACGCCCTGTTGCACTTTCGGGCACGCCGTAACACGGCGTCTGTCGGCCGTTATCGGTCCTCCCGCATTGAACGAATACGCTCGCGTTACTTGTTCAACCAGGAGGTTGTGATGGCTGTCTCTACCGTTCAACGTCGTATCGTTTCGCTCGCGCTGTTTGCCGCGGGCCTGTCAGCCGTCGTCGCGCCGTTTGCCGCGCATGCGGACGAGATCCTCGTCGGCGCACCCGTGATCGCGCCGCAGGGCCGCGTGGTCATCGCCGAGCCGGTCGCCGTGCGCACCGAGGAAATCGTCGTCGTCGCGCCGAATGCGCCGCCGCCCGTGCGCTATGAGGTCGTGCCGACCGCGCGGGTAGGTTATATGTGGGAACGCGGGCACTGGCACTGGGACCATGGCCGCTACGTGTGGATCGGCGGGCACTGGGAAGCGGAGCGCGTCGGCATGCAATGGGTGCCGGGCCACTGGGACCAGCGCGGTCCGAACTGGTTCTGGACCCGTGGCCACTGGGCGTGACGGAGGCGCGTGATGAAAAGAACCGCAATCGCCATCGCGCTCGTCGCGATCACGCTGGCCGGGTGCATCGTCGTACCGGCGCGGCCCGTCTACTACCGGCCGGCACCCGTCGTGATCTACTGAGCGTCGCGCGGGCCGGGCTGCGCCGGGCCGTGCGTGCTGGCCGCAGCCGGCCCGTCGTCGTGCGGAGCCGGCGCGTGTGCCGCGTCTTCGCCCGGTGCCGTGGTGGCCGGCTCGTCGCTGTCTTCGTCGCGCAGCGTGTCGAGCGGATCGGCGGGCGCGGCGGTCGCATCCTGCGGCGCGGTGACGCCGGTCGTCGCCGCCGCGGTTGCCGCGGCCGGTTCCGCGGCCGCGACGGGCGGCGCGAGATAGCGCTGGGCGAGCGTTTCGTAGAGCGGCGGCGCGAAAAAGCGCGACACGCGGCTCGACACCAGCGCGGTGGCCATCAGCGAAATCACGAGCGCGTGGCCGTTGATCATCTCCATCACGATCACGAACGACGTGATCGGCGACTGCGTGACGGCCGCAAGATAGCCGACCATCGCGAGCGCGATCAGCATCGGCAGGCTCATGTTGCCGAACACGACGTGCAGCAGGTTGCCGAACCCGGCGCCGATCGACAGCGACGGCGCGAAGATCCCGCCCGGGATGCCCGGCAGGTACGACGCGACCATCGACACCATTTTCAGGAACGGGTAGAACACCGACAACTGCTCGCGGCCGTCGAGCAGGCCGCGCGCCTCGGCGTAGCCGCTGCCGAACGTCGTGCCGCCCGACACGAGGCCGACAACGGCGATCACGAAGCCGCACAGCGCGGCGAACGCGATCGGCCGCTCGCGATACAGGCCGAGCAGTTGCGCGGGCAGCCAGCGTCCCGTATTGAGCAGCAGCCAGCAGAACAGGCCGCCCGCGATGCCCGTCACGATCGCGGTGACCAGCACCGCGAGCGCCAGCAGCTTCGGGAAATGGGGGCCTGCATCGATCGTGCCGAAATAGGTATAGTTGCCGTTCAGGCCGAGCGCGACGACGCCGGCGAGGATGATGGCGGTGATCAGCACGCCGCTCGCGCGCGCGGAGAAGCTGCGGGTCAGCTCCTCGATCGCGAACACGATTCCGGCGAGCGGCGTATTGAACGCGGCCGACAGCCCGGCCGCCGCGCCGGCCAGCACCAGTTGGCGTTCGATCTGCGCGTTCGAGCGCGGGTAGAATCGCCGCAGGTTGAACATCAGCGCCGCGCCGACCTGCACGGTCGGCCCCTCGCGACCGATCGTGAAGCCGCCCAGGATGCCCAGGAACGAGACCAGCACCTTGCCGAACAGGATGCGCAGCGTCAGCAGCCGGGCGCCGAATGCACTCGGGCGCGCGTGCAGTGTCGCGATCACCTGCGGGATGCCGCTGCCCTCGGCGCCGCGGAAGAACCGGCGCGTGATCCACGCCGACGCGGCGGCGATCGCCGGCGTCAGCAGCAGCGGCAGCCACGCGGCGTGATCGCGCATCGTGCGGAAAGTCTCGTAGCCCCAGTCGATCAGCCGCGCGTAGAGCACGGCCGCGAGGCCGACGACGATCGCGCCGAGCCAGAAAACGCCGTACTGGCGCCAGATTCGCAGCGAGCGGCGGGTGAGGGCGGGAAACAACGCGGGAAGGGCGGGGCGTGGCATCGGCGCGGGCCGGAAGGCAAAGACCGAATTATAAAAAGGAATCGGGGCCACGCCGTGGCCGACAGCGTTTTGCAAGCTTGTAGCAATTTGTTGCAAATGTAATTCAGGAGTAATGTCCGCGGCGGACATCCGTCGTTAGCATCCCCAAATGGCTGGCTCTTCCCCTCAAACGTGAAACGCATCCTGATCGTAAAAGTGACGTCGCTCGGCGACGTCGTCCAGACGCTGCCCGTGGTCGCAGACCTGCATCGCGTCTTTCCCGGCGTGACGGTCGACTGGGCCGTCGACGAATCGTGCGCCGAGGTCGTGCGCTGGCATCCGGGCGTGAGCACCGTCCTGTGCGCACCGCTGCGCCGCTTCAAGAAACTCCGGAATGCCGGCGACCTGAAGGCGATCTCGGCGTCGATCGGTGCGTTGCGTGCGCACCGCTACGATGCGGTCATCGACCTGCACGGCGTCTACAAGAGCGCGATCATTTCGGCGCTGGCGCGCGCCGCGCGCCGCGTCGGCTACCAGACGCAGGATCTCGGCGAAACGGGCGCACGCTTTGCGTATTCGCATCGCTTCGGCCCGCGGCCGGACTGCGACGCGTGGCACGGGATGCGCGTGAGCGCCGGCGAGGCGCTCGGCTACGTGCCCGAGGGCGTCGCCACGTACGGCATCGTCCCGCCGCAGGACGCGAGCCTGCCGGCCGCCGTGACCGACGGCGCGCCGTTCATGCTGCTGTTCCATGCGACGTCCAATCCCGACAAGAAATGGCCGGCCGACCACTGGGCCGCGCTCGCTACGCAGATGATGGCGCGCGGCGTGCGCGTGCTGTTGCCGTGGGGATCGGCGGGCGAGCATGACGATGCGCAGGACATCGCCGCGCGCGCGCCGGGCGCGGTCGTGCTGCCCGCGATGACGGTGCGCGAGCTCGGCGCGGCGCTCGGCCGGGCCGCGCTCGTGGTGGGGGTCGATACGGGGTTCGTGCACATGGCGCACGCGCTGCAGCGGCCGACCGTGATGATTTTCGTCGCGACGTCGCGCCACCATTGCGGCATTGGCGGCGCACCGAATGCGCTGTCGATCGGCGAGCCGGGCACGATGCCGTCCGTCGAGCAGGCGCTGGATGCGATCGATGCGGTCGGCCCCGCCTACGGCGCGCTGCGCGCGCGGCTGACGGCCTGACGCGGCGGGGCGGGCTGGTTCAGGCGAGCAGCGCCTCGACCGTGATGACGGCGGCGACGGCCGCCAGATTCGCCAGCAGCGCCTCGAACAGGAGGCCGCGCCACGTCTTCGGCCGGAAGCGCAGTGCGAGCAGCAGCGCGCCACCCAGCGCGAGCGCGAGGATCAGGACGAGATCGGCATTGCCGAGGCGGATGTTCATGGCGGCGGCTCCTTCGGGGCGAGATCCCGGGGGCGCGCAACGGCGCACCCAGGATCGAGTATAGGAAGCGCCGGCCGCCGCACAACCCGGGTCGCCCCGGAGACTCAGACGAGCGACGCGTCGCGCGTTTCGCGCATCAGCAGCACGCCGACCAGGCTGATCGCCGCCGCGATCGATACATAGCCGCCGACCCACGACAGACCGCCGCGCGCAGCCAGCAGTTGCGCGATATACGGCGCGATCGACGCGCCGAGGATCCCGCCGAGGTTGTACGCGACGCCCGCGCCCGTGTAGCGGACGTTGGTCGGGAACAGTTCCGGCAGCAGCGCGCCCATCGGCGCGAACGTCACGCCCATCAGGAACAGCTCGATCGTCAGGAACAACGCGACGAGCGGCATCGAGCCGCTGCCGAGCAATGGTTCCATCGCGAAACCCGACAACAGCGCGGCGATCGCGCCGACGACGAGTACCGGCTTGCGGCCGAAGCGATCCGACGCCCACGCGGAAAGCGGCGTCGCGAGCCCCATGAACACGACCGCGAAACACAGCAGGCCGAGGAAGCTCTGGCGCGGAATATGCAGCGCCGACACGCCGTACGACAGCGAGAACACGGTCGAGATGTAGAACAGCGTGTAGCAGACGACCATCGCGAGCGCGCCGAGCAGTGTCGGCTGCCAGTGTTGCGTGACCAGCGTCGCGACCGGCACGCGCACGCGTTCGTTGCGATCGAGCGCTGCCTGGAACGCGGGCGTCTCGGTGATCTTGAGCCGCACGTACAGGCCGAGCGCGACGAGCACCGCGCTGACCAGGAACGGGATGCGCCAGCCCCAGCTGCGGAACTGCTCGTCGGACAGCGACAGCGCGAGCGCGAAGAACAGGCCGTTCGACATCAGGAAGCCGACCGAGGGCCCGAGCTGCGGGAACATCCCGAACCAGCCGCGCTTGCCCTGCGGCGCGTGCTCGGTCGCGAGCAGCGCCGCGCCGCCCCATTCGCCGCCGAGGCCGATCCCCTGGCCGAAGCGCAGCACGCACAGCAGCACCGGCGCGAGCGCGCCGATCGCGTCGTAGCCGGGCACGAAGCCGATGGCGGTGGTGGACACGCCCATCACGAGCAGCGACGCGACGAGCGTCGACTTGCGGCCGATGCGGTCGCCGAAATGCCCGAACAGGAACGAGCCGATCGGGCGCGCAATGAACGCGATGCCGAACGTGACGAATGCGGACAGCGCCTGCGCGGTCGCGGAGCCGTGCGGGAAGAAGACGGGGCCGATGACGAGCGCGGCGGCCGTCGCGTACACGTAGAAATCGTAGAACTCGATCGCGGTGCCGATGAAGCTCGCGAACACGATGCGCCGGTGGCTGACGGCGCCGGCCGAACCGGTTGCGTGTGCAACGGCCGGGGGGGATGCGGACATGGATGTCTCCGTTTTGTCGTTGGGGCGGTCGGCTGTGCGTGCGGTCGGGCAGGCGGACGCCTGCCGGGAGCAGCCGAGCGGATGATGCGGTGGCGGCGTGGACGCGCGCCGTGGCGCGGACGTCACCCGCCGGCCGACGATGGAGACGGGTAGGTCGCCGCCGCCCGGTGCCGGCGTGGTCGGCTCGCGTGCCGGGTGGGGCGCGCGAGCGTGCGCGGCGTGATGGCCGCGCGATTGCGGAAAATTATAGCCAGCACCGCCGCACACCGGCAATCGCGGCGCTGCGGGCGGTCAGTCGAGTGATTGCGCCTGTGCGGACGCGGTGCTTTGCAACTGGAAATGGCCGTCGTCGTTGAAGAGCCAGCCTTCCAACATTTCGATCTGGCCGTTGCCGTCGAGCAGTCGCGACGGCGGCGCCGGCAGCGGCGCCGAGCGGCGCAGCGACGCGAGCGCGAGCGCTTCCGCTTCGCTGTCGCCGTTGCTGCGATAGATGGAGGCGTTGACGAGGTGGCCGTTGCGATCGACGGTGAATGCGACGACGACGAGCGAACGGAGCATCGCCTGCGGAGTGCCGCGCAGCATGCCGGACGGATTGCGTTCGGCAACGCGTTGCGCGATCTCGACGCGATACTGGTCGCGACTCGCGCTGCGCGTGATCGATGGAATCGTCAGGATCGAATGCAGCGACGGCGGCGGCGTGATCGTGCACGCGGCAAGCATGGCGACGACGGCCAGCGCAGCAATTCGCAGCTGGTTGACGCGCGGACGGAGAAGGGGGCGCATGGGAGATAGCCAGAAGTGACTATAAAAAAATGATAGGCGCATGCACGCAAGCCGATATCGGGAGAAACGCATAACGCGCGATGCCGGGCGTTGCGATCGCTGATGATGGCGGCCGGGCGCCGCACCGCACGTCGCGATGTGACGTGACATGTGACAGCGCGCTCGACCGCTTCGCGTTGCGGCAGCACATGCGCGTGCCGGCGCGCGTGTTGCAAGGTTGAAAGCTTGAAAGGCGCGACACGCGAGTTGCGCGCAGGCTCGCGACGAGCGTCCGGCCGCGCGCAGCGGTCGCCGAATGCGGCACCGTGCGACGTCCGCGCGATCGCATGCGATGCCGTCTGCCTGGTTCAGAAGCCGTGCGTGACGAGCGACAGCACCGACAGGTCGGGGTGCGTGCCGTCGATGATGCTCTTGCCGATGTGCACGGCTTCGTGGACCGCCTCGTCGATGCTCGCGAAGCTTTCCTCGCCGTCCGCGTGGAACGGCACCGCGTGGCCGGGCAGTGCGGGATTCGCGCCCGGATGGCACACGTAGCCGGTGTAGGTGTAGCGCGTGTCGTTGCCGGGCGCGGCGGCTGGCACGACATGGATCTCGAAGCCTTCGTAATCGACGTGTTCCGTCGATGTCGACAGTTCGGTCATGGCGATCTCCGTGTGCCGCGCGCAGGGGTGGCGCATGCGGCATCGACTACGCGGCGGCGGTCGTGTCGCCGTGTTGAACGAATTCTAGGTGATCGCGGGGCGGGCCGGGAGGCTGCCGGCGCGGTGCGACGGCGGCCGTTACGCGGATTCGGTTGTGCGCTGCCGCGAGCGCACGTCCCGTGTCGACTGACGGGCTCGCGCGGGTGGCTGCGTCATTGTTTGCAGCGCGCGTCCTTTCGCTGCACGACGACGATCACCGGGTACTTCTGGCCGTGGTCGAGTTCGACGCGCGCCACGACGGTCAGCGTCGCCGGATCGGAATCGTCGTACACGCTGACCTGTTCGTTCCGGAGGTAGGTCACGCCGGTGCAGTTCGACGTGCGTCCGTCGTCCGACACCTTGCACTGGAGATCGTTGTCCTTCAGGTAGTTGTAGGGTGACGGGCTCGCGAGGTATTCGCTCAGGCCGCGCGGCGAGCCGCCGACGCCGGTCACGTACGCGATCGCGCACGACGCCTGCGCGTCGCTGCCGGAGGCGGTGTCGGCCGCGGCGTGCGTGCTGACGGCAGCCAGCATCGCGACGAGCGACGAGACGATGAAGGGTTTCATGACGTGGGTTTCCCGTTTCGCGAATCGGAGCGCGGGATTGTAACGGCATCCGGCGCGACGCGTCGGAACGTGGGGGGAGGGGCGTGCGCACAAACAAAAACCCCGTCATTCAGCGAATGGACGGGGTTTGGCGAACTTGCTGGCGGAAGCGGTGAGATTCGAACTCACGGACAGTTTCCCGTCGCTGGTTTTCAAGACCAGTGCCTTAAACCGCTCGGCCACGCTTCCACGCGAGGCGGCATTGTAACCGAAATGCCGCGCCTGTCGACCGGAGTTGGCACTTCAGTGCTTACTCCGGTCCCATGCTTCGCGGTCGACCGGAGTCGGCACTTCAGTGCCTCCTACTCCAGTCCCATGCTTCGCATTCATCGCTTCAGTCGTCGCGCAGGAACAATTCCTGCAGGTCGTTGAGGAAACGCTGGCCGAGCGGCGTCGGCGCGATCTGCGCGAAATCGCGCGCGATCAGCCCGCGCCGTTCCGCTTCCTTCAGCGCCGGCTCGATCGTGCTCATCGGCAGGCCCGTGCGTTCGGCGAAGCTGTGCACGGGGAAACCCTCGACGAGCCGCAGCGTGTTCAGCATGAACTCGAACGGCAGGTCGCGCGCACCGACCTCACGCTCTTCCTGCACGGCCGTGCCGGCCATCGCCTGCTCGATGAAGGTTGCCGGATGCTTGTAGCGTGCCTGCCGCAAGATCCGGTTCGGGAACGACAGCTTCGTGTGCGCGCCCGCACCGATCCCGAGATAGTCGCCGAAGCGCCAGTAGTTCAGGTTGTGCTTGCACTGGTGATTCGGCTTCGCGTAGGCGGAGACTTCGTAACGCCCGTAGCCGGCCTCGGCCGTGCGCGCGTGGATCCATTCCTGCATGTCGGCCGACGCGTCGTCGTCGGGAACGACGGGCGGGAACTTCGCGAACAGCGTGTTCGGCTCGAGCGTCAGGTGATACAGCGACAGGTGCGGCGGCGCGAACGACAGCGCAGTCTCGATGTCGGTGCGGCATTCGTCGAGCGTCTGGTTCGGCAGCGCGAACATCAGGTCGAGGTTGAAGTTGTCGAAGTTCCTCGCGGCGATCTCGACGGCCGCGCGCGCCTGCGCGGTGTCGTGAATCCGGCCGAGCGCCTTCAGGTGCGCTTCGTTGAAGCTCTGGATGCCGACCGACAGCCGGTTCACGCCGCTCGCGCGGAACTGCGCGAACTTCGCGGCCTCGAACGTGCCCGGATTCGCCTCGAGCGTGATCTCGGCATCGGCGTCGAGCGGCAGCAGCGCGCGCACGTCGGACAGCATCCGGTCGAGGCCGGCGGCCGACAGCAGGCTCGGCGTGCCGCCGCCGATGAACACGGTATGCACCTGCCGTCCCCACACGAGCGGCAGCGCCTGCTCGAGATCGGCGCGCAGCGCGTCGAGATACTCGGTTTCCGGGAACCGTTCGCCTTTCCACTCGTGCGAGTTGAAATCGCAGTATGGGCACTTGCGCACGCACCACGGGAAATGCACGTACAGCGCGAGCGGCGGCAGCGACGCGAGCCGCACCTGTCCCGGCGACGTGAACGTCGCGACGACGCGCGCGCCGGTTTCCGCGGCCTGGCTCATGCGGCCTCCTGCAGCGAATGGGTATCGGGCACGGTCATGCTTCCTCCGCGAGCCGCGCAAGCAGCGCCTTCAGCGCAAGCGCGCGATGGCTGTGCGTGTTCTTCACGGCCGGCTCGAGTTCGGCTGCCGTCGCGCCGAGCGATGGCAGGTAGAAATACGGGTCATAGCCGAATCCGTGCTCGCCGCGCGGCGTGTCGACGATTTCGCCGGCCCAGCGCCCTTCGGCGAACAGCGGCTCGGGATCGTCCGCATGGCGCACGAGCGCGAGCACGCAACAGTAGTATGCGCGCCGGTCGTCGACGCCGCGCAACTGCTCGACGAGATACGCGTTGTTCGCCGCGTCGCCCTTGTCGCGGCCCGCGCGCTGCGCGTAGCGCGCCGAATAGACGCCCGGTGCGCCGCGCAGCACGCGCACGCACAGGCCCGAATCGTCGGCGATCGCCGGCAGCCCGGTGAGCCGCGACGCGTGCCGCGCCTTCGTCAGCGCGTTCTCGATGAACGTGCCGAACGGTTCTTCCGCTTCGGGCACCGCAAGGTCGCCCTGCGGGACGATCTCGATGCCGACCGTCGCGAACAGCGCGGTGAATTCGCGCAGCTTGCCGGGGTTGTTCGACGCGAGAACGATGCGCGACAGCTGCGCGATGGTGCGATCGTCAGGCATGACCGGCGCCCAGGACGTCCTTCTGCAACTGCACGAGTTCGGCGATCCCGCCCTGCGCGAGGTCGAGCAGCGCATTCATCTCGGCGCGCGAGAACGGCACGCCTTCGGCCGTGCCCTGGACTTCGACGAAGCCGCCGGCGCCCGTCATCACGACGTTCATGTCGGTATCGCAGCGCGAATCTTCCGGGTAGTCGAGATCGAGCACCGGCGCGCCTTCGTACACGCCGACCGAGATCGCGGCGACGTGGTCGGTGATCGGCGAGCGGGTGACCTTGCCGGCCGCGATCAGCTTCGACACGGCGTCGTGCGCGGCGACGAATGCGCCGGTGATGCTCGCCGTGCGCGTGCCGCCGTCGGCCTGGATCACGTCGCAGTCGATGTGGATCGTGCGCGGGCCGAGTGCCTCGAGATCGAACACCGCGCGCAGCGCGCGGCCGATCAGGCGCTGAATTTCCTGCGTCCGGCCCGTCTGCTTGCCGCGCGCGGCTTCGCGGTCGCTGCGCGTGTGCGTCGCACGCGGCAGCATCCCGTATTCGGCGGTCAGCCAGCCTTGCCCGCGGTCGCGCAGGAATTCGGGCACGCGTTCGGCGACGCTCGCGGTGCAGAGCACCTTGGTGTCGCCGAATTCGACCAGCACGGAGCCTTCGGCATGTTTCGTGTAGTGGCGCGTGAGGGCGACCTTGCGCAGTTCGTCGGCGCGGCGGCCGCTCGGGCGGGAAAGGGAAGACGTCATGTGGGAATCGCGGAAGGAGAGGAAACCCCGATTTTAGCGCCGAACGGCGGGCTTGCCCGGCGGGGTGGTCCGCAAAAATGGGATAATGCGCGCTTCCCGCCCCGCGCTTATCCGATGCGCCGGGCGCCTCGACATATCCCCGCCCGCGAGGGCAACCAGACGGCGAGACGAACCATGATCTACAGCATGACGGGCTACGCGAGCGCGACGCGCGAACTCGCAACGGCCACCGGCAACGGCGGCACCAGCGTGTCGGTCGAACTGCGCACCGTGAACTCGCGCTTCCTCGACCTGAATTTCCGGATGCCGGACGACGTGCGCGCGTGCGAACCCGCGCTGCGCGAAATGCTGATGAACAAGCTGTCGCGCGGCAAGGTCGACGTGCGCATCAACCTGCAGCGCGGCGAACAGAGCATCGGCGCGGGCGCGCTGAACCAGTCGGCGCTCGGCCAGCTTGCCGATCTCGAGCGCACCGTGCTCGACTCGTTCCCGGGCGTCGGCCGTCTGCGCGCGGGCGAGATCCTGCGCTGGCCCGGCGTGATCGCCGAAAGCGGCGTGTCGGCCGACGCGATCCGCGACGCGGTGCTCGCGTGCGGCAAGGAAGCGATCGGCGAGCTCGTCGTCGTGCGTTCGCGCGAAGGCGCGCAACTGGCGACGATGCTGCTGTCGAACGTCGCCGAGATGGAAGCGATCGTCGCGCGCATCACGCCGCTCGTGCCGGAGCTGATCGCGAAGCATCAGCAGAAGATCGTCGAGCGTCTGCAGGAAGCGCTCGGCATCGCGGCACCCGAAGGCAGCGCGCCGATCGTGACGCGCGAGGAAGCCGCGGAGCGCATTCGTCAGGAAGTGACGATGTACGGGATCCGGATCGACATCGCGGAAGAGCTGTCGCGGCTTACCGCGCACCTGAACGAAACGCGTCATGTGATCGAGAAGGGCGGCCGCGTCGGCAAGCGTCTCGACTTCATGATGCAGGAACTGAATCGCGAAGCGAACACGCTCGGCTCGAAGGCGGCGGCGAAGGAACTGGCCGACGCGTCGATGGCACTCAAGCTGTTGATCGAGCAGATGCGCGAGCAAGTGCAAAACCTGGAGTAAAGCAACATGATCGAATCCACCCGCGACGGCCACGCCGCGCATTCGCTGCACGGCGGCGTCTATCCCGGCAACCTGTTCATGGTCGTCGCGCCGTCGGGCGCCGGCAAGTCGACGCTCGTGAATGCGCTGCTGTCGAAGGACAGCGACATCTGCCTGTCGATCTCGTACACGACGCGCAAGCCGCGCCCGGGCGAACAGGACGGCCAGCATTACCACTTCACGTCCGTCGAGGATTTCCGCGCGCGTCACGCGGCGCACGAATTTCTCGAGAGCGCGGAAGTGCACGGCAACTACTACGGCACGTCGCGCGTCTGGATCGAAGAGCAGATGAAGAACGGCCACGACGTGCTGCTCGAGATCGACTGGCAGGGCGCGCTGCAGGTGAAGAAGCAGTTCCGCAACGCGGTCGGCATCTTCATCCTGCCGCCGTCGCTCGACGCGCTCGAAGAGCGTCTGAAGAAGCGCGGCCAGGACGAACCGAACGTGATCACGCGGCGCCTGCTGGCCGCCGGCAGCGAGATCGCGCACGCGTCGGAAGCGGAATACGTGGTGATCAACGAGAATTTCGAGCGTGCGCTCGCGGAGCTCGAATGCATCGTCGCGGCGACGCGCCTGCGCTTTGCTTCGCAGTACGCGCGACACACCGAGCTGTTCATCGAGCTCGGCATCCATCTGCCCCACGCGGAATGACGCGGGGGCAGAGGGACATAAGGTAGAATAAGGACTATATTCAGAAGGAATTACCACCATGGCTCGCATTACCGTCGAAGACTGCCTGAAGCAAATCCCGAACCGCTTCGAACTGGCGCTCGCCGCCACCTATCGCGCGCGGCAGCTCGCGCAAGGCCATACGCCGAAGATCGAAAGCCGCGACAAGCCGACCGTCGTCGCGCTGCGCGAGATCGCCGCCGGCCAGGTCGGCGTCGAGATGCTGAAGAAGGTGCCGGTGTAACGCGCATCCGGCCCGTTCCAGCCATGTAATCCACGCGCGCAACGACTCGACCTGGAGGCGAATATGAGCACCACCCCATCGTCCGCCTCCGCGGATCCGACCACCGAAGCCACGGCCCAGTCGCCTGCGCGCCAGTACATCGACGCGGTCCTCGAACAGTCCTTCCGGCATCTGTTCGGGCCGACCGCCACTCCGGAGCAGCCGCGCAAGCACGGCGTCGTTTCGATCGCGAAACTGACGGCCGCGCTTGCCGAGTATCTCGCTCCGGACGAAATCAAAGAGGTCAAGGCGGCGTTCCACTTCAGCGACGAAGCCCACCTCGGTCAATATCGCCAGAGCGGCGAACCCTACATCACCCATCCCGTCGCCGTCGCGGAAATCTGCGCCGGCTGGAAGCTCGACGCGCAGGCCGTGATGGCCGCGCTGCTGCACGACGTGATGGAAGACCAGGGCGTGACCAAGAACGAGCTGGCCGAACGGTTCGGCCCGAAGGTCGCCGAACTGGTCGACGGCCTGTCGAAGCTCGACAAGATGGAATTCCGCAGCCGCGAGGAAGCGCAGGCGGAAAACTTCCGCAAGATGCTGCTCGCGATGGCCCGCGACGTGCGGGTCATTCTCGTCAAGCTTGCCGATCGCCTGCACAACATGCGCACGCTCGGCGCGGTGCCGATGGAAAAGCGCCGCCGCGTCGCGCGGGAAACGCTCGACATCTACGCGCCGATCGCGCACCGGCTCGGGTTGAACAACACGTATCGCGAGCTGCAGGACATGAGCTTCGCGAACTTCAACCCGCATCGCTACGCGACGCTCGAGAAGGCCGTGAAGGCCGCGCGCGGCAATCGCCGCGAAGTGATCAGCAAGATCCTCGAGGCCGCGCAGCGCGCGATGGCCGACGCGAAGATCGACGCCGAAATCACCGGCCGCGAAAAGACCATCTACAGCGTCTACCGGAAGATGCGCGACAAGCAGCTGTCGTTCTCGCAGGTGCTCGACGTGTACGGCTTTCGCGTCGTCGTCGACAGCGCGCTCGACTGCTACACGTGCATCGGCGCGCTGCACGCGCTGTACAAGCCGGTGCCCGGCAAGTTCAAGGACTACATCGCGATCCCGAAGATCAACGGCTATCAGTCGCTGCACACGACGCTCGTCGGCCCGTTCGGCGCGCCGATCGAGTTCCAGGTGCGCACGCGCAAGATGCACGAGATCGCCGAAGCGGGGGTCGCTGCGCACTGGCTGTACAAGAACGGCAGTGCGGATCTCAGCGACGTGCAGAAGCGCGCACACCAGTGGCTGAAGTCGTTGCTCGACATCCAGAGCGAAGCCGGCGATTCGAGCGAATTCCTCGAGCACGTGAAGATCGACCTGTTCCCGGACGCGGTCTACGTGTTCACGCCGAAGTCGAAGATCATGGCGCTGCCGCGCGGCGCGACGGCGCTCGATTTTGCCTATTCGATCCACAGCGATCTCGGCAACCAGTGCGTCGCAGTGAAGATCAACAACGAGCTGCTGCCGCTGCGTACCGAGCTGAAGAGCGGCGACATCGTCGAGGTGATCACCGCGCCGTATTCGAAGCCGAACCCCGCATGGCTCGGCTTCGTGCGTACCGGCAAGGCGCGCTCGGCGATTCGTCACTACCTGAAGACGATGCGCCTGAACGAATCCGTGCAGCTCGGCGAGCGGCTCGTCGACCAGAGCCTGAAGGGCTATGGTCTCGCGCTGGCCGACGTTGCGCCGGAAGTGTGGGAAAAGCTCGTGCAGTGGACGGGTAACAAGAGTCGTCAGGAAATTTTCGCGGACATCGGCCTCGGCCGCCGCGTCGCCGCGGTGATGGCCAAGCGCATCGAGGTGCTGATGAGCGGCCGCGACGCGGACGACGACCTGCCGAAGTCCGAGCGGCATCCGGCGCATCATGCGCCGCCGGTCGTGATTACCGGCACCGAAGGGATGTCCGTGCAGTTGTCGGCATGCTGCCGGCCGATTCCGGGCGACGCGATCATGGGCTACATCGGCATCGGCCTGGGGATGGCGATTCATACGACCGATTGCCGCGTTGCGCAGCGCATCCATCGCCGCGATCCGGGCCGCTGGATCGACGTCGAGTGGGCGCCGCAGCCGGGCCGCCTGTTCGATGTCGCGGTGAAGGCGCTCGTGAAGAACACGAAGGGCATCTTTGCGCGCGTCGCCGCGGACATCACGTCGGCCGACGCGAACATCGTTCATATCGCGATGGACGAAGATCTGACGCACGAATCGACGGTGCTGCGTTTCGTGATCCAGGTCAGCGACCGCGTGCATCTCGCGAACGTGATGCGGCGAGTGCGAACCAATCCGGACGTGATGCGGATCATGCGCGAGCGCTCGACCGACGACGGCGCGCATGCGCGCCACGACGGCGGCATGCGCATCGAGCGCGAGCGGCAGGATTATTGACGCGAACCCTTGCGGGCGATCGTTCAACGGGCGGCTGATGGCCGCCGTTTTCATTTGTGTTGTGGAGCGAAGGTGCGGTATTGCCGGCGCTCTTCCGAGGCGCGTCGGACGCACGCATATCGTGACGCGAGTGAGGGGAGAGGAGAGGCAGAAAAGAAAAAGGGCTTTCCCGGAGGAAAGCCCTTTTAAGGTGGCGCGGCTGGCAGGATTCGAACCCACGACCCCTTGGTTCGTAGCCAAGTACTCTATCCAACTGAGCTACAGCCGCACGCAAAACGGTACTGCTTCAACTGTCGGAACCTTCTGCGATGGGAAGGCCCCCAAAAAAGTGGCGCGGCTGGCAGGATTCGAACCCACGACCCCTTGGTTCGTAGCCAAGTACTCTATCCAACTGAGCTACAGCCGCACGCAAAACAAAATGCTACTACTTCGAACTGAAAGGGCCTTCGGTTGGGAAGGCCCTCGAAAAGGTGGCGCGGCTGGCAGGATTCGAACCCACGACCCCTTGGTTCGTAGCCAAGTACTCTATCCAACTGAGCTACAGCCGCACGCAGAAGCGAAATTATAGCAGGGTTGTATAAAAAGGGAAGCCTTATTCGCGAATTACGCGGCGCGGCCTTGGCGGGGCGTCCTTCGTGTACCCTTGGAGCATCAGTCATCCACGTGTTGAATCTGCATCATGAACAAGGCGTTTGTCAAAGAGTCGGATGGTGACGACGACGATCTCGACCAGGCTCAACCCGCCATTCCGGCGGGCGCGAAGAACTACATCACGCCGGCCGGCCACAAGCGGCTGAGGGACGAGCTGCTGAACCTGATCGACGTCGAGCGCCCCGAGGTCGTGCGGCTCGTGTCGTGGGCCGCGTCGAACGGCGACCGGTCGGAGAACGGCGATTACATCTACGGCAAGCGGCGGCTTCGCGAGATCGATCGCCGCATCCGCTTCCTGACGAAACGGCTCGATCTCGCCGAAGTCGTCGACGCGAGCCGGCAGGAGAATGTCGACCAGGTGTTCTTCGGCGCAACGGTCGATTACGAGACGCCGGACGGCGAGGACCACACGGTCACGATCGTCGGGATCGACGAGGTCGATCTCGACCACGGCTGCGTCAGTTGGATTTCGCCGGTTGCGCGTGCGCTGATCAAGGCGAAGATCGGCGATACCGTCACGCTGATGACGCCGGCCGGCCCGCAGCCGATCGACATACTCGACGTCCGTTATCCGGCACCGCGCGCCTGAGCGGCGGCCCGCGTATTCCGGCAAAGAAAAAGCGCCCCGGCGGGGCGCTTCGTCATCCGGCGCGAAGCGGATGCGCCGGTCGCTCAGAAGCGATGGCGCAGGCCGGCCGTGACCGCGATCTGCTTGTTGGTCGAAGACGCGGCGCCCAGCCCGTTGATGTTGGCGCCGAGGTCGAGGCCGTCGTTGTTGACCTTCTGGAATTCACCCTGCAGGTACACGTCGGTGCGCTTCGACAGCGCATAGTCGGCTTGCAGGTTGAACTGGTGCCAGGTCGGCTTGTCGCCGGCGAGACGGCCCTGCGTGTACGTGTAGGAACCGGCGAGCGACAGTGCCGGCGTCAGCGCGTAGCGGCCGTTGACTTCGTAGTTGCTGAAGCGGGCGGTTCCGCCGAGGCCCGTGATGCCGCCGGATACGCCGGACTGGCCCGCGCTGATTGCGCGGATGCCGGTCAGGCGCGTCTGCGTGAACACGAAGCCGACCGTGGCGGGGCCGAACCCGTAATTCAGGCCCGCGCCCCAGGTACGCTGCACGCGCGACGCGAAGGTCCAGTCGCCGGTCACCGCGCCCGGATCGGTCGCGGCCAGCGCGAGCGAGTTCACGTCGCTGTTCAACTGCAAGTAGGCCGCGGCGAAGTTGAAGCCCAGGTAGCTGTACGACACGCCGCCGCTATACGCGCGGTTGTTCGCGAACGCCGTCGAGTTCGAGAATCCGTACAACGCACCGAACTTCAGGCCGCCGTAGTTCGCGCTCTGGTACTTGACCGAGTTGTTGATCCGGAACGAGTTGTTCAGGTTGTCGTTGTCGAACGGGTGCGCAAACTGCGTGCCGCCGTATTGCGTACCGGTCAGCGACAGCGGCCCGAGATAGTCGACGACGCTGTCGTACTGGCGGCCAAGCGTCAGCGAGCCATAGCTGTTGTGCGAGAGGCCGACGAACGCTTGCCGGCCGAATTCGCGGCCGTTCTGCTTCAGCGCGCCGTTGTTGATGCCGAAACCATTTTCCAGCGTGAAGATTGCTTTCAGGCCGCCGCCGAGATCTTCGGTGCCGCGCAAGCCCCAACGGCTGCCGTTGACCGAACCGCTCGTTTCCTGCCAGGCGCTGTGACCGTGCTGATTGTTCGTATAGGTGATGCCTGCGTCGATCAGGCCGTACAACGTCACGCTGCTTTGTGCGTGTGCTGCCGTAACGAATACACCCGACAATGCGGTGACGATCAGGGTTTTTTTCATGGATCTGTCTCCAAACAGGATGATGTCGATCGAACCTGCTGCCGGACGGGTGTGTTGTGCCTGACGCTGTGGCCGGCCCGGCAGGGCGGCGGTGCGTTTCTCAGAAAGCTATTTGCAGTGTACGGAGCGGGCGGAGCAGGCGAGAGGCGCGCTTTAAGCAATAATGTATTTTGGAATCCGCAAAGATCGGAAAATGCGCGCAAACGATTGTCCATCAAGGGTTTGCGGCGGTGCGGCGAAAGAAATTGGCGATCAGGAGTACGTAGCGGGCGTTGCGTGGGTGCGACAGACGATCAGCAGCAGGTGGTGGCAGCCGCAGCGCGATTATTGACGCATCGGCAATAGAGGTTTGTGTGGAGCATGGCTAATGAAAGGATGTTCTCTCGCTATACTGCGATCTCTGCTTTCCGAAGCAGACTTTTTCGTTGACGGAAAAGATCTCCAAACCTTTGTCGGCGCGACTTCCCAGTCGCGCTTTTTTTTGCCCCGCTTACCGTGAGCTATTGCGCGTACCTTCGCCGCTTTCGCTTGCTTGGCGGTGCAGCTTCCTCGGTTTCGGTTTGCGGCGGCGTGTAGGTCCAGTCTTCCATCACGTAGTGACGGGCATCCAGCGGTGATGCGAGCAGGTTCTGCCAGTGATCGCCGTGCCAGGTCGTATCGAACTCGGTGTCGCACGGCGCTTCGCGAGCGGACTCGGCCAGGGCGCGGGACTTGCGGCGTACGCGTCCGAGTCGGCTCGCGAAGCGCTTGATTCCGTCCAGCCACATGACCCTCTCCTTCCTTTCGGCGTTACACCAGCATCGCAATGTCCCCGGATTTCCGCAACCCGGAAAAAACCCGAGGATTTTACCGAGCCGATTTGTCCCCGGTAGGATTTTCAGGGCCGAGATTATTGATGATCCGATCCCGGTAATATTGACAGGTTTTTGATGCGAATCAATTAATCAAAGGCGGCGGTGTACCGATTCCAGTGGTATTAGCGCTTTTTTGATAAAGAGGTCGCTAAAAATTTTCTTGACGCACCCGGATTGTCCAATTTATAAAGTCAGCACTCCGTCCTCGGGCGGCGTGCTGGTGCGGGTGCTGGCGCAATGTTTCGGGATTTCGGGAAACGGCTATAAAAATAGCTTTTTTGATCTAAACGAGTGGGGAACGAAGACATGGATACCGGTATCGTGAAATGGTTTAACGATGCTAAAGGTTTCGGCTTTATTACGTCGGACAATGGTGGTGAAGATTTGTTTGCGCACTTTTCCGAAATCAAGATGGACGGTTTCAAGACGCTGAAGGAAAACCAGCGTGTTTCGTTCGACGTGAAAGTCGGGCCGAAAGGCAAGCAGGCAGCGAATATCCAGGCGGTCTGACGCGCCTCGCATTGCCGATCACGTCCGGCCCCCGCATCGCGGGGGCTTTTCGTTTTCCGGGGGCGGATCGTTGCCGTCCGCGCTGGCCGCGAACACGCATGCCGGTGCATACTCACGGAAGCATCGTTTCCGTGTCTTTTCATGTCCGATTCCCGCCCGCCCGATCCCGCCAGCGAACAACCGCTCGTCTTCGTCGACCTTGAAACCACCGGTGGTTCGTCCGCCGAGCATCGCATCACCGAAATCGGCGTGGTCGAAATCGGCCCGCTCGGCGTGTCGACGTGGACGACGCTCGTCAATCCGGGCCAGCCGATTCCGCCGTTCATCCAGCAACTGACGGGCATTTCGGACGAGATGGTGCGCGATGCGCCGTCGTTCGCGTCGCTCGCGCCGGCGCTGTTCGAGCGGCTCGGCGGCAAGCTGTTCGTCGCGCACAACGCGAGCTTCGATCGCGGTTTCCTGCGCGCCGAATTCGAGCGCGCCGGCTTCGCATTCAATCCCGATGTGCTGTGTACGGTACGGCTGTCACGCGCGCTGTTCCCGCGCGAGTCGCGGCACGGTCTCGACGCATTGATCGAACGGCATGGCCTCGTTCCGGCTGCGCGCCACCGGGCACTCGCGGATGCCGACCTGCTCTGGCAGTTCTGGCGCCAGTTGCACGACATCGTGCCGCTCGAGCGACTGCGCGACCAGATCGCGCGCACGACGCGCCACTTCCGTCTGGGCGGCGATCTGACCGAAGCCTGGCTCGACACCGCGCCGGCCGGGTGCGGCGCGTACGCGCTGTTCGGGGAGGGTGGCGAAGCGTTGTATGTCGGCCGCAGCGTGCGTGTGCGGCAGCGGCTGCGCGCGCTGTTGACCGGCGAGCGGCGCTCGTCGAAGGAAATGCGGCTCGCGCAGCAGGTGCGGCGCGTCGAATGGCGCGAGACCGGTAATGAGCTGGGCGCGATGCTGGCTGAAGCGCAATGGATCGCCCGGCTGCGTCCGTCGTACAACCGGCGTCCGGCGGCCGATACGGCCCGTGCGGGCGGCGCGCCCTGGCCGTTCGAGGGCGCCGTTGCATTCGAGGCGAACGGCGAGCGCCGCCTGTTTCATGTGATCGACGGCTGGCGCTACCTCGGCTCGGCGGAATCGCTCGACGCGGCCGCGCGGCTCGTGGCCGACGCGGCGGACAGCACGTTCGAACCCTTCACCCATCGCCTGCTGCAGACGCATCTCGCGCGCGGGCTCCAACTGATTCCGCTCGCTGCGCTCACGCCGGCGGGTTGAGTGCAGCGGCGCGATTCGCGCCCGCGGCACCTGTCGCGTCAGCCGATCGCGCTTGCGCCGCCGGCCGAGCAAACGTGCGACAGCGCAGTGTCGAGCGCCTGCGACTGCGTCGAGTCATAGCGCGTGAGCGTCTTCCAGTTCGCGATGCTGCGCGCAAGCCGCGCCTGGCAATCGGGCGCATCGCGCAGCGGCGCGACCTGCGCGAGGCCCGCGAGCATTTTCTGCGTCAGCCGGTCGAGCGCCGGGCGCGTGCTGGTCGCGAGATCGGGGGGCGTGCCCTCGGGCGGCCGCGTCGCGCGCCAGGTCGCGAACAGCGCGTTCTGCACGTCCTTGCTCGCGGTGATCTGATCCTCGAAGAACGTCCGCGCGAACACGGGATCGACGCCGGCCTGTGCCGCGCGCTTTTCGACCGAGGCAAGCAGCGCCGCTTCGCGCGGCTGGTCTTCGATCGCCTTGTGATTCGCCCATTTCCATCGCGCGACCGGTTCGGCAAGCGCGAGGCGCTGTGACGCGAGCGCGACGACGTTGGTGAGGGCGGTATCGTCGCCGTCTGCGATGGCGATGCGCGGCGACGAAATGAGGGCGACGCCGAGCGCGGCGACAGCGATGCTGGCACGAATGGCTTGCTTCATTGGAATGATCGGGAGAGCCGGGCAGGCCGGACGTAAAAAACCAGAAGAATAGACGAAGACAGTCGCGCGGCGTAGCGACGCGACAGGAGAATCAGCAGGCGAGCTGATCCGGCACCGTCAGGCTGTTGCGGCCCGGGTGCGAGGCGAATTGCGCGCGATGCGCAGCGATGAACCGCACGATAGCGATGATCGACACGTGGCGGTTACAGAACCGAACAGGCGTTCACTTCGGCGAATACAGCTTGTGCTGCTCGTCGAAGAAGGCCCGAACGTGCTCGGGCAGTTCGGCGAGGAATTCCACGCCGACGGGTTCCGGATCCGGGCTCATCACTTGCTCGGGCGGTGGCATGCGAGTTGGTCTTTCGTCCATGGTCGTTTCTCCAGCAGGTTCGATGATTATCAACCTCGTGCTTGAATTTATGCCAGAGGCGAATCGTTAGATTTTGTCTCTGTTGTATTAACGGCACATGCGCCGCGATGCGAAGTGCGATGAAGTGCGATGCCGACTATTGCACTCTGCACAATCGGCAACAATCGGGCCGCTTGTTATACTTGCGCGCACTTTTTTCTGGACCGCGATGAAACGAACGACGCGATGGATCGGCCTCGTATGGCTGGCGCTGGTACTGAACGTACTGTCGCCTGTCGTCGGCTATGCGCGTCTTGCGTCGAGCGGCTCCGGCGCGCTCACGCTCGAGTTGTGCAGTGCAGCGGGCGCCCGCCAGGTCGTGCTCGCGCAGTCGGGCGACGAGCGCGACACGTCTTCGTTCGACCATGCCGGCGTGCCGCACTGCGTGTACTGCCCGGGCTTCGCGGCGAACGTCGCGCTCGGTACGAGCCTGCCCGCGATGCCGGGCTTCGTGCGGACGTTCGCCTACCGCGCGGTCGCGCCGGTCGTTCCCGATTTCCCCCGCAAGGGCATCCGGCTCGCGCAGCCGCGCGCCCCGCCTGAAAACGCCCCGATCTGATTGATGTCGTCCGCGCGCCCGGTGGCGCGCGTGCCGCCCGCGGTCGAGTCCGTGCGCCGCGCCGTTCGTGCGCGGTGCGTCCGCTCGTGTCCGGCGGCGTCCGATCACGTTTTCAGGAATTCACTCATGTCGTCTACCTTCGCCGCGCGGTCGTCGCGCGGCCGGCTCGCGCTCGCGTGCGCGGCCGCTTTCGCGTGGCCAGCCGCCCATGCGGCCTCGCCGGATGATGTACGCATCGAGCCGGCCCACAGTGGTGTCGATCGTTCCGCCGGTGCCGCCGCGCCGGCCTCCGCTGTCGCCGGCACATCGGCCGCCCCGGCCGGCGATACGCTGACCGCCGTCAGCGTGACCGCGCAGCGGCAACCCGTCGATCCGGATGCACCGGCCGTCGTCGAGTCGATCACGCGCGAGCGGATCGACTCGCACACCAACGTCACCACCGAGGACGCGCTGAAGTACGCACCGAACCTGATGGTTCGCAAGCGCTATATCGGCGACCGCAACAGCGTGTTCGCGGGCCGCGACTTCAACGAACTGCAGAGCGCGCGCGGGCTCGTCTACGCCGACGGCGTGCTGCTGTCGAACCTGCTCGGCTCGAGCTATGCGTACCCGCCGCGCTGGTCGCTGATTCCACCCGACGACATCGCGCGCGTCGACGTGCTCTATGGCCCCTTTTCCGCGCTGTATCCGGGCAATTCGATCGGCTCGACCGTGCTTCTCACGACGCGCCGTCCGGAAAAACTCGAGGCGTCGCTGTCGACGCAGTTCTTTACGCAGCGCTACCACGACGGCTACGGGTTCGCGGACAGCTTCGGCGGCAATCACCAGACCGCGCGGATCGCGAACCGCGTCGGCCGGTTCTGGTTCGCGCTGTCGCTCGACCGGCTGGAGAACAACGGACAGCCGATGCAGTATGCAAGCCCCAATTCGGCCTACAACCCGAAGCTGGGCGCCGCGGTGCCGGTGACGGGCGCCGCGACCGACATCGGGCCCAACGGCAAGCCGCGGACGATCGTCGGCGCGCAGACGATCGAGCGGACCGAGCAGCTCAACGAGACGGTCCGGATGGGCTACGCGTTCACCGACCGTGTCGACGCGACGCTCACGCTCGGGCATTGGGAGAACCACTACCGGCAGCACGGCGAAACCTTCCTGCGTAATGCGGCTGGTTATCCGGTCTACGGCGGCAACGTGTCGATCGGCGGCCGGAACATGACCGTCGCGCCGAATGCGTTCGCGCCGCAGCGCGGCGACCAGGAGAACTGGCTGTACGCGCTCGGCCTGAATGACCGGCTCGATTCCGGCTGGCGGCTGTCGGGCGTCGTGTCCGCGTACGACGTGTCGCGTGACGTGCTGCGCGCGGCGTCGACCGTGCAGGGCGGTGCGGGCACGCTGTTCCAGGGCGACGGCACGGGCTGGCGCACGCTCGACCTGAAGGCCGAGGCGCCGGAAGTGAAGGGCCACACGTTCACGTTCGGCTATCACTACGACAATTACTTCCTGCGCAACGTCACGTACAACACGGCCGACTGGCTGGCCGGGCCGACCACGTCGCTGTCGAGCGTCTATCGCGGCGACACGCGCACGCAGGCGCTGTTCGGGCAGGACGCGTGGCGCTTCGCGCCGGGCTGGCTCGCGACGCTGGGGCTGCGCTACGAGCGCTGGGATGCGTACGGCGGCGCGCTCGGCAACGCAAGCGGCACGTTCGGCTACGCGGACCGCGGCGCGAACGCGCTGTCGCCGAAAGTCGCGCTGCAGTGGGACGCGACGGACGTCTGGCGCTTCCGTCTGTCGTTCGCGACCGGCACGCGTTTCCCGACGGTCGGCGAGCTGTTCCAGGGCACGATCTCGAACAACGCGATCGTCAACAACAACCCGAACCTGCGGCCTGAAAAGGCGATCGACTGGGACTTTACCGCCGAGCGCGACGTGGGCGTCGGCGTGGTGCGCGCCAGCGTGTTCCAGAGCGACCTGCGCGATTCGATCTACAGCCAGACGACCGTGTCGGGCGCGTCGACCGTCACCAACATCTCGAACGTCGACCGCGTGCGCGTGCGCGGCGTCGAACTCGCGTTCAGCGGCGAAAACGTCGGGCTGAAGGGGCTCGCGATCGACGCGAACGTGTCGGCGAGCAACGCCCAGATCCTCGCCGATGCCGCGAATCCCGCCTACGTCGGCTCGCGCTTCCCGCGCATTCCGCGCATGCGCGCGAACCTGCTCGCGTCGTATCGCTTCGACGAGCACTGGCTCGCGAGCGTCGGCGTGCGCTATTCGGGCCGCCAGTTCAACACGCTCGACAACAGCGACGTGAATCCGGACGTCTACGGCGGCACGAGTTCGTTCACGGTCGTCGACCTGAAGGCGCGCTACCGCCTCGACCGTCACTGGACCGCATCGGTCGGCATCGACAACCTGACGGACCGTCGCTACTACGTGTTCCACCCGTATCCGGGACGCACCTTCTATGGAGAACTCAAATGGTCGCTGTGAAATCGTTCGCCGCCGGCCGCGCGCTGCGGTTGGCGGCGCTGTCGCCTGCCGGCGCGCACGATGCGCGCGACGTGCCGAAGGCCGCCGATCCGCACGCCGCGCACATGAGCATGCCGGCCGCGCCCGCGCAGATGAACCTGCTGCCGCCGTTCGCGCAGTATGCGAACGCGGAACCGATGCCCGAGCGTCTGCGCGCGGCGCTCGATGCGGGATGGAGAGGGGACATGCCGCGCACCGTGTGGATCGGGCGCGATGGTGCACGCGAGGCGCGCAGCGGATTGCTGACGGCTGACGTGCTCGACGGCTGGTTGCCGCGCGCGAAGCGTTGATCGGGCCGGTGGCGCGCGGCGAACGGGCCGCGCGCCGGCCTGATGCGAAAACGCGCCCGAAGGCGCGTGGAGAGATGCGTCAGGCCGCTCGCTTGAATAGCCGGATCACGAACAGCAGGATCACTGCGCCGACGACCGCGACGATCACCGAGCCGATGAAGCCGCTGCCGATGCTGATGCCGAGCAGCCCGGCGAGCCAGCCGCCGATCACCGCGCCGACGATTCCGACGATGATGTCGACGATCAGCCCGAAGCCGCCGCCCTTGACGAGCAGGCCGGCAAGCCAGCCGGCGATCGCGCCGATGATGAGCCACATAATCAAGCCATGAGTCATGGTGGTCCTCTCCTTGTGTTGAGTCGAAATGACCGGACATCGGCTGTCGCGCCGCAAGCTGGGTGCAGGCGGCATTGCGACCCGCCGCGCCGCCCACGCAATGTAACGCGATAGGCGGGTCAGAATCGTTAAGTAATGTTATGCACCCTCAAGCGGATTTTCCAGGGAATTTGTCTGCGCTACTGCGCGACTCGTGCGCGGACGATGCATGGTGAAATGAATCTGTAAGCAATGGTCGCCGATGAATTCCGTCGGCGACGAACGTTACCGTTCGTGCGTCGATGCCGGCATGCCCGCATCGGGCAGTCCGTCGCCTGCGTCGGCGATCAGTCGTGCGACGATTGCGGTATCGCCGATCGCCTCGATCGACAGCAGTGCGAAACGGGCGAGAAAGAGCGACGCGTCGGTTTCGCCGATACGGGTCATCGTGCGGCACAGGTCGGTGTAGAGCGTGTCGCGTTCGGCGTCGGTCATCATGCGGTCTCCTGAGGATCGGTTGATGCGCGCGGATGGAGCGCGCGTTCGAGCGCGGCGGCCACGTCGTCGGCGCGAGCGTCGTGCCAGCGGCCGAGCACGTGCCCGTCCGGACGCACGAGATAGACGGTGCCGTCACACGCGCCGTACATGTCGAACAGCCGGCCGTCGTCGTCATGGCCGCCGCAGGCCGGTTGCCGCGGCGCCGCATGCCGTGCGAGCGTGACGAGTGCGAACGGTATCCGCGCATCCTGCAGGCGTCGTTCGAGATCGGCCAGCGACGGATCGGGCACGCCATCGATCGTGAAGCAGAACGCGGTGAAGCGCGGCGCGACGAGATCGGTCAGATGGCCGCGCCGAGTGTCGCCGCCGTGCGTCGCGTACAGCATCAGCGGGCATTCCGCGAGCACCGTGCCAGGCGCCGGGCCGGCCGCAAACGTGTCGCGCTCGGCCGCGTTGAGCGGCGACGCCGCATACGCGATTGCCGAGGTCTGGCGCGGGTTGATCAGCGAACGCAGTGCCGGATGCCGGACCGCGAGCGTCAGCACGGCCGTGCGCATCAGCTCGAATGCAAACGACGGCGGCGCCATGAACTCGGTGCTCTTCGTGCCGTAGCGCAGGTTTTCGTGCGTCGCGAACACGCGCTCGTCCGAATAGCTGTCGAGCAGCGTGTCCGACGCAAGGCCGCGGATCGCGTACGCGAGTTTCCACGCGATATTGTCGGCATCGTCGATGCCCGAATTCGCGCCGCGCACGCCGAAGATCGGCACGAGATGCGCGGCGTCGCCGCAGAACAGCACGCGGCCGTGCCGGTAGCGTTCGAGCGTCAGCGCGTTCGCCTTGTAGATCGTGATCCAGATCGGCGACCACGGGCCGCGTTCGCCCATCATGTCGAGCAGGTTCTGCACGCGCGGGATCACGTTCCCGGGCTTCACGGCCGCTTCGGCGTCCTCGTCGTCGCGCAACTGGTAGTCGATCCGCCACACGTTGTCGGGCTGCTTGTGGACGAGCACGGTCGAACCCGGGTTCGACGACGGATCGAAGTACGCGAGCCGTTCGGTCGGCCGGTCGCTGTCGAGCATGATGTCGACGATCACGTAGCGGCCCTCGTAGCTCGCGCCCTGGAGCGACAGGCCGAGCGCGTCGCGCATCGTGCTGCGTCCGCCGTCGCACGCGACGACCCAGTCGGCGTCGAGCGCGTAGCCGCCGAGCGGCGTGTCGACGTCCAGACGCACGCCGTCCGGCTACCGCGTCACACCGGTGACCTTCGTCTGCCAGCGGATTTCGATGAGTTCGTGGCGGCGCAGCGCGGCATCGAGCAGGAACTGCTCGATGTGGTACTGCGCGAGATTCACCATCGGCGGCAGCTTCTGGTTCTCGTCCTGCGGCATCGTGAAATGCAGCACTTCGTCGCGACGGTAGAAGCTGCGTCCGCCGGTCCACGGCAACCCCGTGCGCAGGAAGTCGTCGAGCGCGCCGAGCCGTTCGACGATCTCGAGGCTGCGCCGCGAGATGCAGATTGCGCGGCTGCCGTGGCAGACCGAGTCGTCGGCCTCGATCAGCACGCTGCGGATGCCGTGGTTCGCGAGGCCGAGCGCGACGGCGAGGCCGACGGGGCCGCCGCCGACGATCGCGACGCGATGCCGGCGCGTATCGACGCCGTCGACGCAGTCCGGCAGACGCGCGGGATGGCGCTCGGCGACGAACGGGTAGGGCTTGAATTCGATGTCCATCATTGGCTTCCAGGGTGGTCTGGTTCGACTCTTGCGCATCGACGACGCGATGCGGGCAACAGGTCGCTGCAGTATGGAAGCCGGCCGTGCCGCCGTTGTCCCCATTCCGGGTACAGCGACTTGATGCAGGCATGATCGCGACAGGCTCAGCGCGAGCGAGGACGGTTCAGGGCCGCAGGCACATTGCAAACAGCTCGCGCTGGCCCGAAATGCCGAGCCGCCGATACGCGCGCTTCTGGTAGGTGACGACGCTCGATGCCTTGACGCCGATCGTCTCGCCGATCTCGTGCGCGGTCTGGCCTTCGAGCACGCCGCGCAGCACGTCGAGTTCGCGCTTGGACAACGCCGGGCACGCACTGCGCAGCCGTGCGAGCATCATGTGCGGGATGCCGACCTGCGTCGCGCCGGCGAGCGCGTAGTGATGCTTCGCGGCCTGCGCGATCAACGGCGCAAGCGCTTCGATCGCCGCGATCTCGCGCGGCTGGAACGCGCCGCTGCGATGTGCGCGGTACAGGTTGATCGACAGCCAGCTCGCATCGTTCGGCTGCATCAGCAGCGCCAGCCGGTCGGACACATCGGGGCCGCGGTAGCAGGCCGCGCGATACGCTTCGTGACCGATCTCGTCGCCGGCCTGCAGGTGCAGCAGCAGGTCGTGGCGGCGTGTGCCGCGATGGGCGGTCGATACGATCTGCTGGTTGCCGTCGAGTGCGTAGAAATGTCGTGCGTAGGTGTCGGCGAGGTCGCGCAGGTAGCGGCCGCCGCGATGATCGGCGACCGACATCGTGCGCGGGCGGTTGCCGAATTCGTACGCGAAGATCGTGCACTGCGTGATGGACAGCGCGTCGTCGAACAGCTTCAGGACTTCGGCCGCGAATGCGTTCGGCTCGTTGCCGCCGATCGCGGCGACGAGGCGCGTCGCGCGGGACACGTCCAGTTGCCCGGTGAGGTTCGGTCGATCGAGACGCCAGGTGCGCATGATGCGGGGAGAGGGCGGAGTGGTCCGGCGATTGTAATCGGCGGCGTGCGATGCGTGAGTCGGGGGATGCCCGCAAGCGGAGGTGGCGCGGGGAAGAGTGGGCGCACGATTTCGGCGCCGGAAAAGAGAAAAGGTCTGACAAGCGATGCTTGTCAGACCTTTATGTCTTGGTGCCGGAGATAGGAGTCGAACCTACGACCTTCGCATTACGAATGCGCTGCTCTACCAACTGAGCTACACCGGCAACAGAGAAATGAAATTATATGGTCAAATCCGAGATCTTGGCAATAGGTTTTGCGAATTTTTTTCAGCTTGCTACTGCTGCTGCTTCGCGAAACCATCGATCCGGCGGACTTCCCGCTTTCACTTCACTGCGATGCGGCCGGTCAGGGCCACATCGCGAGGCGCGATTGTACTTGCGTGGCGCACCTCCGTCCAGTGCTGCAGTGCAAATTATTTTGCGTCGTCGTGATAGCCGGTGACGCGCTCGACTTCGTTCTTCGAACCGAGGAACACGGGCACGCGCTGGTGCAGGCCCGTCGGCTGCACTTCCATGATGCGCTGCGTGCCGGTCGTCGCGGCGCCGCCCGCCTGTTCGACGATGAACGACATCGGATTCGCTTCGTACATCAGGCGCAGCTTGCCCGGACGATCGGGCGTGCGCTTGTCGGCCGGGTACATGAAGATGCCGCCGCGGTTCAGGATCCGGTGCACGTCGGCGACCATCGATGCGATCCAGCGCATGTTGAAGTTGTCGCCGCGCGGGCCGTCCTTGCCGGCGTTCAGCTCGTCGACATAGCGCTTGACCGGGTCGTACCAGTGGCGTGCGTTCGATGCGTTGATCGCGTATTCGCGCGTGTCGGCCGGGATCTGCATGTTGCTCTGCGTGAGCACCCACGAGCCGACTTCGCGGTCGAGCGTGAAGCAGTTCACGCCGTTGCCGGTCGTCAGCACGAACACCGTCTGCGGGCCGTAGACGGCGTAGCCGGCCGCGACCTGCTGCGTGCCGGGCTGCAGGAAGGATTCCTCGGTCGCCTGCTTGCCGTCCGGGCAGCGCAGCACCGAGAAGATCGTGCCGATCGACACGTTCACGTCGATGTTCGACGAGCCGTCGAGCGGATCGAACACGAGCAGGTATTCGCCGCGCGGGTAGTTCGCGGGGATCGGGAAGAACGTTTCCATTTCTTCCGACGCCATCGCGGCGAGGTTGCCGCCCCATTCGTTCGCGTCGAGCAGGATCTCGTTCGACAGGATGTCGAGCTTCTTCTGCACTTCGCCCTGGACGTTCTCGCTGCCGGCGGTACCGAGCGCTTCGCCGAGCGCGCCCTTCGACACGTTGTAGCTGATCGCCTTGCACGCGCGGGCGACGACTTCGATCAGCAGGCGCAGGTCGGCGGGGAGGTTGTTGGTCTCACGTTGCTGTTCGATCAGGAACTTCGACAGCGTGGTGCGGCGGGCAATGGACATGACAGACTCCGAAAGGCCAAAGAATCCTTGAATGGCCGCAATTTTACCCGCCGAGCCTCGCGTGCCGCCGGCTTTTTTCGTCCGGTTACAAGGCCGGGCGGTCGGACAGGCCGGGTTTCCGGCGTCGGCGACTGGTACGGTGCGCATCGCAGCGGCGGCAAACCGCGCGGTCAGACCCCGCGATTCCGCCCGGTTCCAACCGCACTCGCACAATAAAAAAGCCGGCGTCGCGTCAGGCGGCACCGGCTTTATCGCGCGGGCGCGATGCGGTCGTTTGCGTCAGGCGAGCGCTTTCTCGACGATCTCGCGCACATCGCGCGACTTCGCACCGGCGGCAACCTGCTCGAGCGCGTCGCGCATCCGGTCGCGCAGTGCGGGTGTGAAGCGGCGCCACAATTCAAGCGAGCGCGCGAGGCGCGCCGCGACCTGCGGGTTGATCGCGTCGAGCGCGAGCACCTGTTCGGCCCAGAACGCGTAACCCGAGCCGTCCGCCGCGTGGAATTGCGCGGGGTTGGCCGCGCAGAAGCTGAAGATCAGCGAGCGCGCGCGGTTCGGATTCTTCAGGTTGAACGCGGGGTGCGCGAGCAGCTTGCGAACCTTTGCGAGCGTCGGCTGCGCGGGCGTGCCGCGTTGCGCCGCCTGCATCGCGAACCACTTGTCGATCACCAGAGCTTCCTTTTCGAAGCGACGGTAGAAGTCGTCGAGCGCATGCTCGGCCGGCTCGTTCGCGCCCGCGGCCGCGGCGGACAGCAGCGCGCCGAGCGCAGCCGCGCGATCGGTCATGTTGTTCGCCGCGTCGTACTGCGCGGTTGCAAGGCGCACGGCATCGGCCGCGTCGTCGAGTTCGGCCAGATACGCGAGCGCGAGGTTCTTCAGCGCGCGGCGGCCGGAGGCCTCCGGCGTCGGCTCGTATGCGCCGGGCGTCTGGTGCTGCTCGTACGCGGCGAGCCAGTCGGCGCGCAGCGCAGTCGCGAGCCGGCGACGCACGAACAGGCGCGCGCGATGCACGGCGGCCGGATCGGCTTCGGCCATCTGGTCGGCGAGATAGGTTTCCGACGGCAGCGTCAGCGCGAGTTCGCGGAACGCCGGCGACAGGTTCGCGTCGGACAGCACACGGCGGAATGCGGCGACGAAGTTCTCGCCGAGCGTGAGCGGTTCGTTCGCGGCGGCACGCGCGGCGAGCGTCAGCAGCGCGCGCGTCGCGAGGCGCTGGCCGGCCTCCCAGCGGTTGAACGGATCGCTGTCGTGCGCGAGCAGGAACGCGAGATCGTCGTCGCTGTAGTCGTGCTCGACGATCACCGGCGACGAGAAGTTGCGCAGCAGCGACGGCAGCGGTGCTTCCGGCACGTCGACGAACGTGAAGGTCTGCTCGGTGTCGGTGAAGTCGAGCACGCGCGTCGTGCCCGATGCGGCGGCTTCGCCGTCGAGACGCAGCGGCAGGTCGCGGCCGTCGCGGCCGATCAGGCCGATCGCGAACGGAATCAGGAGCGGCCCCTGCTGCGTTTCGCGCGCGGCCGGCGATGCGTCGCCGTAGCCCTGCGCGAGCGTGACCGTATACCGGCGCGCGGCCGCGTCGTACGCGGTGCGCACCGACACGCGCGGCGTGCCGGCCTGGCTGTACCAGCGCTCGAACTGCGCGAGGTCGCGCCCGTTCGCGTCGGCCATCGCGTGACGGAAGTCGTCGCAGGTCACCGCATGGCCGTCGTGGCGCTTGAAGTACAGGTCCATCCCGTTGCGGAAGCCGTCGCGGCCGAACAGCGTCTGGTACATCCGCACGACTTCCGAGCCTTTCTCGTAGACGGTCATCGTGTAGAAGTTGTTGATCTCGACGTAGCTCTCCGGGCGCACGGGATGCGCCATCGGGCCCGCGTCCTCGGCGAACTGCAGCTGGCGCAGCACGCGCACGTCCTCGATGCGCTTGACCGCGCGGGCCGCCGATTCGACGTCGTCGCCCGCGGCCATGTCGGCCGAGAATTCCTGGTCGCGGAACACCGTCAGGCCTTCCTTCAGGCTCAACTGGAACCAGTCGCGGCAGGTCACGCGGTTGCCGGTCCAGTTGTGGAAGTATTCGTGGCCGACCACCGATTCGATGTTCGCGAAGTCGGTGTCGGTCGCGGTCTCGGGGTTCGCCAGCACGTACTTCGTGTTGAAGATGTTGAGCCCCTTGTTTTCCATCGCGCCCATGTTGAAGTCGCCGACCGCGACGATCATGAAGCGGTCGAGATCGAGCTCGAGGCCGAAGCGCTTTTCGTCCCAGCGGATCGAGTGGATCAGCGAATCCATCGCGTGACGCGTCTTGTCGAGGTCGGCCGGCTCGACCCATACCTGCAGCAGTTTTTCCTTGCCCGAGCCGGTCGCGATCTTTTCCTCGATCGCGACGAGCTTGCCCGCGACGAGCGCGAACAGGTAGCTCGGCTTGCGGAACGGGTCTTCCCATTTCGCGAAGTGGCGGCCGTCGGGCAGGTCGCCCGAATCGACGAGGTTGCCGTTCGACAGCAGCACCGGGTACGCGGCCTTGTCGGCGCGCAGCGTGACCGTGTACGACGCCATCACGTCGGGGCGGTCGAGGAAGTAGGTGATGCGGCGGAAGCCCTCGGCTTCGCACTGCGTGAAGAAGTTGCCGCTCGACACGTACAGGCCCGACAGCGTCGTATTCTGGTCGGGCGCGCATGCGCTTTCGAGCGTCAGCTCGAATGCGTCGGGGACGTTCTCGACCGTCAGCCCGTGCTCGTGCGCGCGCACGGCGCCGTGCGGCGCGCCATCCAGCCGTGCGCCGAGGAATTCGAGCGCTTCGCCCATCAGCTCCAGGTGCGGCGCGGGCGCGGCGTCCGGATTGCGGCGCACGCGCATCGTATTCCTGACGATCGTGCGGGCCGGCGCGAGATCGAATTCGAGCGCGACGGAATCGATGAGGAAGGCCGGCGGCGTGTAGTCGGCGCGGCGGATCACGGTGGAGGAGGCGTTGTCGGACATGGTCGTCGAGATCGGTGGAGTGGGGGACGGGCCCGCGGCACGGGCCGGGCGAACCGGGCCATTGTACAAAGGCTTGCGGCTGCGTGCCGGTCGAACTTTTTACCGCTTTCGGCAGTCCGCGTATTATCGGCATCCCGTCCGGTTCGCGCGGTGCGACGAACGGGTGACGGATCGACGAGGATCAACATGAAACGCGATTGGATTTTTCGCGGTGCGGGCTGGGCGGCGGCGCTGTGCATGGCGCTGCTGACGGGCTGCACCAGCTATGTGACGACCCAGGTCACGGCCTTCTCCGACTGGAGCGGCAGCGACGCGACACGCACTTATGCGTTCACGCGCACCGATGCGCAGAAGAACAGCATCGAGCAGTCGACCTACGAGCCGATCGTCGCGAACGAGCTGTCCGCGTATGCGTTCCGGCAGGTGCCGCAGGCGCAGGCGCGGTATCTGGTCGGGCTGACCTATGCGGTCGGCAGCGATCTCGTGACGGTGCCGCAACCCGTCTATTACGATCCCTGGTTCGTCGGGCCGGGGCCGTACTGGCGGCGCGGGCCGTGGGGCCCGTGGGGGCCCTGGGGGCCGATGCCGGCCGGCTATGTCGCGCAGACGTACCAGGTGTTCGACTACACGCTCGGCATCCGCATCACCGAGCGCGCGACGGGCAAGGAGGTCTACAACGTGTCCGCGCGCACGACCGGCGACAACGGCACGCTGCTGTACGCAATGCCGTTCCTGGCGCGCAGCGCGCTTGCCGATTTCCCGCTGTCGAACGGCGCGGTCCGCTCGGTCCGGTTGCCGGTCGACAAGCGCGGCGGGCCGGCGGCGCCGGCCGCCAACGAGCGCGCGGTGCCGGCTGCGCCGGCTTCGGGCGCGGCGGTCGCGAAGTAACGCGGCGCCAGCAACGGCGCGGCCGCCCGGCCGCGCCGGCCACCTCCGTCCGTCAGACCCCGATGCCCAGCAGCGCCAGCGCGCCGAGCACGACGAACAGCACGGCCGCGATGCCGTGCACGAGCTTCGTCGGCAGGCGATGCGCGAAGCGGTCGCCGAGCAGGATCGCGGGCACGTTCGCGAGCATCATCCCGAACGTGGTGCCGGCCACGACGCCGATGTAGTCCTGGAAGCGCGCGGCAAGCGCGACGGTCGCGATCTGCGTCTTGTCGCCCATTTCCGCGAGGAAGAATGCGACGAGGGTCGCACCGAACACGCCGAGCCGCGAACGGTTGGCATTGGCTTCGTCGGCATCGAGCTTGTCCGGCACGAGGATCCACAACCCCATTGCGATGAACGAGAACGCGAGCGCCCAGCGCATGATCGACGGCGTGACGAGCGCGCCGAGCCATTCGCCGAGCGCGCCTGCGAAACCGTGGTTCACGAGCGTCGCGACGAGCACGCCGAGGATGATCGGCACCGGCTTGCGATAGCGCGCGGCCAGCACGAGGGAAAGCAGTTGGGTCTTGTCGCCGATTTCAGCGAGGGCGACGGCGCCGGTGGAAATCAGGAAGGCTTGGGACACGGATGGGGTTCCACGGGCCGATGTTGTGCGTGCGAGCGACGATCCACGGCGCGCCGGGCCCTGATGCGGCGCACTGTGAACCATCGGTCTCGCCAGGCCAACTTGGCTGCGCCCGCCATGGCCGAACGGCCAAGTCTGTTGACGGACGCCTCCGTCACGATGCGCGCCGGGGGCGCGGGACATCGAGCGGAGCGGCTACTCCCCAATGAGCGGCGAATTCTAGCACGACGTGTCGCGTGCGGGAACGCGGCCGGGCAGGGTGAGGTTGAGCGTCGGGGCGCGATCGGCGCGTGGCGCCTTCGGCTATCCGGCATGCGCGACGGCGGATGTGCCGCACATGCCGGGACGGGAGCCCGGCGGGCCGTTACGCGGCGGCCGGACGGCGGGCCGCGCCGCGTTCGTGGACGAGCTTGCCGGCCGCATAGGTGCGGTACACCGCGCGGTCGTCGCCGAGCAGCGCGAACGCGAACAGCAGCTCCTCGAGCGAATCCGCGCGCTTCGTGCGGCGCGCGAGCAGCGGCGTCGCTTGCGGATCGAGCACGACGAAGTCGGCCTCGGCGCGCGGCGCGAGCGTGCCGACCGTGTCGGCGAGGTCGAGCGCCTGAGCGGCGCCGGCCGTCGCGAGCCAGAACATCCGCGTCGCGGTCAGGTGGTGGCCCGACAGCCGCGCGACCTTGTGCGCCTCGTTCATCGTCTGCAGCATCGAGAACGACGTGCCGCCGCCGACGTCGGTGGCGAGCGTGACGGGCACGTCGTATTCGCCGGCCTTGTCGAAATCGAACAGCCCGCTGCCGAGGAAGAAGTTCGACGTCGGGCAGTGCGCGACGACGGTGCGCGTCTCGGCCATCCGGCGGCGGTCCTCGTCGTCGAGGTGGATGCAGTGGCCGTACACCGCGCGCGGACGCAGCAGCCCGTAGCGGTCGTAGATGTCGAGATAGCTGCGATGGCCGGGGAACAGCTCGGCCACCCATTTCACCTCGTCGACGTTTTCCGCGACATGGCTCTGCACGAACACGTCCGGATGGCGGCGCGCGAGTTCGCCGCACGCTTCGAGCTGCGCCTCGGTCGACGTCGGCGCGAAGCGCGGCGTGAGCGCGTACATCTGGCGGCCCTTGCCGTGCCAGCGGTCGATCAGCTCGGCGCTGTCGTCGTAACCCGATTGCGCGGTGTCGCGCAGGAATTCGGGGCAGTTGCGGTCCATCAGCACCTTGCCCGCGATCATCCGCAGGTCGCGCGCGTCGCTCGCCGCGAACAGCGCGTCGGCCGACTGCTTGTGCACCGTGCAGTAGACGAGCGCGCTCGTCGTGCCGCAGGCGAGCAGTTCGTCGACGAAGAAGTCGGCGACTTCGCGTGCATGCTCGGGATCGCCGAACTGGCGCTCGGTCGGGAACGTGTACTTGTCGAGCCACGGCAGCAGGCCCGGCGCCGGCGACGCGATCATGTCCGTCTGCGGATAGTGGATGTGCGTGTCGATGAAGCCGGGCACGATCAGCTTGTCGCGCAGGTCATGGACGATCGCGTCACGCGCGAGCGTCGCGGCGAGCTGCGCATACGGGCCGGCCGCGACGACCTTGCCATCGTCGACGATCAGGAGGCCGTCGGTCTCGTAGTTCGCGGCCTGGCTCGATTGTGCCGGGTCGCCGTTGAAGGTCAGCAGTTGGGAACGAAAAGCGGTTTGCGTCATGACGAATGGTCCTGCATCAAGGTAAGGCGAACAGAAGAAAGCGATCGACGCCGCGCGGGCGACGGCATGGATGACACCGCCCGCGCGGGCGCGGGACGGCGCTTCGCGAGTAGTCGCGACACACTGCGTGCGGCGCGACCGGATGCGATTGCGCGGGCGAGCATGGCGGCAGGGGCCGCCATCGCGTGATTGCCGGTGGCGTTGGCGATCGCGACCGCTGCGGCGGCGCACGGGACGGCAAGCCGCGACCGCACGCGCCGGCGGGCGGCAACGGACAGCGCCGCCGCCACGCGGGCGACGAACGCGTTGAACGCGTTCGCGCCGGGCGCATGCATGCGTTCGACTCGGCGCAAGGCCGGGCCGGGAGTCGCGAAGCGGATGCCGTTGCCGTGTTTCATCTGTCTAGCGCACCTCGATGCCGGCCGTCACGCGGCCCGCCAGTACGCGTCGAGGCGCGCGAACAGTGCGTCGCGCTGCGCCGGTTCGACGAACGACGCCTCGAAGCCGTTGCGGATCACCGCCTTGACTTCGGCATCCGTGAGCTGCAGCCCCGCGACCGTCGCGAAGTAGTTTTCATTGACGTAGCCGCCGAAATAGGCCGGATCGTCGGAGTTGATCGTCACCGCGACGCCGCGGTCGAGCAACGCTTTCAGCGTGTGCTTCGCCATGTCGTCGAACACGCACAGCTTCAGGTTCGACAGCGGGCAGACGGTGAGCGCCGTGCGCGTGCGCGCGAGGCGTTCGACGAGCGCCGGGTCCTCGATGCTGCGCACGCCGTGGTCGATCCGGTCGACCTTCAGCACGTCGAGCGCTTCGTAGATATAGGCCGGCGGGCCTTCCTCGCCCGCATGCGCGACGAGCTTCAGCCCGAGCGAGCGCGCCTTGTCGAACACGCGCGCGAACTTCGTCGGCGGGTGACCGAGCTCGGACGAGTCGAGGCCCACGCCGATCAGGCGATGGCGATAGCGCTCGAACAGCGGCAACGCGGATTCGAACGTCGCGAGCGCGTCCTCTTCGGACAGGTGGCGCAGGAAGCACAGAATCAGCTTGCTCGACAGCCCGCGCTGCTCGGCATCGGCGAGTGCGCGCTCGATGCCCGCGACAACCGTCTCGATCGGCACGCCGCGTTCGGTGTGCGTCTGCGGGTCGAAGAACAGTTCGGTGTGAACGACGTTGTCGGCGAGCGCGCGTTCGCAATACGCGGCCGTCATGTCGTAGAAATCCTGCTCGGTCAGCAGCACGCTTGCGCCTGCGTAATAGATGTCGAGGAACGACTGCAGGTCGGTGAACGCGTACGCGGCGCGCAGCGCGTCGATCGAGTCGTACGCGAGCTTCACGCCGTTGCGCTGCGCGAGCGCGAAAATCAGTTCGGGCTCGAGCGAGCCTTCGATATGGATGTGCAGCTCCGCCTTCGGCGCGCGGGCAATCTTGTCCTTGAATGTCGGGGTCATGGCGTCGTTCTTGGTCGGTCAGTAGGTAGGGGAAGCCTGCGCGTTCGCGTTCGCCTCGACGGCCTGCAGCAACTGCGCGGCCACCGAGATCGCGATCACTTCGGGCGCCTTGTCGATGATGCCTTCGACACCGATCGGGCAGCGCATCCGCGCGACCTGGGCCGGGTCGATGCCGATGGCCGCGAGGCGATGATCGAACTGCACGCGTTTCGCGTGCGAGCCGGTCATCCCGAAGTACGCATAGTCGCCGCGTCGCAGGATGCGCTCGGCCAGCACGAAATCGAGTGCGTGGTCGTGCGTCATCACGACGAAGTAGGACTGCGGCGGAGCCGCGTCGACGGCGTCCGCCGGGGCGGCGGCCGCTTCGATCGCGAGATTGCCGATGCCGGCCAGCACGTCGGCCGGCGGGAACACCGCATCGGGCCCGTCGATCCAGCGCACCTGGCACGGCAGCGTCGCCAGCACCTTCACGAGCGCGGTGCCGATGTGCCCGGCGCCGAACAGCACGACGGGGAACGCATACGGCGCGATCGTTTCGGTCATCAGCGACACGCCGCCGGTTTCCCACAGCAGGCAGTCGGCCCGCGCGGCTTCCGATTCGGGCTCGCTCAACAGCGGCGCGCCCGGCGAGGGGCCGAATGATACGCTACGCACGGTCGCGGCGCCGGCCGCGACGCGCTTCGATAGCGACATGATCCAGCCGAGATCGCCGACGTCGAGCCGCTCGAACGCGAGCACGACCGCGCCGCCGCAGCACTGGCCGAGGCTCGGGCCGAGCGCGAGCCGCTCGAGCCTGCGCGCGTGGGGCACGTGCGCGCCATCCTTCAGCAGATGCCGAGCGATCTCGATCGCCTTCCATTCCAGATGACCGCCGCCGATCGTATGGCGGGCCGTGTCGCGCGTGACGAGCATCTTGGTGCCGGCTTCGCGCGGCGCGGAGCCATCGGTGTGCGCGACCGTCACGAGCACGGCCGCTTCGCCGTGCGCGAGCAGTTGCTGCAGATCGCCGAGCCAGGCTTCCATCAGCACGCTCCGTTCGGGACGACGCGGCACGACACGCGGCGCGGGCTGGCGGGCGCGGCGGCAACGAGGATGGACGGGAGCGGGGCAGGCCGGCCGCACGGCCGATGCAGTGCGGCGGCGCGTGGACGACGCGTGCGAACGGCGCCGCCGGACTCGCGGACGCCATGAGGGTGACGGATGCGGATGGTTTGCGTTGTCATGATGAATTCAGTCGACATTGCGGATCGGGCGCGCGTTACGCAGGGGGGAGACCGCCTGGCCTCGCGCACGTAGATCGCCATCCAGTCACGAAGATAGCACCGCAATGCGATGGGAACATCGCCGGACGGTGATCCGGGCTATCAGGAGGCGATCATGTCGATCATAGGCCCGCCGCGCGGAATCGGGGCGCCGATGCGTGCACATCCGGCCGAGACGCAGGCGTGACGGGGCGTGGGCGCGGCAGGCGCGCGACGCGCGTTCGCCCGGAAATCGGGGCGGCGGCGGGGTAGGGGTTTACGTGTGGCCGGCCAGGTGCGGTCGGCAGAAGCGTCGGTTGGAGCCGGGTGATGGCGAACCGGCGGCGCGCGGCCCGGTCGATCGGGTCGCGCGCGCCGGGGGCCGCCAATGCGGCCGGCCGGTCAGGCCGCGAGCTTGCGGCGATGGCGCCAGAGGCTCGCGACGACCGCAATCAGGATCACGGCGAAGCCGATCAGCGCCCAGCCGGGCAGCAGGATGCCGAAGATCGGCGGGTAGACGGTCTCGCACAGCCCGGCGACCTTGAACATGCCGGGGAACCACTGCGCGGGCGGCAGGCTGTCGACGATCGGCTGCAGCGTGTCGAAGCCGCAACTGAAGCCCGGATTCATCTGGATCGACAGGTGCCGCGCGGCGGTGCCTACGCCGCCGGCCGCGGCGATCGCGATCAGCAGCTCGAGCACCCAGATGCCGCGCCAGTTGCGTATCCCGGCGGCCAGGAACGCGAAGATCCCGATCGCGGCGAAGAAGTAGCGCTGGATGATGCACAGCGGGCACGGATCTTCGTTCTTCACGTACTGCAGGTACAGCGCACCTGCCAGCAGGGCGATGCACACCCATCCGAGCAGCATCAGCAGGCGGCGTTCGCGGCGTAGCGCAAGCGTGTAGTCGTTCATGTCGGCGGGGTTCCTCGTGGGTCGGTCCGGAAAACAATCGCGCGATTTTAGCGCGAACGGTCTGGCACGAAACTGACAGCGCGCGTGCGGCGCCCTGCCGCACCGCGCGCATCGCCCGCCGTCGATCGATTGGCGCGGTCAGCGGATCGTGTTCAGCACGGCCTCGACCGCCTGGCCGATCGCGAGCAGCGCGTCGTCGCGATGCGGCGCTGCCGCGAGCATCAGGCCGACCGGCGCCGCGTCGCGCGGATGGCACGGCAGCGACAGCGCGCACGCGTCGAGGAAGTTGAACGCGCTCGGGTTGCGCAGGATCAGCGCATTGGTGCGCGTGAACGCGGCGTCGTCCGCTTCGAGTTCAGCGATGCGCGGCGGCACGACCGGCACCGTCGGCGCGACGAGCGCATCGAAGCGCGACCAGACCGTGTGCGCGGCTTCGTCGAGCATCGCGGCGCGCGCGGCGAGCAGGTCGAGATAGTCGGCCGCGCTCGCGGGTTCGCCCTTCAGGATCCGCGTGAGCACGCGCGGGTCGTACCGGTCGCGGTGCTGCGCGAGCAGCGGGCGATGCCACGCGTACGCCTCGATCGGCGAGAAGCCGAAGCGGTTGATGTCCGGCAGCCGGTCGAGTGCCGAAAAGCGTACTTCGGTGACGATCGCGCCGGCGGCTTCGAGATGCTTGAGCGCGGCGTCGAGCGCGGCCGCGACGTCGGCATCGACGCCGTCCGTCACATAGTTCGTCAGCACGCCGAGCCGCACGCCTTCGAGCGGCCGTGCGGCCGGCACGTGCGGTTCGAGGCCCGCGAGCATCCGGTCGATGAGCGCGCAGCAGGCGACCGTCAGGCCGATCGGACCGAACGAGTCGAGCGTCGTCGACAGCGGCACGCCGCCTTGCGTCGGAATCCGGCTCGCGGTCGGCTTGAAGCCCGTCAGCCCGCACAGGGCGGCCGGAATGCGGATCGAGCCGCCCGTGTCGGTGCCGAGCGCGACGGCGGCCATCCCGTCGGCGACGGACGCGGCCGCGCCCGACGACGAGCCGCCGGAAATCCGGGCATCGCCCGGCACGTCGCGGTGGTACGGCGAGCGCGGATTCCCGAAGTGCGGATTCAGCCCGAGCCCGGAGAACGCGAATTCGCTCATGTTCGTGCGGCCGACCAGCACGGCGCCCGCGCGCTTGAGCCGCGCGACGGCGACCGCGTCGGTGCGCGCGGGCGGCGCGCCGTCGAGCACGCGCGAACCGGCGCGCGTCACCTGGCCCGCGACGTCGAACAGATCCTTCACCGACACGGGAATGCCCGCGAGCGGCGACAGCACGGTGCCCGCGGCGCGCAGCCGGTCGTGCGCGTCGGCGGCCGCGCGCGCGTTGTCGGCAGCGACTTCGGTGAAGACGACGGCGCCCTGGCCCGACGGATCGGCGATCCGGTCGAGCGCGGCGTCGACGAGCGCACGGCTCGTGGTCCGGCCGGCGGCGAGGTCGGCGGCGAGCTGGGCGAGCGGGGGGAAGGGCGTGAACGTGGTCATGGGCGGCTCAGGGGCGAAGATGGTGAAGAAGCGTGGAGCGAAACGAATCGATATGGCGTTCGACGGCCGCGCGGGCGCCGGCGGCGTCGCGCGCGGACAGTCGCTCGAACAGTTCGCGATGCTCGTGCTGGACATCGGCGAGATGGTGGGGCTCGGACAGCGTGACGAACCAGAAGCGCAACGAGCGCTCGTGCAGGGCGCGCAGGATCTCGGCGAGGACCGCATTGCGCGCGGCCGTGGCGATCGCCTGATGAAACGCGCGGTCGAGTTCCATCATGCCTTCGACGTCGTGCGTGTCGACGCAGGCCTGCCCGTCGTCGAGCAGCGCGGCCATGCGCTCGAGATCGTCGGGCGTCGCATGGCGCGCGGCGAGTTCGGCGCAGTGCGCTTCGTTGATGCGCCGCACGTCGATCACCGCGACGATGTCGTCGAGCGACAGCGGCTGCACCATCAACCCCTTGCGCGGCATCACGGACAGCAGCCCTTCGAGCACGAGCCGATGCACGGCCTGGTGCACCGGCGTGCGGCCGATCCCCGTGCGCGCGACGAGGTCGGCCTCGTTGAGCGCGGCGCCCGGCTTCAGGCGCATCGTGATGATGTCGCGCTGGATCAGCGTGTAGGCGCGGTCGGCGAGACTGACCGCCGACGCGGCGGGCCGGTCGCGGGTGACGTCGGTCAGGGCATTCATGCGGGTTGCGGCGCGGCGGCCGGACGGGGCGCGATCATGGCGCGGGCGATCGGGAAGCGTGGACGATGCGTGGATATTATTGTGATATATCACTGGTGTCCAGTACACGCGGCGAGGTAGCGGCGTCGCCGTCACGTGATCGGGGACGCTCCCCGGCGCGGTTTGCCATCGACTTGCAACAATATCGACAGGATGTTGCAGGTTTGCCGCTCGATCGTGCACTGAAGCATAATGATTCCTCGTTTATCCATACGCGTGAGCGACGTACCAGACCCTCGTCATGAGCGAAAACACGCCTTCCCCGGCCGGTCTGCCCGGCACCTCTTCCGCTTCTTCCGATTCTCCCCGTCCCGATCCGGCGAAAACGCCCGACGCGCCGGCACCGCAGGCCGCCGCGCAAAACGTCGCCGTTGACGGCGCGTCGCCGGTCACGGCTACATCCGAGCCGGGTGCGCCGGGTGCGCCGGGTGCCGCCGGCGATGGCGCCGCCGCGCCGCCGAAGCCCGGCTCGCCGCCGCCCGGGTTCGGCGCGCCGCCCGATTTCGATACGCCGCGGCCGCCGCCCGCGAGCGCGCAGAATGCGCCGCCGGCCTACCTGAAGCAGAGCGATACGCCGTGGTCGGTGTTCGGCCGGATCATTGCGGCGCGTGCGCGCCGGATGTTCGACCGCGCGGGCCAGCGCATCACGCAGCGCACGCTGCGCATCGGCGTGTCGGCGCGGATCTTCCATCCGGAACCGGGCGCGAAGGGGCTGCGAGGCAAGACGCTGCAGTATCTCGAGGAATCGATTGCACACTGGGTGATGTCGCGCGACGTGCTCGTGTTCATGATTCCGACCGTCGGCCACCAGGGCATGATTCACCCGAGCAATATCCGCCTGCGCGACTACGCGAAGCATCTCGACGGCCTGCTGCTGCAAGGCGGCGCCGACGTGTCGCCGCAAACCTATGCGGCGTCGGACGCCCGCCCCGAATGGCCGGGCGATCGCGTGCGCGACATGTACGAACTCGAGCTGCTGCACGAGTTCGTCGAATCCGGCAAACCCGTGCTCGGCGTCTGTCGCGGCTGCCAGTTGATCAACGTCGCGTTCGGCGGCTCGCTGTACCAGGACATCGCCACCGATGTGCCGACCGCGAATGCGCACGTGAGCGAGCATTACGACCAGCATCGTCACGCCATCCGCTTCCCCGACTCGTCGACGCTCGCGAGCATGTTCCCCGGGCGCAGCGAAGCGATCGTCAACTCGATCCACCACCAGGCGATCCGCGATCTCGGCCGCGATCTGAACATCGAGGCCGTGTCGGCCGGCGACGGGATCATCGAGGGTATCCGCCACCGGCGTTCGCCGTTCGTCGTCGGCGTGCAATGGCACCCCGAGTTCCATCGTGCGGGCGGCTCGGAGCTGCTCGACTGCACGCCGCTGCTCGATGCGTTCCTGCGCGCGGCGCGCGAAACCCGCCTGTAGCAAGCCACATTCTTCGTATCTCACGAGGGCCGGCCGCATCCCGATAAATTCGAGATGGGGCCGTTTTGTTTTGAACGATAATCGCGAGTTCCGATTCGTTCGCCGGAGTCTGACGTTGGCTTTCCGAAACTTTTCCCCTGCACGATGCGCAACGTGGATCGTTGCACTGGCCGCCTGCGCGCAAGCGGGTGCGGCCTGGTCCGCCGACGCGACCGCGCCGGTTGCCGGTACGCGTCCGGCGGTCACGAGCCTGAGCGGCGATGCGGCGCCGGCGGCATCCGCGTCGGACGCAAGCGCGCAAGGCAACGTCGCCGAGCTGACGCAGATGCTGCACGACGGCCGGATCGTCGAGATGCGCACGACTTACAACGGCAGCTACGGTGCGAGCCTGATGTTCGATCCGCGCGAGATGACGTACTACGTCGCGTTGTTCCAGGACAAGCATCTGTGGCGCGTGATCCGGTCGCAGGAGAAGAACCGCGCGGAGATGGTGTATGCGAACTTCATTCAGCAGACCGCGCAACTCGCGGAAATCGAGATCCGCCGTACCGAGTTGCAGGCGCAGAAGGCGTTTCTCGAACGCGTGATCGCGCTGCAGGCGAATCGTGCGCAGCAATTGCAGGCCGATCTGAGCGTCGCGCGCAGCCAGCAGGCCGAAGTCGTGCAGCGGCAGAAGTCGGCCCAGGAGCAGACGCAGGCGCTGCAGGTCGAGAAGCGGGCTGCACAGATGCAGTTGCGCGATCTGCAGGAGCAGGTGCGGCAACTCGAGAAGCAGACCGAGACGGGGCTGCCCTCGCACAAGTAACGATTCGTCAGACGGACGGAGAGAGACGAGCGAAACCCGGCGAAGCGATCTGCGCCGGGTTTTTTTAATGGGCGACCGTCAGCGCGCGAATGCGTCCGGTGCGTCGGTCACGCGGCGGTGGGACAGTTGAGATGTCCAGTCGAAACCGGCGGCGGGCGCGTGCGCCGCACGCGCAGGTTGCGCGATGTGCAGCGCGTTTGCCATTGCGATCAGCGTGAGCGGATCGTCTAGTGTGTCGCGCGCATCGCGTGTGTCCGTCGAGCGCGGCGGCGGGGCGAGCCGATCGCGTGCGCTGGCTGTATCGCTCAGGGCTGGCGGACGTGCCGCCAGTTGCGTCACGATCGGCGTCCGGGCCGGTGCCGCTGTCGTGCGCGTGCTGTTTGTTCGACGCGGCGATGCAGTGGCGGCGCGCTGCACGTCGAACGCTGTCTTCGGGCGAAGCGACGCTGGACGAAGTGCGGTGTGGTGCGTGGCCGGTGGGGATTCTGCAGTTTTCGCGACAGGTGTCGCCACCGTGCGCCGCGGGGCAGTGTCTGTCGACGTACCGGAGTGAACTTCGGCAACCTGCACGGTGCCGGTAGATGACGTGGTGTGTTCCGGCACGATGCCGCCCATCTGGATCGTGTGCGCAGGCTCGAAGCCCGTGGGCGGTTCGTGCGCAGCGATCAGCCAGCCGATGATGCCGAACGCGCTGATGCCCCAGCAGATCGCGTACATCGCACGTCGGTCGCGAGAGCCTCGGGCGTTACGTCGGGAGCACCTGCCGGCAACGGCAACGGCAGCCGGCACGACCGGCGCCCCTGCCGGATTCGGCGCTGGCGCTGCAACGGACCACGGCTGCCAGTGGCACGCGCGGTGCGGCCGGTCGACGTCAATGCAGGACGTCGTCAGTGTCGCGAGACAGTGCTTGCCGGGCCGTGCACCGGGCGCGCCGCGAAAGGTCCATTCGCGGCCGAACGGCGGAACGTGATCGAGCGGGGCGAAGCGAGGGCGGGCGAGCGCGCCTTCGACGGGGACGAACGGTGATGGGGTCATGAGGGCGGTACACCGTGCGACACGGGCAACCGTGCCGGCCGCGGCGCGGAAAGATCGTCGGGAATCGTGACATTGTGGTCAGCAGGCGAGAGCCGGTCGATCAGACCGATCTGATTTTTGCTTCAGTATTGGGGCGACTTGTACGAGACGAATGCGCCGATGGCGACGGCCGGGGGCGCCACAAGGCAAATGTCGGCTTCGCGTGGCATCATTCGCGAACCTTGCCGGGGGGGCGCGCGTTCGTTGTGCGGCGCGCCGCCGGCGGGCAGCGATGCCCGTGCGCGCCGGCCCGGCGCCGCGCGCGTCGTCGGATCCATGCGGCGCGGATTCGCGCCATCCGAGCTGAGCGAGAAAAACATGTCCACCGCGTCACACGCCATTGCGCAGGAATCGAAATTCCGCACCGTATTCCGGGTCGTCAGCGGCAACTTCCTGGAAATGTACGACTTCATGGTCTACGGGTATTACGCGTCGGCCATCGCGAAAACCTACTTCCCGAGCGGCAACGCATTCGCGTCGCTGATGCTGTCGCTGTCGGTGTTCGGCGCGGGCTTCCTGATGCGGCCGGTCGGCGCGATCGTGCTCGGCGCGTACATCGACCATCACGGCCGCCGCAAGGGGCTGATCCTGACGCTCGGGCTGATGGCGCTCGGCACGCTCACGGTGGCCTCGATACCCGGCTACGCGACGATCGGCGTGCTCGCACCGGTACTCGTGCTGCTCGGCCGGCTGCTGCAGGGTTTCTCGGCGGGCGTCGAACTCGGTGGCGTGTCGGTCTACCTGTCGGAAATCGCGACGAAGGGCCACAAGGGGTTCTATACGTCGTGGCAGTCGGGCAGCCAGCAGGTGGCCGTCGTGTTCGCCGCGCTCGTCGGCGTGCTGCTGAACCGCGCGCTGCCGGCCGAGGAGATGACCGCATGGGGCTGGCGCATTCCGTTCCTGATCGGCTGCCTGATCGTGCCGTTCCTGTTCCTGATCCGTCGTTCGCTGAAGGAAACGGACGAGTTCCTCGCGAAACGCCACCGCCCGTCGATGGGCGAGATCATGCGCTCGATGCTCGACAACTGGGGCGTGGTGGTTGCCGGCATGGGGATGGTGATCATGACGACGGTGTCGTTCTACATGATCACCGCGTACACGCCGACGTTCGGCAAGGAAGTGCTGCACCTGTCGTCGCTCGACGCACTCGTCGTGACCGTCTGCGTCGGCATCTCCAACCTCGTGTGGCTGCCGCTGTCCGGCGCGCTGTCCGATCGCATCGGCCGCCGCCCGGTGCTGATCGCGTTCACGGTGCTGACGCTGCTGTCGGCTTACCCGGCCGTGCTGTGGCTCGTCGGCGATCCGTCGTTCCTGCGGCTGCTCGCGGTCGAGCTGTGGCTGTCGTTCCTGTACGCGTCGTACAACGGGGCGATGGTCGTCGCGCTGACCGAAGTGATGCCGGCCGACGTGCGCACGGCCGGGTTCTCGCTCGCGTACAGCCTGGCGACGACGATCGGCGGCTTCACGCCGGCAATCTCGACGCTGCTGATCCACCAGACCGGGAACAAGGCGGCGCCGGGGCTGTGGCTGAGCGTGGCCGCGATTTGCGGGCTGATCGCGACGCTCGTGCTGTATCGCACGCCCGAGGCGCGCAACCAGTTCAAGGCGGCCTGACAGGCGCTCGCACATTGCGCGGCGCCGGCCGCATGCATTGCATTGAAAAAGGGAGCGCAGCGCGCTCCCTTTTTTCGTCTGCGTTCAGGCTTCGCGCAGCTTGCCGGCGACCGCGGCCGCCACGTCGAGCCATGCTCCCGGTGCGGGCTGGCGGGCGATCCTGGCCTGCGGATACCACGGGCAGTCGTCGCCGGTGAACCAGCGCCAGTCGGGCGCGAACGGCAGCATGACCCACAGTGGCTTGCCGAGCGCGCCTGCAAGGTGCGCGACTGCCGTATCGATCGTGACGACGCCGTCGAGCCGTTCGATCAGCGCGGCCGTATCGGCAAAGTCGTTCAGCCGGCCGTCGAGGCGATGCACGCGCGGATGCGCGTCGACGCGCGCACGTTCGTCGTCGTCGAGGGCGGGTTGCAGCACGATCCAGTCGATGTCCGGCAGCGCGAGCAGCGGTGCGAGCGCGTCGAACGGCATCGAGCGGTTTTCCTGCGCCTGCCGGCGCCCCGACCACGCGAGGCCGAACTTGCGCTTCGACTGCCCGCCGAGCGAGCCGCGAAAGCGCCGGCGAGCGCCGTCGGGCGCGTCGAGGTAGCGCGTGCCGCCGACGATGTCCGCCGGCTGAAGCCCGAGCAGGAACGGCAGGCTCATCAGCGTGCAGGCGACGTCCGCCGTCGGCGCTTTCGCGGCGCCCTGCGCGACGAGCGTGACGCGCCAGCGCGATGCGGCGGGCGCCAGCAGCGGCACGAGTTCCGGCTGGACTTCGAGCACGACGCGCGCGCAGCGTGCGCGGGCAAGCGGCACGAAGCGGACGAACTGCAGCGTATCGCCGAACCCCTGTTCCGCGCGAATCAGCAGCGTGCGCGACGCAATCGGCTCGCCCTGCCAGCGCGGCAGCGTGCCGAGCGGGATCGCGCCCGGCGTCTCGTGACGCGCTTCGTACGCGGGCAGGCCGCGCGTGAAGTCGCCGAGCGTCAGCAGCGTGACCGCGCGGTGCAGCCGCGCGAGCGTGAGATCGGGTTCGACGCGCAACGCCTGGTCGAATGCGCGCAACGCCATCTCGTGCGCGCAAAGCGCGTGATGCGCGTTGCCGAGGTTCAGCCATGCCAGGCTGAACGACGGATCGAGACCGACCGCGCGCTCGTAGTAGGGCAGCGCGTCGCGGTGGCGCGCCTGCGCGCACAGTGCGTTCGCGAGCCCGAACAGTGCGAGCGGAAACGGCGGGTGCAGCGCGAGCGCGGCTTCGAACGCGGCAGCCGCTTCGGCATGCCGGCCGACCGCATCGAACGTGTTGCCGAGATTGAAATGCGCAGCGACGAAGCGCGGCTGCGCGGCGATCGCGGCCTGGAAGTGCGCGATCGCGTCGTCGGCGTGGCCCATCGCGTTCAGCGCCATCGCGAGGTTGTTGTGCGCACCCGCATGCCCGGGCCGCAGCTCGAGCGCGCGACGGAACGCGGCGAGCGCGTCGTCGTGGCGGCCGAGCGCGTTCAGCGCGTTGCCGAGATTGTTGTGGATCGACGCGTCGTCGGGCGTGAGCCGGAGCGCGCGGCCGAACGCGTCGATCGCATCCTCGTGGCGCTGCAGCGCCGCATACGCGTTGCCGAGGTTGTAGTGTGCGAGCGGAAATTCGGGCGCGAGCGTCAGCGCGTTGCGAAAGCGGTCGATCGCTTCGTCGAGCCGGCCGAGCGCTTTCAGTGCGTTGCCGAGATTGAGCTGCAGCGCGGCATCGTCCGGACGCAGCGTGACGGCACGACCGACGAGATCGGCTGCCTCGGCGTGCTGGCCCTGCTGGTGCCGCAGCACGCCGAACAGATGCAGCGCGTCGGCGTCGGCGGGGTTGGTCGCGAGCGCGGCGCGATAGCCGTGCTCGGCCTCGGCGAGCCGGCCCGCGCGGTGTGCTGCATACGCTCGGTCGAATGCGGAATCCATGACGCGAAATCTGGCGGAAAGCGCATATTTTCCCACACCGCGCATGGGTGCCGCGCGTCGGCCGGTCGGCATATGGCCCCGTGACGCGTAGCGGCGTAGACTTGCAGGGTCGCGTGTCATCGAGGTTCTCATGGCTGACACACTGCCCGATATCCCGCCCGTGCTGATCGTCGGCGCGGGGCCGACCGGCCTTGCCGCCGCGATGAGCCTCGCGCGTGCCCGCGTGCCGGTGCGCATCATCGACCGCCTCGCCGCGCCCGCGCCGTATTCGCGCGCGATCGGTATCCAGGCACGCACGCTCGAACTGCTGGAGCAGCATCGCGCGGTCGAGCCGTTTCTCGCGCTCGGCCATCGTGCGCATGCGGCCGCGCTGCATGCCGACGGCCGCGTGATCGCGCGGCTCGATTTCGATCCGCTGCAAACGCGCTACCCGTATCTGCTGTTTCTCGACCAGAGCATTACCGAGCGGCTGCTCGCCGAGCACCTGGCCGGGTTCGGCGTGGCGGTCGAGCGCGGCGCGACGCTGACCGCGTGCGATGCAGGCGGCAAGTCGCTCGACGTGACGATCCGCTGTGCCGACGGCCGCGACGAATCATTCGCGCCGTCGTACCTGATCGCCGCCGACGGGGCGCACAGCACCGTCAGGCATCTGCTCGGCCTGGGCTTCACCGGGCAGGCGTTCGAACAGACTTTCCTGCTTGCCGATTTCGCGGCGATACCCGACTGGCCGGACGAAGAGATCCACCTGTTCACGACGCCCGAAGGCATGGCAGGCCTGTTTCCGATGGGCGGCGGCCGTTACCGGCTCGTTGCCGACCGGCCGCCCGGCAGCGATGCGCCGACCCCGTCGCTCGAGGAATGCGACGCGATCGTGCGTGCGCGCGTTGGCGCGTCGATTGCGCCGACCGATCTCGCGTGGTCGTCCTATTTCCACCTGCACAGCCGGATGGTCGCCCGGCTGCGTCACGGCCGCGTGTTCTTCGCGGGCGATGCCGCGCACGTCCACAGCCCGGCCGGCGCGCAGGGCATGAACACCGGCATCCAGGAAGCGTTCAATCTCGGCTGGAAGCTTGCGCGCGTGCTCGGCGCGGGCACGCCCGAACGGCTGCTCGACACCTATCACGCCGAGCGCCATCCGATCGAGCGCGACGTGTTGCGGCAGACCAGTTTCATCACGCAGGTCGTCGAGGCGGATCGCGGCGCGATGAAGCTGCTGCGCGATCATGTCGTGCCGCTGCTGGTGTCGTTCGGGCCGATGCGCGACGCGGTGCGGCGTACGGTCAGCGAGCTCGGCGTGCAATACCGGAAGAGTCCGCTCACGCTGGAGCGCGTGCTCGACGGCGGCCCGCGTGCAGGCGAGCGGGCGCCCGACGCGCTTGTGCACGTGCTCGACGGCCCGCTCGGTCAGGCGCCGGGAACGGCGCGGCTATACGATCTGCACGATCCGGCGAGCTTCACGCTGCTGCTGCTCGACGAGCCGGCGAATGCCGACGCCGGCGCTGTGCCGCCGCCGCCGATGGCGGCCGATGCGCAGGCGCTCGTGCAGCGGCTCGAACGGATCATGCCGGGCGCTGTGCGCGTGTGGCGGATCACCGATGCCGAAGGCGACGGTGCCGCCGGGCTGGCACAGGAGTACGGCCGCTCGCGGCCGTCGTTCTACCTGTTGCGGCCCGACGGGTATGTCGCCGCGCGCGGGCGCACGGCGACCGACGCGAGCGCGTTGCTGCGCCACTGCGAAAGCTGGTTCGCGGGCATGTCGATGTCCGCGTAGCAGCGCGGTCAGGCGGTTGCCTCGGCAGGGACGAGCGATGCGCGGTGAGTGGCGATCGCGTCGCGCACGATCGGCGCCGCGCGTTGCGCGCCTTCGCTCGACGGATCGTCGAGCGCGGCGAGCAACGCGCGGCGCATCCGCGGCTCCCAGAAGCGCCGGATATGCTCGGCGATGCCGGTCAGCGCTTCGTCGCGATCGGGCATCGATTCGAAGAATGCGCCGATCTGGTTGGCCATGTCGATCAGGTGGTCGTTGTCCATCTCCGCCTCACTTGCCTGTCGTCACGGTGTCGGGCGTGCTCGCGCGGCGCTCGAGCAGGTCGATCTGCTCCGCGTTGAAGCGCGCGTACGCTTGCTGCCAGTCGGACGGCTGCGCAACCGGCAGCACCTGCACGGCCGTCACCTTGTATTCAGGGCAGTTCGTCGCCCAGTCGGAGCTTTCCGTCGTGATCACGTTCGCGCCCGATTCGGGGAAGTGGAACGTCGTGTACACGACGCCCGGCTGCATGCGTTCCGTCACGAGCGCGCGCAGCACCGTATGCCCGGCACGCGATTCGATGCCGACCCAGTCGCCGGTCCGGATGCCGCGATCCTGCGCGTCGTGCGGATGGATCTCGAGGCGATCCTCTTCATGCCACCGGACGTTTTCGGTCCGGCGCGTCTGCGCGCCGACGTTGTATTGCGACAGGATGCGGCCCGTCGTCAGGATCAGCGGATAGCGCTGCGTGACCTTTTCCGGCGTCGGAATGAACTTGGTGATCACGAACCGGCCCTTGCCGCGCACGAACGCGTCTATGTGCATCGTCGGCGTGCCTTCCGGCGCGTGCTCGTTGCACGGCCACTGGATGCTGCCGAGTGCGTCGAGCTTCGCATATGACACGCCCGAGAAGGTCGGCGTGAGCCGCGCGATCTCGTCCATGATTTCCGACGGGTGCGTGTAGTGCATGTCGTAACCGAGCGCCTGCGACAGCAGCAGCGTCACTTCCCAGTCCGCGTAGCCCGCGAGCGGCGGCATCACCTTGCGCACGCGCGAGATGCGGCGCTCCGCGTTCGTGAACGTGCCGTCCTTCTCGAGGAACGTCGAGCCCGGCAGCAGCACGTGCGCATATTTCGCGGTCTCGTTCAGGAAGATGTCCTGTACGACGATGCACTCCATCGCCGACAGCGCGGCCGACACGTGCTGCGTGTTCGGGTCCGACTGGACGATGTCCTCGCCCTGGCAATAGAGCCCCTTGAAACTGCCGTCGAGCGCCGCGTCGAACATGTTCGGGATGCGCAGCCCCGGTTCCGGCTGCAGCTTGGCCGACCACGCCTGTTCGAACTGCGTGCGCACGATCTCGTCGCTGATGTGCCGGTAGCCGGGCAGTTCGTGCGGGAACGAGCCCATGTCGCACGAACCCTGCACGTTGTTCTGGCCGCGCAGCGGATTGACGCCGACGCCTTCGCGGCCGATGTTGCCGGTTGCCATCGCGAGGTTCGCGATGCCCATCACCGTCGTCGAGCCTTGCGCGTGTTCGGTGACGCCCAGCCCGTAATAGATCGCGGCATTGCCGCCCGTCGCATAGAGGCGCGCGGCGGCGCGTACCAGTTCGGCCGGCACGCCCGTCACGTCGGCGGTTGCCTCGGGCGAATTGTCGGCGCGCGACACGAAGTCGCGCCATTGCTCGAATGCGCGCGTCTCGCAGCGCTCGGCGACGAACGCGTCGGCAACAAGCCCTTCGGTGACGATCACGTGCGCGAGCGCGTTGACGATCGCGACGTTGGTGCCGGGGCGCAATTGCAGGTGATGCGTGGCTTTCACGTGCGGACCGTCGACGACATCGATGCGGCGCGGGTCGATCACGATCAGCTTCGCGCCTTCGCGAACGCGCCGCTTCAGCCGCGAGCCGAACACCGGATGGCCGTCGGTCGGGTTCGCCCCCATCACGACGATCACGTCGGCCTGGTCGACCGATGCGAACGTCTGCGTGCCGGCCGATTCGCCGAGCGTCGTCTTGAGGCCATAGCCGGTCGGCGAATGGCACACGCGCGCACAGGTATCGACGTTGTTGTTGCCGAACGCGGCACGCACGAGCTTCTGCACGAGGTAGGTTTCCTCGTTCGTGCAACGCGACGACGTGATGCCGCCGATCGAATCGCGGCCGTACTTCTGCTGCAGCTTGCGAAATTGCGTCGCCGCGTAGGTGAGCGCTTCGTCCCAGCTCACTTCGCGCCACGGGTCGGTGATCCTCTCGCGGATCATCGGCTTCGTGATGCGGTCCTTGTGCGTCGCGTAGCCCCATGCGAAGCGTCCCTTCACGCATGCGTGGCCCTCGTTCGCGAGGCCGTTCTTGTTCGGTGTCATGCGCACGACCTGCGTGCCCTTCATCTCGGCCTTGAACGAGCAGCCGACGCCGCAGTACGCGCAGGTCGTGATGACCGAGTGTTCGGCCTGCCCGAGCTGCACGACGGATTTTTCCTGCAGCGTGGCCGTCGGGCATGCGGCGACGCAGGCGCCGCACGACACGCATTCCGATGCCATGAACGATTCGCTTTCACCCGCGGCGACGCGCGATTCGAAGCCGCGCGCGGCGATCGTCAGCGCGAACGTGCCCTGCGTTTCCTCGCAGGCGCGCACGCAGCGGTTGCAGACGATGCACTTCGACGGGTCGTACGTGAAGTACGGGTTCGATTCGTCCTTGCGGTCGTCGAGGTGATTCGCGCCGTCGAAGCCGTAGCGCACTTCGCGCAACCCGACGACGCCCGCCATGTCCTGCAGTTCGCAGTCGCCGTTGGCGGGGCAGGTGAGGCAGTCGAGCGGATGGTCGGAGATGTACAGCTCCATCACGTTGCGGCGCAGCGACTGCAGCCGGTCCGACTGCGTGCGCACCTTCATGCCCGCTTCGGCCGGCGTCGTGCACGATGCCGGATAACCGCGCCGGCCTTCGATCTCGACGAGGCACAGCCGGCACGAGCCGAACGGCTCGAGCGAATCGGTCGCGCAGAGCTTCGGGACGTTGACGCCGGCTTCGATCGCCGCGCGCATCACCGACGTGCCGGCCGGTACCGTCACCGGCTGGCCGTCGATTTCGAGCGTGACGTCGATGTCGGCATGACGTTGCGGCGTGCCGTAGTCGGTATCGTCGAGCGGGTCGCGGGCGCGCGCCTGAGCGGCGCTCTTGCACGCGCATTGGCCCGAGCCGCAGCCGCCTTGGCGGACGTTGTTCGTGTCGAGGGACATGCAGGGCTCCTTCTGGGTCAGGCCGCAGCCTTGACCGGGCCCGACGCGGCATCCTTGCCGGTGGCGAGCCCGAAATCTTCGGGGAAATGGTCGAGCGCGGACAGCACCGGGTAGGGCGTCATCCCGCCCATCGCGCACAGCGAACCGGCCAGCATCGTGTCGCACAGGTCGCGCAGCAGCGTGACCTGCCGCTCCGACGTATCGCCGTGGCGGATGCGCGCGATCGTCTCGACGCCGCGCGTCGAACCGATCCGGCACGGCGTGCACTTGCCGCACGATTCGATCGCGCAGAACTTCATCGCATATTCGGCAAGCTCGGCGAGGTTCGACGTGTCGTCGTGCAGCACGATGCCGCCGTGGCCGACCACCGCGCCGATCGCCGTGTATGCCTCGTAGTCGAGCGGCACATCCCACTGGTGGTCGGGCAGGTAGGTGCCGAGCGGGCCGCCGACCTGTGCGGCGCGTGCGGGCCGGCCGCTTGCGGTGCCGCCGCCGAAGTCGAACAGCAGCTCGCGCAGCGTGACGCCGAACGCGAGTTCGACGAGGCCGCCGTGACGGATGTTGCCGGCCAGCTGGAACGGCAGCGTGCCGCGCGAGCGGCCCATCCCGTAGTCGCGATAGAACGCGGCGCCGCGCGCGAAAATCACCGGCGCCGTCGCGAGCGTGATGACGTTGTTGATGACGGTCGGCTGACCGAACAGGCCGGCGAGCGCGGGCAGCGGCGGCTTTGCGCGCACGACGCCGCGTTTGCCCTCGAGCGATTCGAGCAACGCCGTTTCCTCGCCGCACACGTACGAGCCCGCGCCTTTCGCGACGTGCAGTTCGAACGCGTGCGCGGAGCCGAGCACGCGTTCACCGAGCCAGCCGGCTTCGCGCGCGCGGACGATCGCGGCTTCGAGCGTGGCGATCGCGTGCGGGTATTCGCTGCGGACGTAGATGTAGCCGACCGTCGCGCCCGTCGCGATGCCTGCGATGATCATCCCTTCGATCAGGCAGTACGGATCGCATTCCATCATCAGGCGGTCGGAGAACGTGCCCGAATCGCCTTCGTCTGCATTGCAGACGATGTATTTCTGCGCGGCGCTCGCGTGCCGGACCGTGCGCCACTTGATGCCGGCCGGGAACGCCGCGCCGCCGCGGCCGCGCAGGCCCGATTCGATCAGCGTCTCGCATGCGGCATCGCCGTCGAGCGCGAGTGCGTTCTTCAGGCCGGCAAGGCCTTCGTGCTGCAGGTAGTCGTCGATCGACAGCGGATCGGTCAGGCCGATGCGCGCAAACGTGAGGCGCTGCTGGCGCGCGAGATAGGGGAGCGCGTCGACGACGCCGACACTGCTCGGATGCGCGCCGCCTTCGAGCCAGTTTGCGTCGAACAGGGCCGGCACGTCGGCGGCCGACAGGTTCGCATAGCCGATGCGGCCGGCGGCCGTGCCGACCTCGACGAGCGGCTCGAGCCAAAGCAGCCCGCGCGAGCCGTTGCGGACCAGTTCGATCGCGACGCCGCGCCGTTCGGCTTCCGCGACGATCGCGGCGGCGAGCGCATCGGCGCCGAGGGCCAGCGCGGACGAATCGCGCGGAACGTAGATGCGGGTCGTCATGCGGCCTCCGGTGTGTGGGCGACTGCACCGGCCAGCAGTGCGTCGAACTTCTCTGGAGTGACCTTCGCATGAAGCACGCCGTTGACCGTCATCGACGGCGACTGCGCACACAGTCCGAGGCAGTAGACCGATTCGAGCGCGACGGCGTCCGGCGCATGCGCATCCGCAGCATCGTCGTGCGCAGCGTCGAACCGGCAGCCCGTGCGGGCTTCAGCGTGCGCGGCGAGCGTTTCGCAACCCATGCTGCGGCATGCTTCGGCGCGGCACACCTGGATCGTGACGCGCGCGGGCGGCGCGGTGCGGAAGTGGTGGTAGTAGGTCAGTACGCCGTGCACTTCGGCGCGCGACAGGTTCAGTGCCCTGGCGAGCGGCGCGACGCAGTCCGGCGGCACGTAGCCCGCGTCGTCCTGGATCGCATGCAGGATCGCCACCAGCGACCGGCCGGCGCGCGCATGGCGCTCGACGAGCGCGTCGGGCGCATGGGAATTCGGGGACATCGGTTATGCTCCTCCAAAGTCTCATATGCGCTCAAACTTCATATAGTGCGCATCGCGACTTCGTTCTGATTGATTTCGACCAACGATAAGCGGAAGATTTCACAGTCGCAATAGGAAATCGGAGTGCATAATTGATTCGAATCGAATGCGACGCGTATCTGACCGTACGCGACACGGAAGGCCGTACGGCCAGCCTGTCTGACGTCGCGCCACTGCTGGAGCTCGTGGCCGACACGGGCAGCATTGCGCAGGCGGCCCAGGCAAAAGGGCTGTCGTACCGGCACGCGTGGGGCATGTTGCGCGCGCTTGAGGCGTGCATCGGCGGGGAGTTGATCGAAACCGCGCGCGGCAAGGGATCGACGCTGTCGGCGCTCGGGCAGGCGGTCGTCGACGCGCAGCGCCTCGCGCGTAGCCGCCTCGACGGGAACCTGCGTACGCTCGCGGCCGAAGTGGCCAGCGACCTGAACCGGCGGCTCGCGCAGCGCGACGGCGCCGTGCGGATCCACGCGTCGCATGGCTACGCGGTCGCGACGCTCGTGTCCGCGCTCGTCGATGCGCAGGCGGCCGTCGACATCAAGTATCGCGAGAGCGTCGAGGCCGTGCAGGCGCTTGCACGCGGCGAATGCGACCTGGCCGGCTTCCATCTGCCGCGCGGCGCGTTTCGCGCACAGTGCGCGCAGATCTACCAGCCGTGGCTCGACGATACCCGCCACGTGCTGATTCACCTGACGCGTCGCCAGCAGGGGCTGTTCGTGCCGCGCGGCAACCCGAAGCAGGTCCGCGGGCTCGCGGATCTCGCACGCAACGACATCCGCTTCGTCAACCGGCAGCCTGGGTCGGGCACGCGGATGCTGCTGGATCTCGCGCTGCGCGCGATCGGCATCGATCCCGAGCGCATCGACGGTTATGCGTCGGCCGAGCTCACGCATTCGGCGATCGCGGCGTTCGTCGCGAGCGGGATGGCCGATCTCGGCTTCGGCGTCGAGCCGGCCGCGCATCATTTCGGGCTCGACTTCATCCCGGTTGTCGACGAGGACTATTACTTCGCGTGCGAACGCGCGCGGCTCGACGCGCGGCCGCTCGCCGGCGTGCTGGCACTGCTGCGCGATGCGCGCTTCGTCGAGCGCGTCGCGCATCTCGACGGCTACGATCCGGCCGCATGCGGAACGCTGACGAGCATCGCGACGGGGCTGGCCGGCGGCGACGGCACGAGCGCACCGGACGGCAATTCACGGTAACGGGGACGCGATCGAACCGCGCTGCAGCAGCGGGGGATTTGCGCTACGCTTGGCGTTTCATCAACGTTCCAACAAGCACGCCGTTCAGGCGTCGTCCCGCCATGAAATATTCCGTTTCCCTCGCCGCGGCAGCGTTGACCGCGGGGCTTCTGGTCGCTGCTTCGCCGTTTGCGTTCGCGCAGAATTCCCCGGGCGTGCCCGGCGGCATCCTGAGCGAACAGTTTCGCCTGAACGAGCATCCGCAGATGCCGTTCGCGGCGTCTGCGCCGTCGCAGAAATACCAGGGCAGCAAGAAGTCGGCGTTGCGTCGCAAGGGCGACCTGGGCGACCCGAACGGTTGCAACCTGAAGTGCCCGATGGATAGCCAGTAACGCGTGGACAGGCGCGTTTGCGCGTCGGTCGTGCGGTGTCGATTCGACAGGCGGGTGATGCGCACACGCACATCGGCTATCGGCTTGGCCACCACCTGACCGGGGAACGCGCGAATCCCGTGCAATGCCATTCGAGCCCCGCGAAGCGTTGTCGCTTCGCGGGGCTCGTGTTTTCCGGCGAGCCATCGTGCGACGCGATGCCGGACGATGCTGCGCTCGCGCATTGCCGGCCCGGCAGGCAATCTAGGGTTAACCCGTAAATCGGGAAGGATGTCTTCCAGAAACCTGCCTTATTCTTAAGCATCCGCCTACATAAACTTCGGTTTGTCAGCGCTGAACAAGGTGTTCACCGCGAAAACAGACAAATCTGGAGGTAGGTCATCATGAAGTCGCTCGTTCAAGCTGTTGTCGTTGCTGCCGCTCTCGTTGCTCCGGTCGTGTCGTTTGCCCAGTCGGGTTCGACGATCACCCGCGCGCAGGTCCGTGCCGAACTGGTCCAGCTCCAGCAAGCCGGTTACAACTCCGCCCGCGGCGAAGATCCGCACTATCCGGAAGCGATCCAGGCCGCAACGGCGCGTGTTGCGGAGCAACAGCGCAGTGCGCTGGCGCAAGCGCAAGGCGCCGACGCCAGCGGGTACGGCGCGCAGGCGCAGGGCGCGTCGGCATCGGGTTCGCGTGCAATGGGCGTGCGTCCGGCCAGCGCTGAAGAAATGAAGTCGCTGTATCGCGGCAGCTAAGTCGCGCATTGCCCGGTGTGCTTGAGCTCAGGGTGCGACGACACGTCGCGCCCGATGCGGTGGCAACCGGGCTGGCCGTCGCCCGGCACGACCGATGATTGCGCGGGCGCTGCAGAACATCCGTCACCTCCTGCCGCCGATCACCGGCGGCATTCCGCCCGGCCCGTCCGTGGCTGGGCGCTTTTTCGGAAGGAGAGGGGTTTCGCCGGCAACAAAAAACCCCGCAGACTTGCGTCATGCGGGGTTCGTGCGGCGTGCGCGGAATTTGGTGGAGGCGGCGGGAATCGAACCCGCGTCCAGAAGCGCTCCACGACTAGTTCTACATGTTTAGTTCAGTCATTTGATTTAACCGCAGCGACGCGGACGAACACGCTGCGCTACGGCGATTCGCTAGGTTTTCGACCCTGGCGTCGCGACGCCGACAGGGCTTAACTGACGTAAATGACCTCTGGCGGTATTGCTACCGGTCTTGCGACACTAGCCCGTCAGTGAACTAGGCAGAGGACGGCGGCCGTTAGGCTGCCAGTGCGAACGTATCGTCGTTTGCAGTTACGATTTTCCCATTGATTAACGAGGTGACGGGTCCTCGACATGCCCTAGCCGCTTCACAACCCCTGTCGAAACCAGGTCGCCCCCGCGGATAAGACAGTCATTATAGCCCAACATCGCGCAGCAGTTCGCGCAGTTCCTGCGTCGTGTCGACGAGATGCTGGGCCTGCCAGTCGGCCGGCGCGGCGCCGTCGCCGCAGTAACCGTACGCGGCCGCGACCGTCGCCATGCCGGCAGCGCTGCCGGCCTGAATGTCGCGCAGATCGTCGCCGACGTAGACGATGCGTGCCGGCGCGAGCGTCAACTGGTCGGCCGCGTGCAGCAGCGGGGCCGGGTGCGGCTTCGAGTGCGGCGTTGTGTCGCCCCCGACGACGCAGGCGGCGCGCGGCGCAAGACCGAGCAGATCGACGAGCGGCGTCGTGAGCCGCATCGCCTTGTTCGTGACGATGCCCCAGAGCACGCCGCGCGCATCGAGTTCGTCGAGCACGTCGCCGATGCCGGGGAACAGCGTCGTATGCACGCAGATATCCGTCGCGTAGTTGCTGAGGAACTCGTCGCGCATCGCTTCGTAGCCGGGCGTGTGCGGATCGATGCCGAATGCGCCGCCGAGCAGGCCGCGCGCGCCGGCCGAGGCCAGCGGCCGCAGCGCGTCGAGCGGCGTTTCGGGCAGGCCGCGCACGCGCTGCATCTTGTTGACGGCAGCGGCGAGATCGGGCGCCGTGTCGGCAAGCGTGCCGTCCAGGTCGAACAGCACCGCGTCGCAGTGCAGCAGGCGCGGTTCGTCGAGTGCGGCCCGCGCGGGCGAAAGGGGAGTCGTCATGCCGGTCGGAGGGTCACGCGCCGCGGCGGCACGCGACGAGGTAGTTGATGTCGGTGTCGTTCGACAGCGCGAAGCGCTTGCCGATCGGGTGATACGTGATGCCCTTGATCTCCACGATGTGCAGATCTGTCGCGCGCACGAAGCCGGCCAGTTCCGACGGGCGGATGAAGCGCGCGTAGTCGTGCGTGCCCTTCGGCAGCATTTGCGCGATGTACTCCGCGCCGATCACCGCGAACAGGTAGGACTTCAGGTTTCGGTTCAACGTCGAGAAGAACACCCAGCCGCCCGGCTTCACGAGCGTCGCGCACGCGGCGACGACATCGCCGGGCGACGGCACGTGCTCGAGCATCTCCATGCACGTGACGACATCGTAAGTGCCCGGTTCGCGCGCGGCGATCGCTTCGGCGGCGATCGCCTCGTAGTCGACCGCGATGCCGCTTTCGAGGCTGTGCAGGTCGGCAACGCCGAGCGCTTCGGTCGACAGGTCGATACCTTTCACCTGGGCGCCGAGTCCGGCCATCGACTCGGACAGGATCCCGCCGCCGCAGCCGATGTCGAGTGCGCGCTTGCCGGCCAGGTGCGCATGCGCGTCGATCCAGCCGAGCCGGACCGGGTTCAGGTCGTGCAGCGGCTTGAATTCGGCATTCGGATCCCACCACCGATGGGCGAGGTCGCTGAATTTCTGGAGTTCGTGCGGATCGGCGTTGGTCATGTCGGCAAACGGGCTACGGAAGGAGGGCGGTGCTGCGTCGTCAGCCCCGAGTATATAAGCGGGCGGACGACGAGGCCAGTGAGCGCCCGGACGGGCATCAAAGAAAAAGCCCCGCCGGAGCGGGGCTTTGAAGCAGTCGAAAACCGCGGCTTACTGTGCCGGAACGGTCGTCTTCTGGACTTCTTGCGTACCAACCACTTCGACTTCCACGCGACGGTCCGGTGCGAGGCAGGCGATGAGTTGCTTGCGGTTCTTCTGGTTGCAGCCAGTCGTAACCGGGTTGCGCTTGCCCTTGCCTTCCGTGTAGATCTTGTTGGCCGGCACACCCTTGCTGACCAGGTACGACTTCACGGCTTGCGCACGGCGCAGCGACAGACGGTCGTTGTACTTGTCCGAACCGATGCGGTCCGTGTAGCCCGTTGCGACGACCACTTCCGTGTTCATGCCCTGGATCTTCGACGACAGTTCGTCCAGCTTCTGCTTGCCCAGCGGCTTGAGCGTTGCCTTGTCGAAGTCGAACAGCGCGTCAGCTTGATACGTGATCTTCTGGCTCGTGATGGCCGGAGCGGGGGTCGGAGCGACCGGCGGCGTCGGCGCCTGGGCGACCAGTGCGCCATCGCACTTCGCGTTGGCGGTGGCCGGCGTCCAGAATGCATCGCGCCAGCACAGCTCGTTCGTACCGTTCATCCACACCCATTCGCCCGTGCCGTTCACCCAGTTGTCGTTGACGGCTTGACGCGACGCCGGCACCGACTGTGCCGAAGCGGATGCAGCCATAACTGCGGTAGCTGCAATGAACGCGAGCTTTGAAAGTTTATTCATATTTCTCCTCTCGAAATTGAGATTACCGCAGGTTTACTGCGAGCCTGTTGACGGTGACAAGTCATACATTGCTCGAAGTATAACATTGGTGCGGCACAAAAACGCGGCACCGCTCTGTGTAGACTTTAGACTTCGAGCAGCGTCTAACCTTCAGTGCGTTGGCATTTTGCCATATCGTTCCCTTCCTACGAAAAAAAATCCTCCCCACCCTAAGATCGCCTCAACGTTTGTGGTGCATGCGCAACACCGACCTGCCGCAACTTTCAGAGATTGTCAAGAGTGTGTCGGCGAAATTGCGCGGATGCGTGCAACTGTTTACGCGTGCGCGTGAAACAAACCGGGCGCGATCGCCGGTGACGTCGAGTCGTGTGCGGTTCCGGCCGGGTCGCCGCCGCCGCGATTTTCGCTATCTATATATAGAGGGGGAGGCGAATTTGCGGCTGATGGGCGCATGTTAGAATCTCGCGTTGCGTTGCGCATGCAGCGCCCACGCGAAAGGCGTTCGCCGTCTTCGCTCCGAAACGATACGGATACATGGATCAATTCGCCAAAGAGACCCTGCCCACCTCCCTAGAGGAGGAAATGCGCCGTTCGTATCTCGATTACGCGATGAGCGTGATCGTCGGACGTGCCCTCCCGGATGTCCGCGATGGCCTGAAGCCCGTGCACCGGCGCGTGTTGTTCGCGATGCACGAACTGAACAACGACTGGAACCGCGCGTACAAGAAGTCGGCGCGTATCGTCGGTGACGTGATCGGTAAGTACCACCCTCACGGCGACACCGCGGTCTACGACACGATCGTGCGGATGGCGCAGGACTTCTCGCTGCGCTACATGCTGATCGACGGGCAGGGCAACTTCGGCTCGATCGACGGCGACAATGCCGCGGCGATGCGTTACACCGAAATTCGCATGGCGAAGATCGGTCACGAACTGCTCGCCGACATCGACAAGGAAACGGTCGATTTCGAGCCGAACTACGACGGCAACGAAACGCAGCCGTCGGTCCTGCCGTCGCGCATTCCGAACCTGCTGATCAACGGCTCGTCGGGCATCGCGGTCGGCATGGCGACCAACATCCCGCCGCACAACCTGAACGAAGTCGTCGACGCGTGCCAGCACTTGCTGAACAACCCGGAAGCGACGATCGACGAGCTGATCGAGATCATCCCGGCGCCGGACTTCCCGACGGCCGGCATCATCTACGGCGTCGCCGGCGTGCGCGACGGCTACCGCACCGGGCGCGGCCGTGTCGTGATGCGTGCGGCCACGCACTTCGAGGAAATCGACCGCGGCCAGCGGATGGCGATCATCGTCGACGAACTGCCGTACCAGGTGAACAAGCGCTCGCTGCTCGAGCGGATCGCCGAGCTCGTCAACGAGAAGAAGCTCGAAGGCATCTCCGACATCCGCGACGAGTCCGACAAGAGCGGCATGCGTGTCGTGATCGAGCTCAAGCGCGGTGAAGTGCCGGAAGTCGTGCTGAACAACCTGTACAAGGCGACGCAGCTCCAGGACACGTTCGGCATGAATATGGTCGCGCTCGTCGACGGCCAGCCGAAGCTGCTGAACCTGAAGGAAATCCTGCAGTGCTTCCTGTCGCATCGACGCGAAGTGCTGACGCGCCGCACCATCTACGAACTGCGCAAGGCCCGCGAACGCGGCCACGTGCTCGAAGGTCTCGCGGTCGCGCTCGCGAACATCGACGAATTCATCGCGATCATCAAGGCCGCGCCGACGCCGCCGATCGCGAAGCAGGAATTGATGGCGAAGCCGTGGGATTCGTCGCTCGTGCGCGAGATGCTGACGCGCGCCGAGAGCGAGAACGCGGCGGCCGGCGGCCGCTCCGCGTACCGCCCGGAAGGCCTGAACCCGGCATTCGGCATGCAGGTCGACGGGCTGTACCGCCTGTCCGACACGCAGGCCCAGGAAATCCTGCAGATGCGTCTGCAGCGCCTGACGGGCCTCGAGCAGGACAAGATCATCGGCGAGTATCGCGAAGTGATGGCGCAGATCGCCGACCTGCTGGACATCCTCGCGCGCCCCGAGCGGATCACGACGATGATCGGCGAGGAACTCACGTCGGTGAAGGCCGAATTCGGCGACGCGCGCCGCTCGAAGATCGAGCTGAACGCGACCGAGCTGAACACCGAGGATCTGATCACGCCGCAGGACATGGTCGTCACGATGTCGCATGCGGGCTACGTGAAGTCGCAGCCGCTGTCCGAGTACCGCGCGCAGAAGCGCGGCGGTCGCGGCAAGCAGGCGACGCAGATGAAGGAAGACGACTGGATCGAGACGCTGTTCATCGCGAACACGCACGATTACATCCTGTGCTTCTCGAACCGCGGCCGCGTGTACTGGGTCAAGGTCTATGAAGTGCCGCAGGGCTCGCGCAACTCGCGCGGCCGCCCGATCGTCAACATGTTCCCGCTGCAGGATGGCGAGAAGATCAACGTCGTGCTGCCGGTCAAGGAATTCTCGGCCGACAAGTTCATCTTCATGGCGACGTCGCTCGGCACCGTGAAGAAGACGCCGCTCGAAGCATTCAGCCGTCCGATGAAGAAGGGCATCATCGCGGTCGGCCTCGACGACGGCGACTTCCTGATCGGGGCGTCGATCACCGACGGCGCGCACGACGTGATGCTGTTCTCCGACGCCGGCAAGGCCGTGCGCTTCGACGAGAACGACGTGCGCCCGATGGGGCGCGAGGCGCGCGGCGTGCGCGGCATGCAGCTCGAGGACGGGCAGCAGGTCATCGCGATGCTGGTCGCGGGCAGCGAGGAGCAGACCGTGCTCACCGCGACCGAGAACGGCTACGGCAAGCGCACGCCGATCACCGAGTACACGCGCCACGGCCGCGGCACGAAGGGTATGATCGCGATCCAGACGTCCGAGCGCAACGGCAAGGTGGTGGCCGCGACGCTCGTCGACGCCGAGGATCAGATCATGCTGATCACGACGGCCGGCGTGTTGATTCGCACCCGCGTATCGGAGATTCGCGAGATGGGGCGTGCCACGCAAGGTGTTACACTCATCAGTCTCGATGAGGGTACCAAGCTCTCTGGCCTGCAGCAGATTGCGGAGGCCGAAGAGGGCGATGGCGAGGCCGACGAGGCGTCGGACGGCGAAGCCTGAAGAACGGATGAGACTCTGGCCGCCGCGGGCGTGAAGCGCCGCGGCCGGCGAGCAACCATTCATATTTCCAAAAGGGAGTGATGATGCAAAAGCAATTCAAGCAACTGGTCCTGCTGGCTGCACTGGTGCCGACGTTCGCGATGGCGCAAGCGCTGTCGAATTCCGCACCGGCGCCCGCCGCGGCAGCTGCGCCGATCGACGCCGACAAGAAGGCAGCGATCAAGGATCTGCTCGACGCGATCGACGCGCCGAAGCTCGTGTCGGCAATCGGCAACAGCGCCGAAATGCAGGCCAAGCAACTCGTGCCGGCGATCCTGTCGGACGCACTGTCGGAAAACAAGACGCTGAACGACAAGCAGAAGCAGGCTGCCGTTCCGACGCTGCAGAAGAACGCGGTGCCGAAGCTGGTCGACGGCGCGGGCAAGGTGTTCGGCACGCAGCAGTTCCAGAACGACGCGATGTCGGCTCAGTACGACGCATACGCGAAGTACTACAGCACGTCGGAGATCAAGGATCTGACGACGTTCTACAAGAGCCCGACGGGCCGCAAGTTCATCCAGGTTCAGGATCAGGTCGGTCGCGACGTGGTCAATGGCCTGATGCAGAAGTACATGCCGCAAGCGATCCAGGCGACGCGCACGCAGGCTGACAAGGAAGTCGCAGCAGTCAAGCCGGGCAAGTAAGCCGGTCGGGCACGCCACCCGGCCGTTCGGCCGGGTTTGGCGGGAGCCTGACGACAGTGCGATAATGGCCGTTTGCGCGCGAGCGCAAGCGGCCATTCCTTTTCTGGCGCGGCTCATTTGCAACTGACATGCGACGGCGAGCCGCCGGTCGCGTCCCTCCCGAGGTTTTTCACGATGCGCGTCTTTAATTTCTCCGCCGGTCCTGCGGCGATGCCCGAGGAAGTGCTGCGGCAGGCCGCCGACGAAATGCTCGACTGGCACGGCAGCGGCATGAGCGTGATGGAGATGAGCCATCGCGGCAAGGAATTCATGTCGATTCACGAGGCCGCGCTGACCGACCTGCGCGACCTTCTCGGTGTGCCGGCAAGCCACCGGATCCTGTTCCTGCAGGGCGGCGGTATCGCGGAAAACGCGATCGTGCCGATGAACCTGCTCGGGTCGCGCAAGACCGCCGATTTCGTCGTCACGGGCTCGTGGTCGCAGAAATCGTTCGGCGAGGCGAAGAAATTCTGCACGCCGCATCTCGCCGCGACTGGCAAGACAGAAGACGGCTTCACGCGTGCGCCGGCGCGCGCCGAATGGCAACTGTCGGACGATCCGGCCTACGTGCATCTGTGCACGAACGAGACGATCGACGGCGTCGAGACGTTCGAGATTCCCGATCTCGGCGACGTGCCGCTGGTCGCGGATGTCTCGTCGCACATCCTGTCGCGCCCGATGGACGTCGCGAAATACGGCGTGCTGTTCGGCGGCGCGCAGAAGAATATCGGGATGGCCGGCGTGACGGTCGTGATCGTGCGCGAGGATCTGCTCGATCGCGCGCTGTCGATCTGCCCGTCCGCGTTCGAATGGAAGACCGTCGCCGAGAACAACTCGCTGTACAACACGCCGCCCACCTACGCGATCTACATCGCGGGCCTCGTGTTCCAGTGGCTGAAGCGGCAGGGTGGCCTCGAAGCGATCGAGGCCCGCAATATCGAAAAATCGAAGCTGCTCTACGACACGATCGATGCGAGCAGCTTCTATCTGAACAAGGTCGAGCCGACAGCGCGTTCGCGGATGAACGTGCCGTTTTTCCTGGCCGACGAAACGCGCAACGAAGACTTCCTTGCCGGCGCAAAGGCGCGCGGGCTGCTGCAGCTGAAGGGCCACAAGTCCGTCGGCGGCATGCGGGCGTCGATCTACAACGCGGTGCCGCTCGACGGCGTGAAGGCGCTCGTCGAGTACATGAAGGACTTCGAGCAGCGCGGCGCCTGACGGCGGCGCTGTTCAAACAGCACGGCAAAACGCATGGACGACGAACTGAATTCCCGCCTGAAACCGCTGCGCGATCGCATCGACGCGATCGACGCGCAGCTGATCGCGCTCCTGAACCAGCGCGCCGCGGTGGCGCTGGAGGTGGGCGAGGTCAAGAAGCATTTCAATGCGCCGGTGTTCCGGCCGGAGCGCGAACTGCAGGTGATCGCGCGGCTGCAGGACATGAGCGCGGGGCCGCTCGCGAGCGAGCACATCAGCGCAATCTGGCGCGAGATCATGGCGGCGAGCCGCGCGCTCGAGCAGACGATCCACGTCGCGTTCCTCGGGCCGGTCGGCACGTACAGCGAACAGGCGATGCTCGAGTATTTCGGCCAGTCGATCGAAGGGCTGCCGTGCCCGTCGATCGACGAGGTGTTCCGTTCGGTCGAGGCCGGTGCGTCCGCGTTCGGCGTCGCGCCGGTCGAGAATTCGACCGAAGGGGCCGTGTCGCGCACGCTCGACCTGTTGCTGCAGACGCAGCTGCTGATCAGCGGCGAGCTCGCGCTGCCCATCCACCACAACCTGCTCACGCAGAGCGGCACGCTCGATGGCGTGAAGCGCGTCTGTGCGCATGCGCAGGCGCTCGCGCAATGCCAGCAGTGGCTCGCGGCGAATGCGCCGCAGCTCGAGCGGCAGGCAGTTGCGAGCAACGCGGAGGCCGCGCGTCTCGCAGCGGCCGATCCGACCGTCGCGGCGATCGCGGGCGACCGCGCGGCCGCGCATTACGGCTTGCAGATCGCGTTTTCGCTGATCCAGGACGATCCGCACAACCGCACGCGCTTCGTGATCGTCGGCAAGCAGCCGGCCGGGCAAAGCGGTCGTGACCAGACGTCGCTGATCGTGTCGGTGAAGAACGAGCCGGGTGCCGTGTTCAAGCTGCTCGAACCGCTCGCGCGGCACGGCGTGTCGATGACGCGCTTCGAGTCGCGTCCGGCGCGCGTCGGCACGTGGGAGTACTACTTCTACATCGACATCGAAGGGCACCGCGACGATGCGGCGGTCGCGGCCGCGCTCGCGGAACTCGGCCAGAAGGCCGCGTTCCTGAAGATACTCGGTTCGTATCCGAGCGCACGCTGACGCGCGGCGGCCCGTCGCCTGCTCGCGCAGGCGTGGCGGCCAGGCGGGCAAGGGCAGGCCGGTCGGCGCTGCCGAAGGCGGGTTCGGGCGGCATCCGGGGCAGGTTGCGCCGGGTGCGGGCCCGTTGCCCGGAATCTGGAAATCCGTGTGCGGGGCGTCGTTCCGCACGCGTAACTTGGCTCTTGTCGTGTCAGGCTTTGCATTCAACAAACTGGTCATCTTCGGTGTCGGCCTGATCGGCGGATCGCTGGCCCGCGCGCTGCGCGAGCGCGCGCCGGGCGGCGCGGGCGAGATCGTCGGCGTGGGCCGTTCGCGCGCATCGGTCGAGCGTGCGCTGTCGCTCGGCGTGATCGACCGCGCGGCGGCGCTCGACGACGACGCGCAGTTGCGCGACGCGCTTGCGGGCGCCGATCTCGTGCTGCTGGCTGCCCCCGTCGCGCAGACGGGCCCGTTGCTCGCGCGCATCGCGCCGTGGCTCGCCGATGCGACGATCGTCACCGATGCGGGCAGCACCAAGTCCGATGTCGTCGCGGCCGCGCGCGAAGCGCTCGGTGCGCGGATCGCGCAGTTCGTGCCGGGACATCCGATCGCCGGCCGCGAGTCGAGCGGCGTCGAGGCCGCGTTGCCGGACCTGTACGTCGGCCGCAACGTCGTGCTGTGCCCGCTGCCGGAGAACGCGCCCGAATCGGTCGCGCGGATCGACGCGATGTGGCGCGCGACCGGCGCTGACGTGCGCACGATGAGCACCGAGCAGCACGATCGCGTGTTTGCATCGATCAGCCATCTCCCGCACCTGCTGTCGTTTGCGCTGGTCGAGCAGATCCTCGGCGAGGCGGACGCGGAACTGAAATTCTCGTATGCGGCGGGCGGCTTCCGCGATTTCACACGCATCGCGGCGTCGAGCCCGGAGATGTGGCGCGACGTGTGCGTCGCGAACCGCGCGGCGCTGCTCGACGAACTCGACGGCTACACGCGCGTGCTCACGCGGCTGCGCGAGGCGATCGACGCCGGCGACGGCGCGGCGCTCGAAGCCGTGTTCACGCGTTCGCGCGCCGCACGCAAGGCATGGCAGGAGCGCGGCGGCACGCCTGCTGCCGAACCGGTCAAGAAATAACAGGACGATTCCCATGGACTATCTCGATCTCGGCCCTTACTCCAGCGCATCGGGCACCGTGCGCCTGCCCGGCTCGAAGAGCATCTCGAACCGCGTGCTGCTGCTCGCGGCGCTTGCCGAAGGCGAAACGACGATCACCAATCTGCTCGACTCCGACGACACGCGCGTGATGCTCGATGCACTCGGCAAGCTCGGCGTGAAGCTTGCGCGCGACGGCGACACCTGCGTCGTCACGGGCACGCGCGGCGCGTTCACCGCGAAGACGGCCGACCTGTTCCTCGGCAACGCGGGCACGGCCGTGCGGCCGCTGACTGCCGCGCTCGCGGTGAACGGCGGCGACTATCGCGTGCACGGCGTGCCGCGCATGCACGAGCGGCCGATCGGCGATCTCGTCGACGGCCTGCGGCAGATCGGCGCGCAGATCGACTACGAACTGAACGAAGGCTACCCGCCGCTGCGGATCAAGCCCGCGACGATCTCGGTCGATGCGCCGATCCGCGTGCGCGGCGACGTGTCGAGCCAGTTCCTCACCGCGCTGCTGATGACGCTGCCGCTCGTGAAGGCGAAGGACGGCAGGACCGTCGTCGAGGTCGACGGCGAACTGATCTCGAAGCCGTACATCGACATCACGATCCGGCTGATGGAGCGTTTCGGCGTGGTCGTCGAGCGTGACGGCTGGCAGCGCTTCGTCGTGCCGGCCGGCGTCCGCTACCGCTCGCCGGGGCGGATCATGGTCGAGGGCGACGCGTCGTCCGCGTCGTACTTCCTCGCGGCCGGCGCGCTTGGTGGCGGCCCGCTGCGTGTCGAGGGCGTGGGGCGCGCGAGTATCCAGGGCGACGTCGGCTTCGCGAATGCGTTGATGCAGATGGGCGCGAACGTGACGATGGGCGACGACTGGATCGACGTACGCGGCATCGGCCACGACCACGGCAAGCTCGAGCCGATCGACATGGACTTCAACCTGATCCCCGATGCGGCGATGACCATCGCGGTCGCAGCGCTGTTCGCGAAAGGCACGAGCACGCTGCGCAACATCGCGAGCTGGCGCGTGAAGGAAACCGACCGCATCGCCGCGATGGCGACCGAATTGCGCAAGGTCGGCGCGATCGTCGAGGAAGGTCCCGACTATCTCGTCGTCACGCCGCCGGAACAGCTCACGCCGAACGCGGCGATCGACACCTACGACGATCACCGGATGGCGATGTGCTTCTCGCTCGTCAGCCTGGGTGGCGTGCCCGTGCGGATCAACGATCCGAAGTGCGTCGGCAAGACGTTCCCCGACTATTTCGACCGCTTCGCCGCGCTCGCCAAAGCCTGACCCGACTGTTCCGATGAAATCGACCCGACCCTTTCACCCGACTCCCGTCATCACGATCGACGGCCCGACCGCTTCCGGCAAGGGCACCGTCGCGGCGCTCGTTGCCGCGCACCTGGGCTTCCACCTGCTCGACAGCGGCGCGCTGTACCGTCTCGCGGCACTCGCAAGCGTGCGCTACGGCATCGCGGAGGAGGACATCGACGCGCTGGTGAAACTGATCGACGACCTTCACATCACGTTCCGCGAAGGCTGCGCGCAGCTCGACGGCGTCGACGTGTCGAACGACATCCGCGCCGAAGCGGTCGGCAACCGCGCGTCGGCCATTGCCGTGCACGGGCCCGTGCGCACCGCGCTCGTCGCGCGCCAGCGCGCGTTCCGCAAGACGCCGGGCCTCGTTGCCGACGGCCGCGACATGGGTACGGTGATCTTTCCGGACGCCGTGCTGAAGGTGTTCCTGACGGCCAGCGCCGAGGCACGCGCGGCCAGGCGGCATAAGCAATTGATGCAAAAAGGTTTTTCTGCTAATATAGATGACTTGCTCCGGGATCTTCGTGAACGTGACGCGCGCGACAGCAATCGTGCGGCCGCGCCGCTGAAGCCCGCGGCAGATGCCAGGCTGCTCGATACGTCGGCACTTTCGGTTGATGAAGCAGTCGACCAGGTGCTGCAGTGGTACCGAGCGCTCGGCCAGCCCGCCTGAGAAGGCGGGCAGCGGTAGGTGCTCCGCGTCGCAAGCGCGGAGCGTGTTTCGAACCCTTAACCCCGTGTGGAACTCGATCTGGCCCTTTCAGCCTGCCATTCCGGCCGGCGTGGCACAGCGATCCATGCACAATCAGATTTTTATGTCCGACCTGCAAACCTCCACCCCGAATACCGAATCCTTTGCGGCTCTGTTCGAAGAGTCGCTGACCCGCCAAGACATGCGCGCCGGCGAAGTGATTTCCGCCGAAGTCGTGCGCGTCGACCACAACTTCGTGGTCGTCAATGCAGGCCTGAAGTCCGAGGCTTACATTCCGATCGAGGAATTCCTGAACGATCAGGGCGAGGTTGAGGTGCAGTCGGGCGATTTCGTGTCCGTCGCGATCGACGCACTCGAAAACGGCTACGGCGACACGATCCTGTCGCGCGACAAGGCGAAGCGCCTTGCATCGTGGCTGTCGCTGGAAAAGGCCCTCGACAACAACGAACTCGTCACCGGCACGATCACCGGCAAGGTGAAGGGCGGCATGACCGTGATGGTCAACGGCATCCGCGCGTTCCTGCCGGGTTCGCTGGTCGACACGCGTCCGGTCAAGGACACGACCCCGTACGAAGGCAAGACGCTCGAGTTCCGCGTGATCAAGCTCGATCGCAAGCGTAACAACGTTGTGCTGTCGCGTCGTGCAGTGATCGAAGCGACGCAAGGCGAAGAGCGCGCGAAGCTGCTCGAGACGCTGAAGGAAGGCGCGATCGTCAACGGCGTGGTCAAGAACATCACCGACTACGGCGCGTTCGTCGACCTCGGCGGCATCGACGGCCTGCTGCACATCACCGACATCGCATGGCGTCGCGTGCGTCACCCGAGCGAAGTCCTGTCGGTTGGCCAGGAAGTCACCGCGAAGATCCTCAAGTTCGACCAAGAGAAGAACCGCGTCTCGCTGGGCATCAAGCAACTGGGCGACGATCCGTGGGAAGGCATCTCGCGCCGTTACCCGTCGGGCACGCGCCTGTTCGGCAAGGTCACGAACATCACCGACTACGGCGCATTCGTCGAAGTGGAATCGGGCATCGAAGGCCTCGTCCACGTGTCGGAAATGGACTGGACCAACAAGAACGTTGCTCCGTCGAAGGTTGTCCAGCTGGGCGACGAAGTCGAAGTCATGGTCCTCGAGATCGACGAAGACCGTCGTCGTATCAGCCTCGGCATGAAGCAGTGCAAGCCGAATCCGTGGGATGACTTCAGCCGCAACTTCAAGAAGGGCGACAAGATCACGGGCGCAATCAAGTCGATCACCGACTTCGGCGTGTTCATCGGTCTGCCGGGCGGCATCGACGGCCTGGTCCACCTGTCGGACCTGTCGTGGAGCGAAGCCGGCGAAGAAGCCGTTCGCAAGTACAAGAAGGGCGACGAAGTCGAAGCAATCGTGCTCGGTATCGACGTCGAGAAGGAGCGTATTTCGCTCGGCATCAAGCAGCTCGAAGGCGACCCGTTCAGCAACTACGTTGCAATGAACGACAAGGGCTCGATCGTCGACGGCGTCGTGAAGACGGTCGATGCGAAGGGTGCGGTCGTCACGCTGACGGGCGACATCGAAGGCTACCTGCGCGCGTCGGAAATCTCGCAGGATCGCGTCGAAGACGCACGCAACGTGCTGAAGGAAGGCGACAAGGTCAACGCGATGGTGATCAACATCGATCGCAAGTCGCGCGGCATCAACCTGTCGATCAAGGCGAAGGATTCGGCCGAGCAACAGGAAGCGATCCGCGGCCTGCAATCGGACTCCAGCGCTGCTGCGACCGGTACGACCAACCTCGGCGCGCTGCTGAAGGCGAAGCTCGACGGCCAGAACCAGTAAGCCTCACGAGGTCTGCTGAAGTATGACCAAATCCGAGTTGGTCGCGCAGCTGGCATCGCGATTTCCGCAACTTGTCCTCAAGGATGCGGATTTCGCGGTGAAAACGATGCTCGATGCGATGTCCGATGCCCTGGCGAAAGGGCATCGCATCGAAATTCGGGGTTTCGGCAGCTTCGGCCTCAACCGTCGCCCGGCACGCGTCGGACGCAACCCGAAGTCGGGGGAGAAAGTGCAGGTGCCCGAGAAGTTCGTGCCGCACTTCAAGCCTGGCAAGGAATTGCGTGAACGTGTCGACGGCCGCGCCGGTGAGCCGCTGAAGGCTGACGATCCGGACGACGAGCGTTGAGCGTCGTTCGGTTTGCCCGGAACCTGTCCGGCGAAGGCTGAAGAGAAAAGCGCCCCTAGCGGGCGCTTTTTTCATTTCCGGTGACCGCGGCGCAATGGGGCGCGCAGGATGTGCGCAGTCGCGGAAACGCTTCCTTTACAATACGGGTCGATTCGGTGCGACGAAGGGGAGTCGCGCGCCGCGGCAAACCTCAACAAAGAGAGGGCTTCATGAAGTTTATCGTCTGGCTGATTCGGGTATTGGTATTCGTACTGCTGCTGGTGCTCGCGCTGGCCAATACGCAAACCGCGACGCTGAATTTTGTTGCCGGCTACGCATGGCAAGCGCCGCTGATCCTGATCGGCCTGGCGTTCTTCGGCGTGGGCCTGCTGGCCGGCCTGCTGTCCGCGCTGCCTTCGATCTTCCGTCTGCGTCTCGAGAACGGGCGCCTGAAGCGCGATCTGCGCGCGGCGCGCGAAACGCCTGCCGTCATCGACCAGCCGCCGATGCCGCCCGTCATTTAACACGGACGCCGCGCGATAATCGCGCGGTTTTCGTCTCTGCTTCGATATTTCGCATGGATCTGGATTTCTGGTGGTTGCTCGCGATTCCGGTCGCGTTCGCGCTCGGTTGGGCGGCGTCACGCTATGACCTGAAGAATCTCCTGTCGGAGAGTGCCAACCTGCCGCGATCGTATTTTCGCGGCCTGAACTTTCTGTTGAACGAACAACCCGACAAGGCGATCGACGCGTTCATCGAGGTCGCCAAGCTCGACCCCGAGACGGTCGAACTGCACTTCGCGCTCGGCAACCTGTTCCGCCGTCGCGGCGAAACCGATCGCGCAATCCGCGTGCACCAGAACCTGCTGAGCCGCACGGACCTGCCGGTCAACGAGCGCGACCACGCGCTGTACGAGCTCGGCCAGGATTTCCTGAAAGCCGGTCTGCTCGATCGCGCCGAGGAGGCGTTCCACAAGCTCGCCGATGGCGACTATGCGCTCGGCGCGCAGCGGGCGCTGCTGACGATCTACGAGATCGAGAAGGACTGGAACAAGTCGATCGATACCGCGAAGCGCATCGGGTCGATGAGCGACAAACCGCTCGGCACCGAAATCGCGCAGTTTCACTGCGAACTCGCACAGGACGCACTGCAGCGCAAGAACGCCGCCGCGGCCGCAGAACAGTTGCGGCTCGCGCTGACCGTGAACCCGCAGAACGTTCGCGCGACGATCCTGTCCGGCGATGCCGCGGAGGCGGAGGGCAACCACGCGGCCGCGATCGAGCACTGGAAGCGCGTCGAGGCGCAGAACCCGGCGTATCTGCCGCTCGTCGCCGACAAGCTGATGAAGGCCTATGTCGCGCTCGGCAAGAACGCCGACGGTGCGACGCTGCTGATGGGTTATGTCGACCGCTATCCGTCGAACGACCTGCTCGACATCGCGTATCAGCACATCGCGGGGTTGCGCGGCCAGGATGCTGCGCACACGCTCGCGCGCACGCAGATGGAGAAGTCGCCGAACCTGTCGGGGATGCTGCACCTGCTCGATGCGCAGATCGCGGCGGCCGACGAACCGCGTCGTAAGGAACTTGAAATGATGCGCGCGCTGATCAAGCAGCGCACCAAGAATCTGCCACGGTATACGTGCCAGAATTGCGGCTTCCGGGCGCGCAATTTCTACTGGCAGTGCCCGGGCTGTAGCGGCTGGGAAACCTATGCGCCGCGTCGCGTCGAGCCTGCGATGCCGGGTTGATCCCGGCATGCGGGCCCCACGCGCCGTGGTTGCCGCCGGGCCTGGCCCGGCGGCCAAGTTAGTCAATTACCGGGAAGTACCGGAACATCTATGAAAATCACCATCATCGGCACCGGCTATGTCGGCCTCGTCACGGGCTCATGCCTCGCGGAGATCGGTCACGACGTCTTCTGCCTCGACGTCGATCCGCGCAAGATCGACATCCTGAATAACGGCGGCATGCCGATTCACGAACCGGGGCTGCTGGACATCATCGCGCGCAACCGCGCGGCAGGGCGCCTGCGCTTCTCGACCGACATCGAGGCGAGCGTCGCGCACGGCGAGATCCAGTTCATTGCGGTCGGTACGCCGCCCGACGAGGACGGCTCGGCCGACCTGCAATACGTGCTCGAGGCCGCGCGCAACATCGGCCGCCACATGACGGGCTTCAAGGTGATCGTCGACAAGTCGACGGTGCCGGTCGGCACCGCGCAGCGCGTGCGCGGCGTGGTCGACGAGGCGCTTGCCGCACGCGGGCTCGCGGGCAGCGTCGCGCATCGCTTCTCGGTCGTGTCGAACCCGGAGTTCCTGAAGGAAGGCGCCGCGGTCGAGGACTTCATGCGTCCGGACCGGATCATCATCGGCGTCGACGACGACGAGCCGGGCACGATCGCGCGCGAGAAGATGAAGAAGCTTTACGCGCCGTTCAACCGCAACCACGAGCGGACGATCTACATGGACGTGCGTTCGGCCGAATTCGCGAAATATGCGGCGAATGCGATGCTCGCGACGCGCATCTCGTTCATGAACGAGATGTCGAATCTTGCCGACAAGGTCGGCGCCGACATCGAGGCCGTGCGCCGCGGGATCGGCTCCGATCCGCGCATCGGCTACCACTTCCTGTACGCGGGCGTCGGCTACGGCGGCTCATGCTTCCCGAAGGACGTCCAGGCACTGATTCGCACCGCGGGCGAGAACGGCCAGCCGCTGCGCATCCTGGAAGCCGTCGAGGCGGCCAACCATGCGCAGAAGGACGTGCTGATCGGCAAGATCGAGCAGCGCTTCGGCGCCGACCTGACCGGCCGCGAGTTCGCGGTCTGGGGCCTTGCGTTCAAGCCGAACACCGACGACATGCGCGAGGCGCCGAGCCGCCGCTTGATCGCCGCGCTGCTCGAGCGCGGCGCGACCGTGCGCGCGTACGATCCGGTCGCGGTCGACGAGGCGCGGCGCGTGTTCGCGCTGGATTTCGGCGACGATGCGGCGGCACTCGCACGGCTGCATCTCGTCGATACGCAGGACGTCGCCGTGACGGGTGCGGACGCGCTCGTGATCGTGACCGAATGGAAGGAATTCCGGAGCCCCGATTTCACGCGCCTGAAGGCCGAACTGAAGGCGCCGGTGATCTTCGACGGGCGCAACCTGTACGAGCCGGACGCGATGGCCGAACTCGGCATCGACTATTACGCGATCGGCCGGCCGTATGTCGATCCCCAGTCGTCCACCCGTGGTTGACCGTACGATGAATACTCCCCGCGAAGTCGTTCAGGTGCCGCGCGAGCAGCTCGCACGTTCGCGCGTGCTCGTCGTCGGCGACGTGATGCTCGACCGTTACTGGTTCGGCAACGTCGATCGCATTTCGCCGGAAGCACCGGTGCCGGTCGTCCACGTGCAGCGTCAGGAAGAGCGGCTCGGCGGCGCGGCCAACGTCGCGCGCAATGCCGTGACGCTCGGCGGCCAGGCCGGGCTGCTGTGCGTCGTCGGTTGCGACGAACCCGGCGAGCGGATCGTCGAGCTGCTCGGCAGCAGCGGCGTGACGCCGCATCTCGAGCGCGACCCGGCGCTGCCGACCACGATCAAGCTGCGCGTGCTCGCGCGCCAGCAGCAACTGCTGCGTGTCGATTTCGAGGCAATGCCGACGCACGAGGTGCTGCTCGCGGGGCTCGCGCGCTTCGACGCGCTGCTGCCGCAGCACGACGTCGTGCTGATGTCGGATTACGCGAAAGGCGGCCTGACGCATGTCACGACGATGATCGAGAAGGCGCGTGCGGCCGGCAAGTCCGTCCTCGTCGACCCGAAGGGCGACGACTGGGCGCGCTACCGCGGCGCATCGCTGATCACGCCGAATCGCGCGGAGTTGCGCGAAGTGGTCGGGCAGTGGAAATCGGAGGACGATCTGCGCGCGCGTGTCGCGAAGCTGCGTGCGGAACTCGACATCGACGCGCTGCTGCTCACGCGCTCGGAAGAGGGCATGACGCTCTTTTCCTCTACCGGCGAACTGCACGCACCGGCGCTCGCGCGCGAGGTGTTCGACGTGTCGGGCGCGGGCGATACCGTGATCGCGACGGTCGCGACGATGCTCGGCGCAGGCGTGCCGCTCGTCGACGCGGTCGTGCTCGCGAATCGCGCGGCAGGCATCGTGGTCGGCAAGCTCGGCACGGCCACGGTGGACTACGACGAACTGTTTCACTGAGCGCATTCGGCGGCGCGACGAGCGCGTCGCACGAGTGGCTCGCACTTTTCAGGCAGGACGATCATGACCCTCATCGTCACCGGCGCAGCCGGTTTTATCGGCGCGAACATCGTCAAGGCGCTCAACGAGCGTGGCGAGACGCGCATCATCGCGGTCGACAACCTGACGCGCGCCGACAAGTTCCGCAATCTCGTCGATTGCGAGATCGACGACTATCTCGACAAGACGGAATTCGTCGAACGCTTCGCGCGCGGCGATTTCGGCAAGGTGCGCGCGGTGTTCCACGAAGGCGCCTGTTCGGACACGATGGAAACCGACGGCCGCTACATGATGGACAACAACTTCCGCTACAGCCGCGCGGTGCTCGACGCCTGCCTCGCACAGGGCGCGCAGTTCCTGTACGCATCGTCGGCCGCGATCTACGGCGGCTCGACGCGTTTCGTCGAGGAGCGCGACGTCGAGGCGCCGTTGAACGTGTACGGCTATTCGAAGTTCCTGTTCGACCAGGTGATCCGTCGCGTGCTGCCGACCGCGAAGAGCCAGATCGCCGGCTTCCGCTATTTCAACGTGTACGGCGCGCGCGAGACGCACAAGGGGCGCATGGCGTCGGTTGCGTTCCACAACTTCAACCAGTTCCGCGCGGAAGGCAAGGTGAAGCTGTTCGGCGAGTACAACGGCTATGCACCGGGCGAGCAGACGCGTGACTTCGTGTCGGTCGAGGACGTCGCGAAGGTGAACCTGTTCTTCTTCGATCATCCGGAGAAGTCGGGCATCTTCAACCTCGGCACGGGGCGTGCGCAGCCGTTCAACGACATCGCGTCGACGGTCGTGAACACGCTGCGCGCGCTCGACAACCTGCCGCCGCTGACGCTCGCGCAGCAGGTCGAGCAGGGACTGATCGAATACGTGGCGTTCCCCGATGCATTGCGCGGCAAGTACCAGTGCTTCACGCAGGCCGACCAGACGAAACTGCGCGCGGCCGGCTACGACGCGCCGTTCCTGACCGTGCAGGAAGGCGTCGACCGCTACGTGCGTTGGCTGTCCGGCCAGGTTTAAACGGAAGCGTTGCATCGATAGACTGGGTCTCACGGTCGGCAGCCGCCGGCCGTTTTCATCGGAGATCCAGCACATGATCAGAAAATGGTTTGCCGCAGCGGTCATGCTCGGCGCAGTCGCGTCGGCCTGGGCGGCCGTCGACGTCAACACCGCGAACGAGGATGCACTCGTCGGCATCAAGGGCATCGGCCCGGCGCGTGCAAAAGCGATTCTCGACGAACGCGGCGCGCGTGGCCCGTTCAGGAGTGCGGAAGATCTCGCGTCACGCGTGAAAGGCATGGGCGGCCATACCGTCGAGCGACTTCAGCAGGAAGGGCTGACGATAGGCGCGGCCGGCTCAGGCGCGGCCGGCTCAGGCACCGCGGCCGCACCAGTCGCGGGCAAGCCGGCGGCCGCAAAGCCTGCCGCTGCACCTGCCCGCACCGCGCAGAAGTAACGCGCCGCGCGCGACAGACAAAGGGCTCCTTCAGTCGCCGTCATTGCGACGGCTTCCCGCGGCATGCCGCGGGTTTTTTGCGTGCGCACCGCGTGCGCGGCGATCGTGAATCGCGCGGCATGCGTATTCCATCGTCGCAAAGGGGTTGCCGGCGCGAGCGGCGGTGCTGGTTTACAATCGATCGATTGATCGGCCTCGTACTCACGGTATCTCCATGGCTTACAAAACTATCGAAGACACGATCGGCAATACGCCGCTCGTGCAACTGGTCCGCTTGCCGGACGACGAGATTCGCGCACGCAACAACGTGGTGCTCGCGAAGCTCGAAGGCAATAACCCGGCCGGTTCCGTGAAGGATCGCCCGGCGCTGTCGATGATCGGCAAGGCCGAGGCGCGCGGGCGCATCAAGCCGGGCGACACGCTGATCGAGGCGACGAGCGGCAACACGGGCATCGCGCTCGCGATGGCAGCGGCGATCCGCGGCTACAAGATGGTGCTGATCATGCCGGAGGACCTGTCGGTCGAGCGCCGCCAGAGCATGGCGGCCTATGGCGCCGAGATCATCCTCACGCCGGTGAAGGGCGGGATGGAGCTGGCGCGCGACCTCGCGGAACAGATGCAACGCGAGGGCAAGGGCGTGATCCTCGATCAGTTCGCCAACCCCGACAACCCGGTCGCGCACTACGAAGCGACCGGCCCGGAGATCTGGCGCGACACCGACGGGCGCGTGACGCACTTCGTGTCGGCGATGGGCACGACCGGCACGATCATGGGCGTATCGCGGTATCTGAAGGAACAGAATCCCGCGATCGAGATCGTCGGTGCGCAGCCGGAAGACGGTTCGCGCATTCCGGGCATCCGCAAGTGGCCGGAAGCCTATCTGCCGACGATCTTCGATCGCAGCCGCGTCGACCGCGTCGAAAACGTGAGCCAGGCCGCCTCCGAAACGATGGCGCGCCGGCTGGCGGCTGTCGAAGGCATCTTCGCCGGCATTTCGTCGGGCGGCGCATGCGAAGTCGCGATGCGTATCGCGCGTCAGGTCGAGAATGCGACGATCGTGTTCATCATCTGCGATCGCGGCGACCGCTATCTGTCCACGGGCGTGTTCCCGGCCTGAGCCCGGCCCGCACACGATAAAAAAACGCCGCAATTGCGGCGTTTTTTGTTTGGGCGGGTGCGTTGCTTACTGCGCTTGCTCGTCCGCGTTGGCCGGTTTCAGCGCGCCGTTCGCTTCCATCTGCGCCTTCACGGCCTCGCCGAGCTGATACACGGTGAGTGCGTAGAAGAAGCTGCGGTTGTAGCGCGTCAGCACGTAGAAATTTTTGAGACCGAGCATGTATTCGGTCGCGCGCCCCGGCGACGGCAGGTCGACCACGGTCACCGGCGTGCCGGCTTCGGTGGTGATGTTGACCGCCGGTTCGTTCAGCGTCATGCCCGCGCGCATCAGTTGCGACAGCGCCCAGTGCGGTTCGGGCTGGCCGTCGGCGGCGGCCTGTGCGATTCCCAGGCTGCCCGTATCGGGCGTGATCTGCCAGACCACCGGGCGGTCGGTTTCCCAGCCGTGCTGCTTCAGGTAGTTCGCGACGCTGCCGATCGCGTCGACAGGACTGCTGCGCAGATCGACGTGGCCCGTGCCGTCGAAGTCGACCGCATATTCGCGAATGCTGCTCGGCAGGAACTGCGGAATCCCGATCGCGCCCGTGTACGAGCCGAGCACGGTGGTCGGGTCGAGCTGGTTGTCGCGGGTCCAGACCAGGAAATCCTCGAGGTTCTTGCGGAACGTTGCCTGGCGGCTGTCGCGATTCGGTGTTTCCGGATAGTCGAACGTGAGCGTCGTCAGCGCGTCGAGCACGCGGAAATTGCCCATGTAGCGGCCATAGATCGTCTCGACGCCGATGATGCCGACGATCACCTCGGGCGGCACGCCGAATTCCTCGGATGCGCGCTGCAGTGTCGCCTGGTTGGCCTTCCAGAACTTCACGCCCGCGTTGATGCGGATCGGCTCGATGAAGCGCGAGCGATAGACGCGCCAGTTCTTGACCGTCGGCGACGCGGCGGGCTTCACGAGCTTGACCGCCGTCGCCGAATAGCTGGTGCGCGAAAACAGCGCATGCAGGCTCGCGGAGTCGAAGCCGTTGCGGCTCACCATCTCGTCGATGAACGCATCGACCTTCGCGTTGTTCGCGTAACGCTGGGGAACGATTTCCTCTTCGAAGGCCTGGCCTTGCGGCGCCGGCTGCTGGGGCTGGGCCTGTGCGACGCGCGTGCCGGCGGGCTTCGCAGGCTGCGTCTGCGCGCCTGCAGGCGCGGCGCCGAGGGCTGCGGCGACGGCGGCGACGACGAGCGGAGCGCGAACACGGAGCAGCGCGGAGAGAAGGGCGGCAGGCTTGCTGGAATTCATGTCGAAGCGGGCGGACAGGGCGATTGGGTTCGGCGCAGTATACCCGACGCATCCTACGCGCCGGGGCGATGCGGGCCCCCATTGTGGTAAGTTAGCGGCGAATTCGCGGCAGACGATGGACATCATTGATGGAGACCTGTGGCGCACCGCGCGCTGCGGATGACAGCTTATGGCAACCGCTTTCTATACGCACCCCGACTGCATGCTGCACGAGATGGGGGAATGGCATCCGGAATGCCCGGCCCGATTGTCGGCGATCCAGGATCAACTGATCGCGAGCCGCATCGACGACCTGATCGTGCACGAAACCGCGCCGTTCGCGAGCGAGGTGGCGCTGGGCCGTGTGCATACGCAGGCGCACATCGACTACATCCGGAGCATGACGCCGGTCGACGGCTACGTCGAGATCGATCCCGATACGCTGATGAACCGCGATACGTGGCGCGCGGCGCTGCGCGCGGCCGGTGCCGCGATCGCGGCGACCGACGCGGTGATCGAAGGCCGCTACGCGAATGCGTTCTGCGGCGTCCGGCCGCCCGGCCACCACGCGGAGCCTGCGCGCGCGATGGGTTTCTGCTTCTTCAACAACGTCGCGATCGCCGCGCGGCATGCGCTCGACGTACACGGTCTCGAGCGTGTCGCGATCATCGATTTCGACGTGCACCACGGCAACGGCACCGAGGCTGCGTTCGCCAACGACGAGCGGGTGCTGATGTGCAGTTTCTTCCAGCATCCGCTGTACCCGTTCTCGGGCGTCGATCACCAGGCGCCGAACATGGTCAACCTGCCGATGCCCGCGCGCAGCAACGGGATGGCGATCCGCGAAGCCGTCGACATGTTCTGGCTGCCGCGTCTCGACGCGTTCAAGCCGCAGATGCTGTTCGTGTCGGCCGGCTTCGATGCGCATCGCGAGGACGACATCGGCAATCTCGGCCTCGTCGAGGCCGACTTCGAATGGCTGACCGCGCAGATCGTCGACGTCGCGCGTCGTCATGCGCAGGGCCGCATCGTGAGCTGTCTCGAAGGCGGCTACAACCTGTCCGCGCTCGGGCGCAGCGTCGTCGCGCACCTGCGCGTGCTCGCCGGCATCTGACCGTCCGGTCGCCGCCGGCATGTGCGCTTGATCAGCGCGCCGGCACGCGCGCGTGAATCCACGCGATCAGCGCGTCGATCACGCGATCGCGTTCGAGATCGTTCATCGTTTCGTGGAAGCCGCCTTCGTATAGCGTCAGCGTGCGATCGGGCGAGCCGACACGCGCGCCGAACGCGCGGCTGCCGTCCGGTTCGGTCAGCTTGTCCTCGGTGCCGTGATAGACGAGCACCGGGACGCGCAGCGCATCGCGGCCGCGTTCGATACGCGCCATCGCATCGAGAATCTCCGCGCCGGTGCGTGCGGGCACCGCGCCATGATGCACGAGCGGATCGGCGCGATTGGCCGCGACGATGGCCGGATCGCGCGACAGCAGCGCCGCGTCGATCCGAATCGCGGGGAAGGTCGGCCACGCGCGGCTGATGACGCGGCTCACCGCGAGCATCCAGCGCGGCACGTCGCGCCCCGGTGCGAGCGCCGGGCTCGACAGTACGAGGCCCGTCAGCGCGCGGCCGCTGGCCGGCGCGCGTTCGATCGCGTACAGCGCCGCGACGGCGCCGCCCATGCTGTGTCCCATCAGGAACAGCGGTGCATTGCCGCGCGCGGCTTCCGCGACCAGCGCATCCGCATCGTTCAGGTAACCGTCGAAACGCTCGACCCAGGCTCGCTTTCCGGGCGACTGGCCGTGCCCGCGCAGATCGATCGCGAGCACGTCGATGCCGGCCGCGTTCAGCCGGCCGGCGAGCGCGGCATAACGACCCGCGTGTTCGGCGAGGCCGTGAACGAGCGCGATCGTTGCGCGCGGCGGCGCGGTGCTGTCGCCGGCCGGCCAGCGGTACGACGCCAGTTCGAGCCCGTCCGCGGTGCGCAGCCGGCCCATTTTCGGCGCGGGCGGCGACGAAGGCGCCGATCCGGCGGTGGCAGGCGCGGCGGCCGGCGTGGTGGTGGCGGTCATCTGGCGTGTCCCCTGTTCGTTGGCATATGTGTTCCGGATCATAGTCGCGGCATTGTCGAGGCGGGCCAGCGGCGCACCTCTAATTCCGTGAGGTTATGAAAAGATCGAAATCGATTATTAAGGGGAATGAGGGGTTTGCGGTAAAATCGCCGGCTATTCCAGATGCATCGGCGGCCGACTGGCGGGCCTGCTCGCCAGCCGGCCGCCGTTTTGTTTACATGATCGAATTACGCAATCTTTCGCAGCGTTTCCCCGGGCCGAGCGGCTGGGTCGAGGCGCTGCACAACGTCAACCTGACGATCCCGCAGGGCGAGGTGTTCGGCATCATCGGCCGAAGCGGCGCCGGCAAGAGCACGCTCGTGCGCACCATCAACCTGCTCACGCGGCCGACCGAAGGCAATGTCGTCGTCGGCGGGCGCGATCTCACGCTGCTGCCGGCGGGCGCGCTGCGCGAGGCGCGCCGCGAGATCGGCATGATCTTCCAGCATTTCAACCTGCTGTCGTCGCGCACGGTGTTCGACAACGTCGCGCTACCGCTGGAGTTGGCCGGCGCAAGCCGTGCCGAGATCGAGGCCGCCGTGCTGCCGCTGCTCGACCTCGTCGGGCTGTCCGCGCAGAAGGATCGTTACCCGGCGCAGATCAGCGGCGGACAGAAGCAGCGCGTCGGCATCGCACGCGCGCTCGCAAGCCAGCCGAAGGTGCTGCTGTCGGACGAAGCGACGTCCGCGCTCGATCCCGAGACCACACGGTCGATCCTCGACCTGCTGAAGCGCATCAACCGCGAGCTCGGCCTGACGATCGTGCTGATCACGCACCAGATGGAAGTGATCAAGCAGGTGTGCGATCGCGTCGCGGTGCTCGATGCGGGGCGTGTGGTCGAGGAAGGCCGCGTGATCGACGTGTTCCTGCAGCCGCATCACGAAGTGACGCGCGCGCTGATCGGCGACGTGATCGCGCAGGAACTGCCGCCCGCGCTGAAGGTGCGCGTGGCCGAGCGGCTGAAGACGGGCAGCGGGCATCTGCTGCGGCTCGCGTTCACGGGCTCGGGTGTCGACCAGCCGATCCTGTCGGAGACGATCCGTCGTTACGAACTCGATTTCAACATCCTGCACGGCCAGATCGACGAGATCCAGGGGCAGGCATTCGGTTCGCTCGCGGTGCTCGCGGGCGGCGAGCCGGGCAAGGTCGGGCAGGCGCTCGCGTTCCTGCGCGAGCAAGGTGTGGTGGTAGAGGAGCTTTCGTATGTTGAGTGAGATGTTCGATATGTTCGTGCAGTCGTTCTGGGAGACGCTGATCATGGTCGGCATCTCCGGGGCGGTCGGCGCGCTCGTCGGTCTGCCGCTCGGCGTGCTGCTCTACCTGACCGATCGCCAGGGCGTGCTGCAGAACCTCGCCGTGAATCGCGTGCTCGGCGGCATCGTGAACGCCGTCCGCTCGACGCCGTTCATCATCCTGCTGGTCGCGGTGATTCCGTTTACGCGGCTCGTCACGGGTTCGTCGATCGGCACGGCCGCGGCGGTCGTGCCGCTGACGCTCGCGGCCGCGCCGTTCATCGCGCGTCTCGTCGAGACGGCGCTGCGGGAAGTCGACCGTGGGCTGATCGAGGCCGCGCAATCGATGGGCGCGACCACGTCGCAGATCGTATTCAAGGTACTGTTGCCCGAATCGCTGCCGGGCGTCGTGGCGGGCCTGACGATCACGTTCGTGTCGCTGGTCGGCTATTCGGCGATGGCCGGGGCGATCGGCGGCGGCGGGCTCGGCGATCTCGGGATCCGCTACGGCTACCAGCGCTATCTGCCGGAAGTGATGTGGACGGTCGTCGCGATCCTGATCGTGTTCGTGCAGATCGCGCAGTCGTTCGGCGACTGGCTCGTCCGCCGGCTGAGCCACAAATAAGACGAAATTGATCCGTTAGGGGGAAAGACGATGCAACGACGCTTCATGCTGAAGTTCGCGGCGGCACTCGGCGCAGCTGCGCTGTTCGCGGGCGCGCACGCACAGGCCGAAACCATCAAGGTAGGCGTGACGGGCGGGCCGCACGCGCAGATCATGGAAGCGGTGAAGAAGGTCGCGGCGAAGAGCGGCCTCGAGATCCGCATCGTCGAATTCTCCGACTACGTGCAGCCGAACGCGGCGCTCGCGTCGGGCGACCTCGATGCGAACAGCTACCAGCACGATCCGTATCTGCAGGCGCAGGTGAAGGATCGCGGCTACAAGCTGATCAAGGTCGCGGATACCGTCACGTTCCCGATGGGCATCTATTCGAAGCGCGTGAAGTCGCTGACCGAACTGAAGCCCGGCGCGCGCGTCGCGGTCCCGAACGATCCGACCAACGGCGGCCGCGCGCTGCTGTTGCTGCAAAAGCAGGGCCTCCTGAAGCTGCGCGCGGATGCGGGGTTGAAGGCGACGCCGCTTGATATCGTCGACAATCCGCGCAAGCTGAAGATTGTCGAGCTCGATGCGGCGCAGATTCCGCGTTCGCTCGGCGACGTCGACGCGGCCGCGATCAATACCAACTACGCGATGGAAGCGGGGTTGAAACCGAAACAGGACGCGATCGCGATCGAGGGTCCGAACGGCCCGTACGCGAACATTCTCGCGATTCGCGAGGCGGACCGGAACAAGCCGTGGGTCGCGAAACTGATCGCGGCCTATCACTCGGCCGACGTGAAGCAGTTCATCGAAGGCAAGTTCGGCGGCGCGGTCATTGCCGCCTGGTAACGGGCAGAGCAGGGGACGCCCGGCGGGATTAGAGTCGATGATCGAAAACCCGGGCTTTGCGTCCGGGTTTTTTCTCTTTTAAAATAGAACGACCGTTCGCTATCATTGGCGCGTCGCCAAGAAGCGGTATCCTCGACAGCCACGATGGATGGGTCCGCTTGGCCGCGCAGTCATGAGGCCTCGCTATAGAATGGCCTCTGGTCGTATTCGTAACTTTGGAGCGTGTGCATGAAAATCCTGGTGCCAGTGAAAAGAGTGGTCGATTACAACGTGAAGGTCCGCGTGAAGTCGGACAACACGGGTGTCGACATCGCGAACGTGAAGATGTCGATGAACCCGTTCGACGAAATCGCCGTTGAAGAAGCCGTGCGCCTGAAGGAAGCGGGCGTCGCGACCGAAGTGATCGCGGTGTCGGTCGGCGTCACGCAGGCGCAGGAAACGCTGCGCACGGCGCTGGCGATCGGCGCGGATCGCGCGATCCTCGTCGAGTCGACCGACAGCGTCGAGCCGCTGGCCGTCGCGAAGATCCTGAAGGCGCTGGTCGACAAGGAGCAGCCGCAACTGGTGATCCTCGGCAAGCAGGCGATCGACGACGATTCGAACCAGACGGGCCAGATGCTGGCCGCGCTGGCCGGCCTGCCGCAAGCGACGTTCGCGTCGAAGGTGACGGTTGCCGACGGCAAGGCGACGGTCGCGCGTGAAGTCGACGGCGGCGCGGAAACGCTGTCGCTGACGCTGCCGGCGGTGATCACGACCGACCTGCGCCTGAACGAGCCGCGCTACGTGACGCTGCCGAACATCATGAAGGCGAAGAAGAAGCCGCTGGAAACCGTAAAGCCGGAAGACCTGGGCGTGGACGTCGCGCCGCGTCTGAAGACGCTGAAGGTGGTCGAGCCGCCGAAGCGCGCGGCCGGCGTGAAGGTGCCGGACGTGAAGACGCTGGTCGAGAAGCTGAAGACCGAAGCCAAGGTGCTGTAAGAGGGAGCGGAAAGAAATGACGATTCTGGTGATTGCAGAACACGACAACGCGTCGATCAAGGCCGCGACGTTGAATACGGTGGCGGCGGCGGCGAAGATCGGCGGTGACATTCACGTGCTGGTCGCGGGCCACAACGCGCAAGCGGCTGCAGACGCAGCAGCGAAGATCGCAGGTGTTTCGAAGGTGCTGCTGGCCGACGCGCCGCAGCTCGAAGCGGGCCTCGCGGAAAACGTCGAAGCGACCGCGCTGAACATCGCGAAGGACTACTCACACATCCTCGCGCCGGCGACGGCGTACGGCAAGAACATCGCGCCGCGCATCGCCGCGAAGCTGGACGTCGCGCAGATCTCGGACATCACTGCGGTCGATTCGGCCGACACGTTCGAGCGCCCGATCTACGCGGGCAACGCGATTGCGACGGTGCAGTCGAGCGACCCGATCAAGGTCATCACGGTGCGTGCGACGGGTTTCGATCCGGTCGCGGCCGAAGGCGGCAGCGCAGCGGTCGAGAAGATCGAAGCGGCGGCAGATGCCGGCAAGTCGCAGTTCGTGAGCCGTGAAGTGACGAAGCTGGACCGTCCGGAACTGACGTCGGCCAGCATCATCGTGTCGGGCGGCCGCGGTCTGGGCAGCGGCGAGAACTACACGAAGGTGCTGGAGCCGCTGGCCGACAAGCTGTCGGCCGCGCTCGGCGCATCGCGCGCGGCAGTCGACGCCGGCTACGTGCCGAACGACTACCAGGTCGGCCAGACCGGCAAGATCGTCGCGCCGCAGCTGTACATCGCGGTGGGCATCTCGGGTGCGATCCAGCATCTGGCCGGCATGAAGGATTCGAAGGTGATCGTCGCGATCAACAAGGATCCGGAAGCGCCGATCTTCAGCGTGGCCGATTATGGCCTCGTCGGCGATCTGTTCACGCTCGTGCCGGAGCTCGTCGCCGAGCTCGGCTGACGCGGTGTGACGCTTCAGCGGTAAGCACACGGGAAAAGGGGCGCGACAAGCGCCCCTTTTTTTCGCCATCGACAGAAGAGAGCAGGGGAGACACACCATGAGTTATGTCGCACCGGTCAAGGACATGCTGTTCGTGCTGAAGGAACTCGCGGGCATCGACGCCGTCGCGCAGTTGCCGGGTTTCGAGGATGCCGGTTACGACACGGCGCAGGCCGTGCTCGACGAGTCCGCGAAATTCTGCGGCGAGGTGCTGGCGCCGCTGAACGTCGAAGGCGACCGCAACCCGAGCAGCTGGAAGGACGGTGTCGTGACCGCGACGCCGGGCTTCGGCGACGCGTTCCGCCAGTTCGTCGAAGGCGGCTGGCAGGGGCTGCAGCATCCGGCCGAGTACGACGGCCAGGGGCTGCCGAAGCTGATCGCGACGCCGTGCATCGAGATGCTGAACGCGTCGAACCTGTCGTTCGCGCTGTGCCCGCTGCTGACCGACGGCGCGATCGAGGCGCTGCTGACGGCCGGCACCGACGAGCAGAAGCAGCGCTACGTGCCGAAGCTGATCTCGGGCGAATGGACCGGCACGATGAACCTGACCGAGCCGCAGGCGGGCTCCGATCTGGCGCTGGTGCGCTCGCGCGCGGAGCCGCAGGGCGACGGCACCTACAAGGTGTTCGGCACGAAGATCTTCATCACGTGGGGCGAGCACGACATGGCGGACAACATCGTCCACCTGGTGCTGGCCCGCACGCCGAACGCGCCGGAAGGCGTGAAGGGCATCTCGCTGTTCATCGTGCCGAAGTTCATGGTCAACGACGACGGCTCGCTGGGCGCGCGCAACGACGTGCACTGCGTGTCGATCGAGCACAAGCTCGGGATCAAGGCGAGCCCGACGGCGGTGCTGCAATACGGCGACCACGGCGGCGCGATCGGCTACCTGATCGGCGAAGAGAACCGCGGCCTCGAATACATGTTCATCATGATGAACGCGGCGCGCTTCGGCGTCGGGATGCAGGGGATCGGCGTGGCCGACCGCGCGTACCAGAAGGCGGCGGAATTCGCGAAGGAACGCGTGCAGAGCCGCCCGGTGGACGGCTCGGCCAAGCAGTCGGTGACGATCATCCATCACCCGGACGTGCGCCGGATGCTCGGCACGATGCGTGCGCTGACCGAAGGCGCGCGGGCGCTGGCGTACGTGGCAGCCGCGCACAGCGACATTGCCCACCGCCATTCGGACGAGGCGACGCGTGGCCGTCATCAGGCAATCTACGAGTATCTGGTGCCGGTCGTGAAGGGCTGGAGCACGGAGATGGTGAACGACGTGGCGAGCCTGGGCGTGCAGGTGCACGGCGGGATGGGCTTCATCGAGGAGACGGGCGCGGCGCAGTACTACCGCGATGCGCGGATCCTGGCGATCTACGAAGGGACGACGGCGATCCAGGCGAACGACCTGGTCGGCCGCAAGACGATGCGCGACGGCGGCGCGGTGGCGAAGGCGCTGATCGCGGAGATCGGCGAGACGGTGGCGGCGCTGGGCAGGCTGGACGGTGCGGCGGCCGCGTCGATGAAGGCGCAGCTGGAACAGGGTGCGCGCGCGCTGTCGTCGGTGGTGGACTACGTGGTGGCGAACGTGAAGCAGGACCCGAACGCGGTGTTCGCGGGCAGCGTACCGTACCTGAAGCTGGCGGGCGTGGTGCTGTGCGGGTGGCAGATGGCGCGCGCGCTGGTGGCGGCGCAGGCGAACCGCGCGAGCGATCCGGCGTTCTTCGACGCGAAGATCGCGATCGCGCAATGCTATGCGGAGCACATTCTTGTGCAGGCCGGTGCGCTGGAAGCGTCGATCGTCGGCGCGAAGGGCAACGAGAGCGTGCTCGCGTTGACGGAAGACCAGTTCTGATTCCGCAACGTATCCGATGAAACGAAAAAGGCGCCTCGAGGGGCGCCTTTCTTTCTGATGCCGGCCGGCCCGTGTTGCTGCGGGCAGTCGCGGCTTATGCGTATGCCGGGCGCGTCTGGCCGGCCACTTCCTTCAGGTAACGGTGCACCGACAGGTCGTCGGCCTGGATCGCCGGCTTCTTGCCCGAGATCAGGTCCGCGAGCAGTTGGCCCGAACCGCACGACATCGTCCAGCCGAGCGTGCCGTGGCCGGTGTTCAGGAACAGGTTCGACACCGGCGTGCGGCCGACGATCGGCGTGCCGTCCGGTGTCATCGGGCGCAGGCCCGTCCAGAACGTCGCCTTCGACGTGTCGCCGCCGCCCGGGAACAGGTCGTTCACGCACATTTCGAGCGTTTCGCGGCGCGCCGCGCGCAGGTTCTTGTCGAAGCCGACGATTTCCGCCATGCCGCCGACGCGGATGCGCTGGTCGAAACGCGTGATCGCGATCTTGTAGGTCTCGTCGAGCACGGTCGACACGGGCGCGGCCGCTTCGTTGACGATCGGTGCGGTGATCGAATAGCCCTTCAGCGGATAGACCGGGATCTTCATCAGGTTCGAGATGAAGCTGGTCGAGTACGAGCCGAGTGCGACGACGTACGCGTCCGCGCGCACCGTCTCGCTGCCGCACTGCACGCCGGCGATCTTGCCGCCCGCGATCGCGAGCGCATCGATCGGCGTGTTGTAGCGGAACTTGACGCCAAGCGATTCAGCGAGCGCCGCGAGGCGCGTCGTGAACAACTGGCAATCGCCCGTTTCGTCGCCGGGCAGGCGCAGGCCGCCCGTCAGCTTGTGCGACACCGCGGCGAGCGCCGGTTCGGCATTCTTCAGGTCGACCGGCGACAGCAGTTCGAACGGCACGTTCGCTTCCTGCAGCACGGCGATGTCCTTCGCCGCGCCGTCGAGTTGCTGCTGCGTGCGGAACAGTTGCAGCGTGCCGCCCGTGCGGCCTTCGTACTGGATGCCGGTGTCGGCGCGCAGCGCCTGCAGGCAGTCGCGGCTGTATTCGGCGAGGCGGACCATGCGGCCCTTGTTGACCGCATAGCGCTCGGTCGTGCAGTTGCGCAGCATCTGCCACATCCACTGGAGCTGGAAGCGCGTGCCGTCGAGACGGATCGCAAGCGGTGCGTGCTTTTCGAACATCCACTTGACGGCCTTCAGCGGCACGCCGGGTGCGGCCCACGGCGCGGCATAGCCGGGGGAGATCTGGCCTGCGTTCGCGAAGCTCGTCTCGAGCGCCGGGCCGGCTTCCCGGTCGATCACCGTGACTTCATGACCGGCGCGCGCGAGGTAATACGCGCTTGCCACGCCCACCACACCGCTGCCCAGAATGACGACTCGCATAGCTGCTCCAGATGGAAGGGACCAGATCGAGGCCGGACGCACCCGCGGCTCCGTGTAACCTCTAGCTGATCTAGTTTTTTGCGCTATGGTATTGTCGAATGTCCAGGTTTTGTTATCGTATTTTTCAGGTTTTCAGCATAAACAAATGAGAACGCAACGTCAGCCCGTACGCTCGCTCGACAAGCTCGACCGGCGCATCCTCAAACTGCTCCAGGACGACGGCCGGATGGCGATGAAAGACCTCGCGGAACAGGTCGGATTGACCGTCACGCCGTGCATCGAGCGCGTGCGGCGCATGGAGCGGGACGGCGTGATCACCGGCTATCACGCGCGGGTCGACCCGGGCCAGCTGGGTGCCGCGCTGCTGGTGTTCGTCGAGATCACGCTCGGCCACAAGGGCGGCAACATGTTCGAGCAATTCCGTCGGGAAGTGATGAAGATCGACGAGGTGCTCGAATGCCACCTCGTGTCCGGCGATTTCGACTACCTGATCAAGGCGCGGATCGGCGAGATGGCCGACTACCGGAAGCTGCTCGGCGATATCCTGCTGCAGTTGCCCGGCGCCGTGCAGTCGAAGAGCTATGTCGTGATGGAAGAAATCAAGGAGACGCTGACGATCGCGGTCGGCGAGTGACGTGCTGGCGGCCCGTTGTCGGGCCCCTTATCCCGCCCTTGGCATGCTGCACCCAATACTGTATAAATGTACAGTATTGGGTGCAGGCGAATGGGTGGGCACATGGACGATCGGTCCGACAACGAATTTCCGGTAGCGCCGCCCGTGCCCCGCAAGGGGCGCGGTGCGGTCGACAACCTGCAGGGGCGGTACGAGATCGCGCAGCGCGAAGCGATTGACGACGGCTGGACGCACGAGTCGGACGATGCCGACTTCCCCGCGCCGCTGCGCACGCAGGTATTCGAGGAGCGTGCGAAGAGCATCCTGACGCACAATCAGTCACCTGATATTCCGTTCAGCGTATCGCTCAATCCGTATCGCGGTTGCGAGCACGGCTGCATCTACTGCTTTGCGCGGCCGACGCACAGCTATCTCGGCCTGTCGCCGGGGCTCGATTTCGAAAGTCGCATCTACGCGAAGGTCAATGCGGCCGAACTGCTCGAGCGCGAGATTTCGCGGAAGCGCTACGTGCCTGAGCCGATCGCGCTCGGCGTCAACACCGACGCCTACCAGCCGGTCGAGCGCGACCTGCGCATCACGCGCAGCGTGATCCAGGTGATGCACGATCGCGGGTTGCCGTTCGCCGCGATCACGAAATCGTCGCTGATCGAGCGCGATCTCGACCTGCTTGCGCCAATGGCCGAGCGCGGACAGGTGATGGCGGCGGTCACGATCACGACGCTCGACGCCGATCTCGCGCGTACGCTCGAGCCGCGTGCGGCGACACCGGCGCGCCGGTTGCGCACGATCCGTGCGCTGCGCGATGCGGGCGTGCCGGTCGGCGTGAGCATTGCGCCGGTGATTCCATTCGTCACCGAGCCCGACATGGAGCGCGTGCTCGAAGCGTGCGCGGAAGCCGGTGCGACACATGCGAGCTACATCATCCTGCGGTTGCCGTGGGAGGTCGCGCCGCTGTTCAAGAACTGGCTCGCCGCGCATTTCCCCGATCGCGCGGAACGCGTGATGAACCGGGTGCGCGACATGCGCGGCGGAAAAGACTACGACTCGGATTTCTCGAAACGGATGAAGGGCGAGGGGATCTGGGCCGACCTGTTGCGGCAGCGTTTCCGCCAGGCCGTCAAGCGGCTCGGGCTGAACGAGCGCACGAACGGCATCCTCGATCTGTCGCAGTTTCGTGGCGCGCCTGCCGCCGCAGTGTCGGCGCCACGCGTAGCAGTGCGCGCGGCCGGCGCGAAGTCGCGCGACGACATGCAGTTGAACCTGTTCTGACCGGCGCGCAATACGGTGCCCGTCAGCGCCGGTGCGTCGCGTTCGTTGCGCTTACTGCGAAATCTGCCTTGCTGCTTCGACCTGCGACTCGAAATACGTCTGGAACGACAGCGCGAGCGCGGTCATCAGCAGGAACGCACCGATCAGCAGCGAGAAGATCACGACAAAGATCACGGTCCAGCCCGACCGGCTGTGCTTGCCCGTTTCAGCGTTGAATTGCGCGTCCCACTTTTCGTCGGGGCGCAGCCCGTAGACGAGCGCGGCGAGGAACGCCGCCAGCAGCGAGATTGCGCCGGGTACCGCGAGCCACCAGCCGAGGCCGGCACTGCGCTGGGTCGCGGCGAGCAGGAGGAAGCCCGGGATGCCGACGATCGTCGCGAGCAGGTGAGCCCAGCCGTACACGTCGCGAAAACCGTACAGGTAGAAGCGGTGCGCACCGAGCGATCCGAACAGGAATGCGAGGGCGGCGGTGAGCGTCTTGGAACGGAAGCGGCGGGACGGTGCGGTGCTGCTGGACATGGATGGCTGCGTATTGGCGTTGGCATGGGCGGCCGGCGGGCCGGCGCGGGCGCGCGGCCCGGCACGCATTCTACGATGCCCGGTCGGGCCCGGTCACCCCCGGCCTGCGTCAAGGCGCCGCATAGGTCACGCGGTAGATTGCACCTGCGTAGTCGTCGCTCACGAGCAGCGAACCGTCCGGCAGCGGCAGCACGTCGGCCGGGCGCCCCCATACCGTGCCGTCGGGCCGCAGCCAGCCCGTGACGAACGGAGTCTGGCGCGCGTGGCTGCCGTCCGCCGACACGACGACGCGCATCACGCGGTAGCCGACCTTCGTGCTGCGGTTCCATGAACCGTGTTCGGCGATGAACACGTTATTGCGATACGACGCCGGAAACATCGGCCCGGTATAGAAGCGCATGCCGAGCGCCGCGACGTGCGCGCCGAGTTTCAATACGGGCGGTACATAACGACGGCATACGTCGGCGCTGCCGAATTCGGGGTCGGGCGTGTCGCCGCCATGGCAGTACGGAAAGCCGAAGTCGAGGCCGGCGCGAGGCGCACGGTTCAGCTTGTCGTCTGGCACGTCGTCACCCATCATGTCGCGCCCGTTGTCGGTAAACCAGAGCTCGCCCGAATCGGGGTGCCATGCGAAGCCGACCGTGTTGCGCACGCCGCGGGCAACGACCTCGCTTCCGCTGCCGTCGGCCTTCATGCGTGCGATGATCGCGTAGCGGCCACGATCGGCGAGACAGACGTTACACGGTGCGCCGGTCGGCACGTAAAGCTTGCCGTCGGGGCCGAACGCAATGAATTTCCAGCCGTGGTGGTGTTCGGTCGGCAGTGCGTCGGTCACGACGACAGGCGGCGGTGGCTTGGCGAGCCGGTCATCGATGCGATCGAGGCGCAGGATGCGCGACACGGCGGATATATAGAGCGCACCGTCGCGGTAGGCTACTCCGACGGGCATGTCGAGCCCGGACGCGATCACGTGGCGCGCGCTGATCCGGCCCTCGTGCATCTCGAACGCATGCACGCGGCCTTCCCGCGTGCCGACATACAGGATGCCGCGCGGCGACCACGCCATTTCGCGTGCGGTCGGTACCGAGTCGATCAGCACTTCCACGTGGAAGCCGGGCGGCACGACGAGTTCATCGACCGGCAACGGCGCGGCAAACGCCGGGCAGGCAAGGCCGGCAAGCAGCGCCATGAAACGGTGCTGCGCGCGGCGCGTCGGGGCGGCGCGAAGGAGCGGCATGACGGTCGGGAGCGTCCTGGACACGACGATTGTATGCCCGGCCGACAGGCCGTCCGCGGATTTTTTCCGCGTAAGTGTTTGTTGTACCTCTGGTTTCCGGCTATAATCGCGTGTTTCAGTAGTTTCGAACCCGGTTTTCCGAAGGACATCATATGGTTATCATCCGTCTGGCTCGTGGCGGCTCGAAGAAGCGCCCGTTCTACAACATCGTTGCTACCGATTCGCGTAACCGTCGTGACGGCCGCTTCATCGAGCGCGTCGGCTTCTACAACCCGGTCGCCACGAAGGGCGAATCGCTGCGTATCGCTCAGGACCGCCTGACGTACTGGCAAGGCGTTGGTGCGCAACTGTCGCCGACCGTCCAGCGTCTCGTGAAGGAAGCGCAAAAGGCGCAACCGGCTGCCTAACATGGCACGGTGTGCCGGTCGTGCCGGCTGTGAGGTGCATTGATGGCGGGTCACGATTCCGGTAATGCAAGGCGCGGGCGTGCGTCATTCGGCGCATTCGTCCGCAAGCCGGTCGAGCGCGACGTTGTCGCGAACGCCGGACAGGCTGCCGAACCAGGTAGCCTCGAAGCGATGCAAGCTTGGCCCGACGATGCTGTCGAGGTCGGGGCGGTGGTCGACGCCTACGGCCTGAAGGGCTGGATCAAGGTGGCGACGCATGCCGACGCCGGTCGCGGCGGCGACGCGCTGCTTAACGCGCGCCGCTGGTGGCTGGAACGAGGTGCGGAGCGGCTTTCCGTCCGCATCATGCAGTCGAAGACGCACAGCGACACGGTCGTTGCGCAACCCGCGGGCGTCAGCGACCGCGATGCTGCGCTGGCTATGCGCGGCTTTCGCGTGTTCGTGCGCCGGGAAGATTTCCCGGCACTGGCCGCGGACGAATTCTATTGGGTCGACCTGATCGGTCTCGATGTCGTCAACGAGCAATCGGTGGCGCTCGGGAAGGTGAGCGGGATGATCGACAACGGCGTGCATTCGATCATGCGTGTCGAGTATCCGGCGACCGGCAAAGACGGTCAGCCGACTACCGACGAACGGTTGATTCCGTTTGTCGGCGTCTACGTCAAAACGGTGGATCAGGCGGCGCGTCGCATCGTCGTCGACTGGGAAGCCGATTACTGAAATGAACCAGGTTACCGAGAGCGCGGTGCAGTTCGACGTCGTCACGCTCTTTCCCGAGATGTTCCGCGCACTGACCGACTGGGGAATCACCAGCCGGGCCGTCAAGCAAGGGCGCTTCGGGCTGCGCACCTGGAACCCGCGTGATTTCACGACGGACAACTACCGCACGGTCGACGATCGTCCGTACGGCGGCGGTCCGGGCATGGTGATGCTGGCCAGGCCGCTCGAAGCCGCGATCGGCGCTGCGAAGGCAGCGCAGGCGGAGCAGGGCATCGCGAGCACGCGTGTCGTGATGATGTCGCCGCAGGGCGCGCCGCTCACGCACGAGCGAGCGGTGCGGATGGCGCAGGAGCCGGGTGTCGTCGTGCTGTGTGGCCGCTACGAAGCGATCGACCAGCGCCTGCTCGACCGTTGCGTCGACGAGGAAATCAGCCTCGGCGATTTCGTGCTGTCGGGCGGGGAACTGCCGGCGATGGCGATGATGGATGCGGTCGTGCGGTTGCTGCCCGGCGTGCTGAACGATTCGCAGTCGGCCGTGCAGGACAGTTTCGTCGACGTCCTGCTCGATTGTCCGCACTACACGCGCCCCGAGGAATACGATGGCGTGCGCGTGCCGGACGTGCTGCTCGGCGGGCATCATGCCGAGATCGAGCGGTGGCGGCGGCAGGAAGCATTGCGGAATACGTTGCGGAAGCGGCCGGACCTGATCGTCCGGGCGCGTCGCGAAAAGTTGTTGAGCCGTGCCGACGAGGCGTGGCTCGCGAACCTCGCACGCGAAGCGAAGGACGCCTCCTGAGGCGGCGTCGCGGGCGGGAATTGGCGGTGCCGTGCATGCGTGCGCGGCGCCTGATGTGAACCCATCCTCTATCGGGGCCGGCCTGGGAGCAGGCAGGCGCAAACGCCGACACGATGGCAATAGGAGTCAGTGATGAACCTCATCGCAAAACTTGAGCAGGAAGAAATCGAGCGCGCGCTCGCCGGCAAGACGATCCCCGAATTCGCCCCGGGCGACACGGTGATCGTGAACGTGAACGTGGTTGAAGGTAACCGCAAGCGCGTTCAGGCTTACGAAGGCGTCGTGATCGCGATTCGCAACCGTGGCCTCAACTCGAACTTCATCGTCCGCAAGATCTCGTCGGGCGAAGGCGTCGAGCGTACGTTCCAGACGTACTCGCCGCTGCTGGCAAGCATCGTCGTGAAGCGCCGCGGCGACGTGCGTCGCGCGAAGCTGTACTACCTGCGCGAGCGTTCGGGCAAGTCGGCTCGTATCAAGGAAAAGCTGGTGTCGAAGGATCGCACCGCAGCAGCTTCCCAAGAGTAAGAGCTGTAAGGAAAAAGCACCCACCTGGGTGCTTTTTTCATTCTGGCGCGACAATATGCTCGATACGACACGAACCCGAGAGCCCCATTGAATCGCCGCCCCATCATCGATCCCGAAGTCTTGCCGGTCGAAGGCACCGGCGCCGGCCTGCCGGCCATCGATCCCGGCCTGATGACGCCGTCCGGCTTGCGCGACCGTTTCGCGCGCACGCTCGACTGGAGCGTCGAGCCCGGAGAGGCGAGGCTGCAGGAAGGCGTCGATCCGCGTAGTGCGGCCGTCCTCGTGCCGCTCGTCGCCCGCGAGTCGGGCCTCACCGTGCTGTTGACCCAGCGCGCCGATCACCTGAACGACCATGCCGGGCAAATCAGCTTTCCCGGCGGCCGTCGCGAACCGTTCGACCGCGATGCGACCGCCACCGCGTTGCGCGAGGCGAGGGAAGAGATCGGGCTGGCTGCCGAACGCGTCGAGATCCTCGGCGCGCTGCCCGACTACCTGACCGGCACCGGCTTCCGCGTGGCGCCGGTGGTCGGCCTCGTGCATCCGCCGTTCACGACGCAGGCCGACACGTTCGAAGTTGCCGAGATCTTCGAGGTGCCGCTCGCGTTCCTGATGAATCCCGCGAACCATCAGGTCCGCGTGTTTCGCTGGGAAGGCGGCGAGCGTCGTTTTTTTGCGATGCCTTATCCGAACGGCGAACCAGGCGGGCATTACTTCATCTGGGGCGCAACTGCCGGCATGTTTCGCAATCTGTACCGCTTCTTGGCCGCCGCATAGGCGCACACACCGGCCGGCGCGCGCGGCCGGCCGCCGGGCGACCGCGCCGGCAGCCATGCGGGGCTTACGCTGTGCTATCGTTATGCAAAAAATGACATAACTCCGAAGACGGCGCCACGCATGACTTTCTTTTCGGTTCTCCTCGCCCTCATCATCGAACAGGTCCGCGCGTTGTCGCCGAACAATCCGGTGTTCACGCTGTTCCAGTTTCATGCGGAAACCGTCGCGCATGGTCTCGACGCCGGCAAGCAGAAGCACGGTATCCTCGCGTGGCTCGCGGTCGTGCTGCCGTGGGTACTGATCGTCGCGCTGGTCTATTTCCTGCTGTACAAGGTGAGCTTCGTGCTCGCATTCCTGTGGAACGTGGTCGTCGTGTATTTCACGCTCGGCTTCCGCCAGTTCAGCCACTACTTCACCGACATCCACCTCGCGCTCAACAACGACGACGTGCCGCGCGCGCGTGAAATCCTGCGCGAGTGGACGGGCATCGACACGGTCGACATGCCGGTTGGCGAGATCGTCCGCCACACGCTGATTCACGCGGTTGTCGCATCGCATCGCCACGTGTTCGGCGTGTTCTTCTGGTATGTGCTGCCGATCGGCCCGGCCGGTGCCGTGCTGTACCGGATTTCCGAATACCTCGCACGTAGCTGGTCGACGCCGGGCGACGACCGCACGGCCGCCTTTTCGACATTCGCGCAACGCGCGTTCTTCGTGATCGACTGGATTCCCGCGCGACTGACCGCACTCGGCTTCGCGATCGTCGGCAATTTCGAGGATGCGATCTACGCGTGGCGCAACCACACGCGTCAGTGGCCCGACCCGAACGACGGCGTGCTGCTGGCAGCCGGCAGTGGAGCCCTCGGCGCACGTCTCGCAGGGCCGCTCGCGGAACCGTCGAGCCTCGACGCGCTGGCGGTCGGCGACAGCGGTCCGCTGACGGTCGGTGACGATTGCACGCCGCGGACGCTGCAGTCGGCGGTTGGCCTCGTCTGGCGTGCGGTGATCCTGTGGATGATCCTGCTGCTGATGCTGACGCTTGCCGTCTGGGTATCGTGACAGGGCGGCGCAGCACCCGATGAAAGACCAAGGCCGGCATGACGCCGGCCTTTTTGCTGTGGGTCAGTCGTCGAGCGGATCGCGCACGGCGCCGCATTGCCAGCAGGCCGTGAACTGGGCCTCGAGCGCCTCGCCGCACTGCCGGCAGCGCCACGGCGCAGCGCCGGCCGACGGGCCGTTCGATGCGGCATCGAGGAGCCGGCGCGCGAGCGCGTCGTCGCGTTCGTCGTCGAGCCACAGCTCGGGCGTGCACGCATCGGCGGGCAGGCCGCCGAGCGCGCCGGTCGCGTAGCAGTTATGCAGCTCGCAGCCGATGCCGGCCGCCTGAAGCACGTTGGCCCAATGCTGCGCCGTCGCAAGATTGGGTGCCTTGAAACGCATGGCGGCTCCTGTCGGTGAAGGCCGGCCCGAACGGTGCCGGCCGCCGTGCGCCTGTCGCGCGATCAGCGGACGATCTGGCTCGCCTCGTGCACGAGCTGCGCATACAGCGCATGCCTGGACGGCGCGATGCGGCCGTCGTCGACCGCTTCGAGAATCGCGCAGCCGGGCTCGTGCAGATGATGACAATTATAGAAACGGCAGTCCGGGAGCAGCGGCCGGAACTCCGGAAACGCGCGTTCGAGACGGCCTTCCGTCAGATGGTAGAGGCCGAATTCCTGGAAGCCCGGCGAATCGATCAGTGCGCCGCCGCCCTCCAGCGGGTAGAGGCGCGTGAACGTCGTCGTGTGGCGGCCGCTGTTGAGCGCGGCCGAGATCTCGCGCGTCGCGGCTTCGGCATCGGGAACGAGCAGGTTCACGAGCGTCGACTTGCCCATCCCGGACTGGCCGAGCAGGATCGTCGAATGCCCGGCGAGGTGCGGCATCAGTTGCGCGCGCGCGTCGTCGGGCGAGCCCTTCACCGACAGCTCGAGCACGTCGTATCCGAGCGCGCGGTACGGCGCGAGGCGCTCGCGCGCGACCGGCAGCGCAGCCTCGACGTCGATCTTGTTCAGCACGACGAGCGGCTTCAGCTCGTTCGCCTCGGCGGCGATCAGCGCGCGGCCGAGCAGGTCCTCGCTGAAATAGGGCTCGGTCGCGAGCACGATCAGCAACTGGTCGAGGTTGGCCGCGAAGAGCTTCGACTTGAACTGGTCGGAACGGTACAGCAGGTTGCGCCGTTCGCCGATCTCGACGATCACGCCCTGGTCGGCCGACGCGTGTTCGTAGACGACGCGGTCGCCGACCGCGATGTCGCTCTTCTTGCCGCGCGGGAAGCATTGCAGCATCGGGCTGCCGTCGTCGGGCGCGACGATGTAGTGGCGGCCGTGCGCCGCGATCACGCGGCCTTCGACACGTTGCGCGCCCGACGCGCGCGGGGCCGGCTTGCGGGAGGTCGGCCGGCTCATGCGTGCTGCATCAGGCGGTCGATCCGCTGCGATGCGGGCGGATGCGAGTAGTAGAAGGCCGTGTAGACGGGGTCGGGCGTCAGCGTCGATGCGTTGTCTTCATAGAGCTTCACGAGCGCGCTGACGAGATCCTGCGCGTCGGTCTGGCTGGCCGCGAACGCGTCGGCCTCGAATTCGTGCTTGCGCGACGTGAGGCTGCTGAACGGCGTCGCGAAGAACAGGAACACGGGAATCGCGAGGAAGAACAGGACGAGCGCGGCGCCCGCGTTGCTCGTGTCGAGCGACGGCGTGACGCCGAGCCCCGTATAGAACCAGGTGCGTTGCGCCAGCCAGCCGAGCAGTGCGAGCAGCACGAGGCTCAGCACGAACGACACGAGCATCCGTTTCATCACGTGGCGGCGCTTGAAATGACCGAGTTCGTGCGCGAGCACGGCTTCGATTTCCTGGCCGGACAGGCGCGCGAGCAGCGTGTCGAAGAACACGATCCGCTTCGATGCGCCAAAGCCCGTGAAGTACGCGTTGCCGTGCGCGGAGCGGCGGCTGCCGTCCATCACGAACAGCCCCTTCGCCGCGAAGCCGCAGCGCTTCATCAGCGACTCGATGCGCGAGCGCAGCGCGTCGTCCTTCAGCGGTTCGAACTTGTTGAAGAGCGGTGCGATGAAGGTCGGGTAGATCAGCAGCACGAGCATCTGGAACGCGACCCAGACGATCCAGGTCCACAGCCACCACAGGCTGCCGGCCTGGTTCATCAGCCACAGCACGACGAACAGCAGCGGCAGGCCGAGCGTGGCGCCGAGCAGCGAGTTTTTCAGCATGTCGGTGAAGAACAGCCGCTTCGTCATCCGGTTGAAGCCGAAACGCTGCTCGATCCCGAACTGGCGGTAATACTCGAACGGGACGTCGATGACGCCCGTGATCACGAGCACCGCGGCGACGAGCGCGACCTGCTGCCCGTAGCCGCGGCCGAGCCAGCCGGTCAGCAGCGTGTCGAGCGCGCCGACGCCGCCGAGCAGCGTGAGGCCGACCAGCACGGCCGCGCTGACGACGATCTCGAGCATCGTCAGCCGGGTACGCTCGACCGTATAGTCGGCCGCGCGCTGGTGGGCGGTCAGCGGGATGGTTGCGCTGAACTGCGCGGGCACGCCGTTGCGGTGCGCGGCGACGAAGCGGATTTGCCGCGACGCGAGCCACAGCTTGGTGACGACCATCGCGAGCACGGCGAGCGCGAACAGCAGGGTGAACGAAAAGGGTGACATCGAAGGCGCCAAAGGGTTCTATGCGAGAATTATATGTTCTTGCGGACCGGGCCCGCTGATGCGATGCCGGCCGCCCGGGCGGCGCCGCGCGCCGTCCGCCATTTTCCAGGATGACTCATGACCGATACCGCCGCTTCCGCCAGCCAGCCCGCGCTCGTGCGCAACGAGTTGAACCTCGTCTGGCTCGACATGGAGATGACGGGCCTCGACCCGGATAACGACCGCATCATCGAGATCGCGGTCGTCGTGACCAATTCCACGCTCGACGTTGCCGTCGAAGGCCCCGTGTTCGCAATCCACCAGAGCGACGAAACGCTCGCGAAAATGGACGACTGGAACAAGTCGACGCACGGCCGCTCGGGCCTGATCGACCGCGTGCGCGCGTCGACCGTGACCGAGGCGGAAGCGGCCGCACAACTGCAGGCGTTCCTCGCGCAGTACGTGTCGCCCGGCAAGTCGCCGATGTGCGGCAACTCGATCTGCCAGGACCGCCGTTTCATGGCGCGCTGGATGCCGGAATTCGAGAAATTCTTCCACTACCGCAATCTCGACGTCAGCACGCTGAAGGAGCTGTGCCGCCGCTGGCAGCCCGCGATCTACAAGGGCTTCCAGAAGCGCGCGATGCACACGGCACTCGCGGACATCCACGAGTCGATCGACGAGCTGAAGTACTACCGCGAGCATTTCCTGATTCCGGCCGCATCGGCGTCGGCGTCGGCAGGCGAGTCCGCGCCGGCCGCCTGAGCGGGCCGGCACGCGCTCAGCGAGGCGCGCGCTGCGCGCTTTTCGGCCGGAACGCCGCGACCACTGCGGCGTCGGTCTCGATGTACGGGCCGCCGATCAGGTCGATGCAGTAGGGCACCGCGGCGAAGATGCCGGGCACGGTCGACTTGCCGTCGGCATCGCGCAGCCCTTCGAGCGTTTCCTGGATCGACTTCGGCTGGCCAGGCAGGTTGATGATCAGCGCCGCATGGTCGGCCGTCTCGCGGATCACCGCGACCTGCCGCGACAGGATCGCAGTCGGCACGAAATTCAGGCTGATCTGCCGCATCTGTTCGCCGAATCCGGGCATTTCCTTCGTCGCCACGGCCAGCGTGGCCTCGGGCGTCACGTCGCGGCGCGCCGGGCCCGTGCCGCCGGTCGTCAGCACGAGGTCGCAGCCGGTGACGTCGACGAGCTCGGCGAGCGTGGCGGAGATCGTCGGCGCGTCGTCCTGGATCAGCCGCGTTTCGGCGCGCCACGGCGAGACCAGCGCGCCAGCGAGCCACTCCTGTAGCGCCGGAATGCCCTTGTCTTCGTAGACACCCGTGCTGGCACGGTCGCTGATCGATACGAGACCGACGACGAGCTCGTCCGGGTGGTTAGGCTTCGTCGTCGTCATGATCGTCTCCGGCGTCGTCGGCCGCATCGTCATCCCCGCCGGGCGTGCCGCTCGCGGTCTTGATCCACTGGAACAGCTCGCGGAAGTAGCGCGGCGGCTTGCCTTGCTGCGCTTCCTTGCGCGCGTTGCGGATCAGCGTGCGGCCTTCCTGGATGTCGGCTTCGGGGTGCTGGCGCAGGAATTCGGTCAGCGCGTCGTCGTTGGCGAGCAACTGGTCGCGCGTGCGCTCGATCCAGTGCAGGCGGGCCGTCGCGGCCTTGTTCACGCCGCGCTGCGCGTCGAGCGCGGTGCGCAGCGCGGCCGTCTCGTCGTCGGTCAGCGAGCGCATCACGCGGCCGACGTACTGGAGCTGGCGGCGCTTGCCTTCGTGATCGGTGATCCGGCGGGCCTCGCGAACGGCGTCCGACAGACTTTCAGGCATCGGCATGCGCTTCAGCGCATCCTTCGGCAGATCGACGAGCGCCTGGCCGAGCACCTGCAGCTCGTGCATCTCGCGCTTGAGTTGGGATTTGCTGGGGCGATCGTAGCCGTTGTCGTCGTCCTCGACGGCATGCTCGATCGGCTGGATTCGGGTTTTGCGTGTCATGGGCGGCATTGTATCGCGGCGCGGACACCCCAAGCTTGTCTGTGCCCGGCCCCGGACCTTGCTATGATCGCGGGATACGCAACATTTTGAACATGCGGGCGCCCGCCCGCCACCGGATACCAAGACGATGGCAGCCAATCTCGACGTACAAGCGCGCTATTTCCCGCACACGCAGGACCAGCTCAAAGAAATCGCGTCGGACATCCTTCGCCATGCGAAGGCACTCGGCGCGACGGACGCCGCGACCGAAATCTCCGAGGGCGACGGCCTGTCGGTGTCGGTGCGCCGCGGCGAAGTCGAAACGATCGAGCACAACCGCGACAAGATGGTCGGCGTGACCGTGTTCATCGGCAAGAAGCGCGGCAACGCGAGCACGTCGGACTTTTCGCCGGCCGCGATCAAGGATACCGTCGCCGCTGCGTACAACATCGCACGCTTCACGGCCGAGGACGAAGCGGCCGGTCTCGCCGAGGCCGAGCTGCTCGAAACCGACCCGCGCGACCTCGATCTCTATCACCCGTGGGCGCTGACGGCCGACGAGGCTGTCGAGCTCGCCCGCCGTGCGGAAGATGCCGCCTTCGCGGTCAGCCCGCAGATCCGCAATTCGGAAGGCGCGAGCGTGTCGGCGCAGCATTCGCAATTCGTGCTCGCGACGTCGCGCGGCTTTCTGTCCGGCTATCCGTACTCGCGCCACTACATCGCATGCGCACCGATCGCGGGCACCGGCCGTCACATGCAGCGCGACGACTGGTATTCGTCGAAGCGCAGCGCGATCGATCTCGCGGCACCCGAAGCGGTGGGCCGTTACGCGGCCGAGCGTGCGCTCGCGCGGATGGGCGCGCGCCGTCTCGACACCCGCAAGGTACCCGTGCTGTTCGAGGCGCCGCTCGCGGCCGGACTGCTCGGCGCATTCGTGCAGGCCGTGAGCGGCGGTGCACTGTACCGCAAGACGTCGTTCCTCGTCGACAGCCTCGGCAAGCCGGTGTTTGCGCCGCACATCCAGGTCGTCGAGGATCCGCATGTGCCGCGCGCGATGGGCAGCGCGCCGTTCGACGAGGAAGGCGTGCGTACGCGCGCGCGCAGCGTCGTCAAGGACGGCGTCGTCGAAGGCTATTTCCTGTCGACCTATTCGGCACGCAAGCTCGGCACGCAGACCACCGGCAACGCGGGCGGCTCGCACAACCTCGCGCTGCGCAGCTCGAACACGCAGCCGGGCGACGATTTCGACGCGATGCTGAAGAAGCTCGGTACGGGCCTGCTGCTGACCGAGCTGATGGGGCAGGGCGTGAACTATGTGACGGGCGACTATTCGCGCGGTGCGGCGGGTTTCTGGGTTGAGAACGGCGTGATCCAGTATCCAGTCGAGGAAATCACCGTCGCGAGCACGCTGCAGGAGATGTTCCGCCATATCGTCGCGATCGGCGCGGATTCGATCGTGCGCGGTACGAAGGAAACGGGCTCGGTGCTGATCGAGCAGATGACGATCGCAGGGCAGTAAGCCGCGCGCGGCGCAGGCCGCCACGAAACGAAAAAACCCGACCGGCGCGAGCCGGTCGGGTTTTTCTCATTGTGCATGACGCGTCAGCCGCGCTTGCGCTCGTAGACGACGAACGCATAACCGAATGCATTCGGTGCGGCAGCTTGGTGTGCATCGCGCGAGACTTCCTGCCAGTGCGCGGCGTCGGGCGCCGGGAACGACGCATCGCCGTCGAAGTCGGCATCGATCTCGGTGACGACCAGCTTATCCGCGAGCACGAGGCCTTCCGCGTAGAGTTGCGCACCGCCGATCAGGAAAGCCTCGGGCACTCCGTCGCGCGCGGCGAGCGCCAGCGCGTCGGCGAGCGACGTGACCGTGTCGCAGCCATCGAAGCGACGCGCTGCGTCGCGCGTGACGACGATGTTGCGGCGGCCCGGCAGCGGCCGGCCGATCGACTCGTGGGTCTTGCGGCCCATCACGATCGGCGCACCCATCGTCGTGCGCTTGAAGAACGCGAGATCCTCGGGAAGTTTCCAGGGCAACTGGTTGTCGCGGCCGATGATGCCGTTGCGGGCACGCGCGACGATCAGGGTCAACGTCGTCATGAAGGTCGGGAAAGAGGAAAGCCGGAATGGCGCCGATTCTACCGGAAGGCGGTGCTTGCCGGATTCCGCGCGCGTGCGTCGGCATTCCGGTGCTGCGCGCCGCGACGCGCGATGCAATGCGTCGCGGCGACGGATTGAATAAAAAGGGTGCCCGCCGGGGGACGGAGCACAAAACCATTTCGCGTTGCGGGAGCGGTGAGGGTGGTCGCGATCGATGCCGTACGGCTGATGCGAATAAATACGGAATCCTCAGCGAATGGATTGGCGCGTGGTGCCTTGCGCGTTTCTTTCCATCGCGTGCTGCACCTCGCCTGGCTGCGGTGCCGGGAGCGGCGTCGGCAACAGGGGCGGGGGCGGGATCTCGTCCCACAGCGTCACCGAAGTCTTGCCGACCGGCAGCGGTTGCGGTGCCGACACGTTCACGATGCCGAACCCGTTGCCGGGCTGCATGCTTGGCGCGTTTTCGGCAAGCAGCATCGCGCGATCCAGCTTCACGTTTTCATCCGCGTGCGCCGGTACGGGCGGGCCGGCGGCCGCGAGCGCAATCGCCATCGGCACGAAAGAAAGCAAAGGGTGTTGTCGCATGGTCGCTGTCTCCGATGTATTCCGTATCCAGCGAAATACATGCCATCGCGCCGGGACCGTTGTCGCGACTGCGATTCGTGCGCAAGCGTTGAGAATTGTGGCGGAAAACGCCTGAAAATGTTTCAGGCCTGAAACGAGGGGGCTTGGGAATACTGCGGATTCAATCGATACGCTTCAAGGATGAAAATCGACGCGTGTGTCGATGAAAGAACACTTCGCTGCGCAAGTGCTATGTGCAGATGATTGACATGCGTCGACTTCCTGAGCGATTCGGCCGGATCGCCTGGGGCACTGAAATCGGTTTGTCGTATTCAGTGCCTATAACTAAGCTGTCTTGAACAAAAAAAACGGACGCGAGACAGGCGCCATCATGCGAGGCATTGTCGTTGCCGCGCATCGGCATGGCGAATCGAGCCACCTCTGGCTGACCCGATTCGATCCTTTCGCACGTGACTTGACGTGCGCGGCAATCGTTAGATGGTTGATGAACGGGGTGGGCATATGGGAGCCGATCAGCGGCACGTGATCTACTATTCGCGCGAACCGAACGACGCGTTGCGCGACCATTTCGACGAATGCGGTTGGCGCGTCGATCTTGCGGAGACCGTACGCGACGTACGGCGCGTCGTACAGCACGGCGTTGCAACGGCCGGCCTGCTCGATTTCTCGCCGGGCTTCAAGCCCTCTGACCTGCGCGAACTCGAATCCTGCCTGAGCATCCAGCACATCGGCTGGATTGCCGCGACGCGGCGCGGCCAGTTGCAGGACGCCACGCTGCGCCATCTCATTCGCGACTATTGCTTCGACTACGTGACGATGCCGTACGAGATGTCGCGGATCGTCGAGACCGTCGGTCATGCGCATGGCATGGTCGCGCTGACCGAGCCCGTTGCACCGCCCGCCGGTGCAGGGCGCAGCGAAGGCGAGATGGTCGGCACCTGCGATGCGATGCTCGGACTCTTCAGAACAATCCGTCGCGTCGCGGCGACCGATGCGCCGGTGTTCATCTCCGGCGAATCGGGCACGGGCAAGGAACTGACGGCGGTCGCGATTCACGAGCGCTCGTCGCGCGCGCAGGCGCCGTTCATCGCGATCAATTGCGGAGCGATCCCGTCGACGCTGCTGCAGGCCGAGCTGTTCGGCTATGAGCGCGGTGCATTCACCGGCGCGAACCAGCGCAAGATCGGCCGCGTCGAGGCGGCCAACAGCGGCACGCTGTTTCTCGACGAGATCGGCGACCTGCCGCTCGAAAGCCAGGCGAGCCTGTTGCGCTTCCTGCAGGAAGGCAAGATCGAGCGGCTCGGTGCGCACGTGTCGGTACCGGTCGATGTGCGCGTGATCTGCGCGACGCACGTGGACATGGAAACGGCGTTGCGCGAAGGGCGGTTCCGCGAAGACCTGTTCCATCGCCTGTGCGTGCTGAAGATCGAGGAGCCGCCGCTGCGCGCGCGCGGCAAGGACATCGAGGTGCTCGCGCGCCACATGCTCGAGCGTTTCAAGGGCGATGCGCATCGCCGTCTGCGCGGCTTTTCCCCTGATGCGGTGGCCTCGCTGTACGGCTATTCGTGGCCGGGTAACGTGCGTGAGCTGATCAATCGCGTGCGCCGCGCGATCGTGATGTCGGAAGGCCGGATGATCACAGCGGCCGATCTCGAGCTGAACGACTACGCGACGCTCGCGCCCGTGTCGCTGCTGGAGGCGCGCGAGGCGGCCGAACGACAGGCGATCGAGCAGGCGCTGCTGCGCCATCGCGGCCGTTTCGCGGATGCCGCGCGCGAACTCGGCGTGTCGCGTGTCACGCTCTACCGGCTGATGTGCGCGCACGGAATGCGCGATCGCGGCGACACGCTGGCAGGGTTTTCGGCGCCGTTGCCGGAGCTTCCGCATCACGCTTGCTAAAATTGGCGGGTACGGCCGCCCTCGCGGCCGAAGGAACCCGCATGAAACAGTATCTCGACCTCGTTCGTACCATTCTCGATACCGGCACCTGGCAGGAGAACCGCACGGGGATCCGCACCATCAGCATGCCGGGCGCGATGCTGCGCTTCGACCTGCAGCAAGGCTTCCCGGCCGTCACGACCAAGAAGCTCGCGTTCAAGTCCGCGATCGGTGAACTGGTCGGCTTCCTGCGCGCGTCGCGCAGCGCGGCCGATTTCCGCGCGCTTGGCTGCAAGGTGTGGGATGCGAACGCGAACGAGAACGCGCAGTGGCTCGCGAACCCGTATCGCCAGGGCGTCGACGATCTCGGCGACGTGTACGGCGTGCAATGGCGCCAGTGGCCGGGCTACAAGGTGCTCGACGCGGGCGCCGACGCGCAGATCGCCGACGCGACGCGCCGCGGTTTCCGGATCGTCACGCGTTTCGACGAAGACGGCGCGCCTAAGGTGCTGCTGTACAAGGCGATCGACCAGCTGCGTCAGTGCCTGGACACGATCATGGAGAATCCGGCCGACCGTCGCATCCTGTTTCACGCATGGAATCCCGCCGTGCTCGACCAGATCGCGCTGCCCGCGTGCCATCTGCTGTACCAGTTCCTGCCGAATGCGACGAAGCGCGAGATTTCGCTGTGCCTGTACATCCGCAGCAACGACGTCGGGCTCGGCACGCCGTTCAACCTGACGGAAGGGGCCGCGCTGCTGTCGCTCGTCGGCCGGCTGACGGGCTACACACCGCGCTGGTTCACGTATTTCATCGGCGATGCGCACATCTACGAGAACCAGCTCGACATGCTGCAGCAGCAGCTCACGCGCGAGCCGTACGAAAGCCCGCGGCTCGAGATCGCCGAGCGCGTGCCCGACTACGCGAAGACGGGCGTCTATGCGCCCGAGTGGCTGGAGCAGATCGAGCCGTCCGATTTCTCGCTCGTCGGCTACCGCCACCACGAGCCGCTGACCGCGCCGATGGCGGTCTGATCGCGCGGAGCGGGCCGCGCGGGTTTACCGACCCGCGGGTCCCACGGAAAGAAGTCCCGACCGGCTGATGCCGGTCGGGCTTTTTTGTTTCACGTTTGCGGCACTTACTGGCGGTGCCGCTCATCGTGTCCGCCTTGCGGCGGCGGGTTGCTCGGGCGCGGCGCCTCGACGTGCGGCGCCGGTTGCGGCCGCGGCTCCATCCGGGGCGCGGGCATCGACGGTCGCGGTTCCATGTGCGGCGCGGGCATCGACGGCCGGGGCTCCACACGCGGCGCCTGCGGCTGCGGGTGCGGCATTTCATGCACGGCGGGAGCAGGCGGGCGGTACTCGTTCACGCGCGGCGGCGCGACTTCGCGGTGCGGTGCCGGTTGCGCGAATTCGGGGCGCGGTTGCGGCGCGGGGGCGGCCCGTTCCGGTTGCGGCTGCGCATGCTGGGCCGGCGTCGGGAAATCGGGGCGCGGGCGCGGCTGCGGGACCTGCGCCGTATTGTCGAACCGCGGTTGCGGCAGTGCGCGCGGCGCTTCGTTCCGGCCGCCGGGCTGCGCGCCCTGCGGTGCCGGCGCGCCGTCAGGATGCGGTACCGGTACTGGCACCGCGCTGCGCACGGGCGGCAGCGCATTTTGTCCTGCCGCGTGAAGCGCGGTCGGCGGCGTGGGGCGCTGGCGCTCCATCGGCGCATGCGGCTGCATCCACGCGGGCGACGGCGTGTCGGCTGCGTGTGCGTTGCCGATGCCCGACGGGAAATTGCCGGCCATCGGCGGATGCGGGACGCCGTTTCCGGGCCCGAATGCCTGATGCGGCGCCGGGTTGCCCGGTGCCTGCGGCATGCCGCCGTTGACGAAGCGTGGCGCATTGGGGTTCTCGCCGTTCGCAGGCCGTGCAATTGTCGGCGCGCCAGGCACCGGCACCGGTGCGCCCGGCCGTCCGGCCTGCACGGCGGGCGGCTGGCTTTCGCGCGGCGCGCGTGACGGCTGCACGACGGGGCCGTGCGGATTCACGAGTTGCACGTTGTGCATGGCCCATGCGCCGCCGTTCGGGTTGCCCGGAACACGAACCGGGCGAGCCGTGTAGTCGGCCGGCACGTTCGTCTTCACGACGGGGGCGCCGGCGCCCGGTACGCGCCCGCCTTGTTGCGCGAGGTGGGCGGCGGCCTGGTCGCGATACGCGGCCGGCACCGCGGGATTGCGCGTCGCGACGTACGGGTGCTGCGCGATCGCCTCCGGCGGACGGTAGGCGGCATTGCGCAGCCCGCCGGTAAAGCTCTGGCGCACCGGCGCAATGCCGGGCGTACCCGGCGTCACGTGCGCGTTGCGCCATTGCTGCGGATCGACGTGCTGCGAGAAGTGCGCAACAGGCTGACCGTGCACGAACGCGGAGGCCGGCACGGCCGTGATCGCGTGCGGCGCGTTGAAGTTCACGTACGTCTTGTTGATGTTGGTGATATTGGTGATATTGGTGATGTTCGTCACGTTCACGGTCTTGTTCACGTTCACGTTGACGTTGTTCACCACGATGTTGCGGTTCACGCGGTCGTAGTAGTGCGGGCTCCAGCCGCCCCAGCCCGGGTGCCACGGCTCGCCCGGGCCGAGCGCGAACCATGCGCAGCCGGCCGCGGCGACGCCGCCGACGGTAAGCGCGACGCTCCAGTCGGGACCGCCGCCGCCGCCGACGAACGCGACGAGCGCCGGCGCATAGACGGGCGGCTCGCTGACGACCATCGGGCCGGGCACCCATGCCCAGCTATCGTCCACGTACGCCCAGCGGCCGTAGTGATACGGCGCGAAGCCCCACGGTGCATCGTCGACCCACGTCCAGCCCCACGGCGCCTGCCAGATCCAGTGGCCGTCGTGATACGGCGCCCAGTCGGCCGGCGTGTCGTTCGGCACCCATACCGAGCCGTAATTCGGGGTTTCGCGCCACGTGCCGTTCGCGTCGAGATCCTGGTAGCCGGGAACGTCGCGAGACACGTAGCGGGCCGATACCGAGCGCTCCTCGGCCGCATCGCGGCTGGCGGCCCACCGGTCGAGCGAGTCGGGGCCCGGCGCTGGCGATTGCTGCGCAACCTGCAGGTCGGTGCCGGTGAATACGACCTGCTGTCCGGGCGATAGCGGGTACTGCCCGTTGCTGCCGTAGACGGTCGCGCTGCCGCTGCGCACCGTAACCGTCGTGCTTGCGCCGTCCGGTGCGACATCGACGCGATAGTCGCCGGGGCTGGTGATGCCGAGCGCGAGGTTCGGCGTATCGATTTCGTATGACCTGCCGGCCGGCAGCGCGCGCACGTGCGTCGATACGGTGCCGAGGCCGACCTTCAGTTGTGTCGTCGAGTCGTCGAGGTTCAGCACCGACAGGCTCGTCGAATTGCCGAGCCGCACCGCGGTCGAGCCGATGTGCAGTTCCGAGCGCGCGCCGGCGTCGTTCCAGAGCTGGTCGCCGGTCGTCAGCGGCCGGTTCACGGCGGCATACGACCATGTATCGGTGCCGGCCGGTTCGGTCGTCACGGCGCCCGACAGGTAATTGAGTCGTGCAACGCGGCCCGGCGGATCGCCGCCCGGTTGCCGTGCCGCGGCCGCATACGGCGGGGCATCGGCCGATTGCGCGAATGCGGCGGGCAGTGCCGCAAGCGCGGCGAACGCGAGCAGCGTGCAGCGGGCGGTTCGCTTGAGCGTGAACAGGGTGGCCATGGTGAGCGTCTTCGTCATTGTCGCGGCGCGTCGATTCGTGCCGTTGAGTTCACAATATCCGCTCGGCCTGTTTCAATGCTCGGTGTTTTGTAAGCCGGATGGCACGCGATGTAACAAAACCTGTCCATCGCGCGCCGTTGTCGTGCAGCCGCAATACTGGCGTCAAGCGGACGTAAACCACCCGTCGAAAACCTGCTGTCCGGGCACGGTGACGCGCAGCACGCGCGGCCGTGCGGAACGCTCGATCCAGCCGTGGGTACAGAAGCTGTCGAGCAGCGCGGCGCCGAGCGCGCCGCCGAGATGCGAGCGCCGCTCGCTCCAGTCGAGACAGCCGCACGCAAAGCGGCGCCGGCGCGCGCGCTGCTGGGCGACGTCGATGCCCCATTGCGCGAGCGCCCGGGTGCCGAGTTCGGTGGTCTCGATCGCATCGCCGTTGGCGAGCAGCCAGCCGCGCGAGGTGAGCCCGTCGAAGATGCGCACCGCGAGTTCGCCGGCCATGTGGTCGTAGCAGGTGCGCGCGTAGCGCAGTTCGGCCGGCACCGTGCGCGACGGCGGCGGAACCGGGCGGTGCGGCGCGGCCGCGCGGGCGACGTTCGCGAGCGCTTCGAGCGATGCCGCGATGTCGGACGATGCGATCCGGTAATAGCGGTGCCGGCCGCGCACGTCGAGCGCGAGCAGGCCGCCATCGGTCAGCCGCGCAAGGTGTGCGCTCGCCGCGGACGGCGACAGCCCCGCGATCATCGTCAGTTCGCCGGCCGGTCGTGCGCTGCCGTCCATCAGCACCCACAGCATCGCGGCGCGCCCCGGGTCGGCGATCAGTGCGCCGATGCGGCTCAGGCCCGGAAAGTGGTGGTCGTCTTGATCGGTCATCGTCGTGTCTCGTCTGGCGGGATGATCTGCAGTGTAGTGGGTGCGGGCATTCGATGTTTCCGATCCGGCTGAAATGTCGGATGCAGCGGTGCCGGCACGGGCACCGGCGATGCGGCGGACCGGACTGCGGCCCCGCGCGGGGCGCGCGTAGAATGGCCGGACGCGGCGGCAGCGGGCCGCCGCACGTGACACGAAGCAATGATGAAGACGATTTTCTGCCTGTTGGCGGCCGCGCTCGTCTGCGTGGCCTGTGCGCAGGGCGGCGCGGGCGCCGCCGGCGAGCGGGGCGGCAGCCTCGAGATGTACGGGACGATCGACCAGGGCATCACGATACGCCGCTGACGGGCACCGATCCGTGTGCGTTTCAGGGGCGCCAGCACTGCCGCGCCACACGGGGCGCGCCGCGACGCGTTGCCGCAGTGCAACGTATAATGGCCCGATTACAGCGCCCCTGCCGCCTGGAGCCAACAAGATGTCCCAACCGTCCCCCGTACCGGCCGCCCTCGACCGCACCGAAACCGTCTTCCGCTTCCTCGCCGAGCCGTCGTCCGTGAACTTCGGCGGCAAGGTGCATGGCGGCGCGCTGATGAAGTGGATCGACGAAGTCGCGTATGCGTGCGCGGCCGTCTGGTCGAGCCGCTATTGCGTGACGGTCAGCGTCGGCAACATCCGTTTCCAGCGTCCGATCCTGGTCGGCAATCTCGTCGAGTTGAAGGCGCGCGTCGTCGCGACGGGGCGCACCAGCATGCACATCCATGTGTCCGTGCACGCCGGCGATCCGAAGGGCGGCGTGCTGCGCCAGACGACCGACTGCCTCGTCGTGTTCGTCGCGGTCGACGAGAACGGCAACCCGGTGCCGGTGCCGCCGTTCGTGCCCGAGACCGACGAGCAGAAGGTGCTCGCGAAATATGCGGCCGACGTGCGGGCCGCGCTCGACAAGATCGTCGAGATGAAGCCGGAAGAGGTCGCGAAGGGCGCGGTCTGACCGCGCGGGCGCCGCGCCTTTCGCGCCGTGCCCGTCGTCCTGTCGGTACTGTCGTTACCGCGTCCCGATCATCTGCTCGGGACGCACCCACGCATCGAATTCCGCGTCGGTCAGGTAGCCGAGTGCGAGCGCGGCGGCCTTCAGCGTCGTGCCTTCCTTGTGCGCCTTTTTCGCGATCTGCGCGGACTTGTCGTAGCCGATATGCGGATTGAGCGCCGTCACGAGCATCAGCGATTCGTTCAGCAGCAGGTCGATGCGCGCGCGGTTCGGCTCGATGCCCACCGCGCAGTGGTCGTTGAAGCTCTGCGCGCCGTCGGCGAGCAGCCGCACCGATTGCAGCACGTTGTGCGCGATCATCGGCCGGAACACGTTCAGCTCGAAATTGCCGCTCGCGCCGCCGACGTTGACCGCGACGTCGTTGCCGAACACCTGGCAGCACAGCATCGTCACGGCCTCCGACTGCGTCGGGTTCACCTTGCCCGGCATGATCGAGCTGCCCGGCTCGTTCTCCGGAATCGACAGCTCGCCGAGCCCGCAGCGCGGCCCGCTCGCGAGCCAGCGGACATCGTTCGCGATCTTCATCAGGCCGGCCGCGACGGTCTTCAGCGCGCCGTGCGCGAACACCAGCGCGTCGGCCGCCGCCATCACCTCGAACTTGCTCGGCGCCGTCACGAACGGCAGCTTCGCCAGCCGGCCGATTTCGTCGGCGACGCGCACCGCGAACTCCGGATGCGCATTCAGCCCCGTGCCGACCGCAGTGCCGCCGAGCGCGAGTTCGTACAGGTGCGGCAGTGCCGATTCGACGTGACGGACACTCTGGTCGAGTTGCGCGACGTAGCCGGAAAACTCCTGGCCGAGCGTGAGCGGTGTCGCGTCCTGCAGGTGCGTGCGGCCGATCTTCACGATGTCGGCGAACGCCTTCGATTTCGCGTCGAGCGTCGTGCGCAGCGTGCGCAGCGCCGGCAGCAGGTGGTTGACGATCGCGTATGCGGCCGCGACGTGCATCGCGGTCGGGAACACGTCGTTCGACGACTGGCCGCGGTTCACGTCGTCGTTCGGATGAACCTTGCGCGCTTCGCCGCGTTCGCCGCCCATCAACTCGCTCGCGCGGTTCGCGATCACCTCGTTGAGGTTCATGTTGGTCTGCGTGCCGGAGCCCGTCTGCCAGACGGCGAGCGGGAATTCGCGCGGATGCTTGCCGGCGATGATCTCGTCGGCCGCGTCGATGATCGCGCGCGCCTTGTCGTCGGCCAGCACGCCGAGCGACTGGTTCACGGCTGCCGCGGCGCGCTTGACGATCGCCAGCGCGTGGATCAGCTCGGGCGACTGCTTCTCCGTCGAGATCCGGAAATTCTGCAGCGAGCGCTCGGTCTGCGCGCCCCAGAGCCGGTCGGCCGGCACGGCGATCTCGCCGAACGTGTCGCGTTCCATCCGAACTGCTTCGTTCATGATGCACTCCTCTTGGAAAGGGGGAAGGCCGCGCAAGGCGCGGCGTCGGGCGTATCGTGAGGCAGTCGCGCCGCTCGCGCGGCGTCTTCGGGACTTCGGGTCTTCAACCGACAAGCATAGCGCCGGCCGCGATTTCGTGTCGTGTCGCGCTCAGTGCCGCGCCGCGATGAGCGACGCGGTCTTCAGATGAAAGCGCCACGCCATCAGCGCGGCGACGCTCGCGAGGCCGGCCGCGAGCCCCCACCACAGGCCGCGCGCGCCGAGGCCCGCATGGAACGCGAACCAGTAGCCGGTCGGGAAGCCGATGCCCCAGTAACCGAAGGTCGCGGCGAGCATCGGGATGCGCGTGTCCTTCAGGCCGCGCAGCGCGCCCGACGCGACGGTCTGCATCCCGTCGACGATCTGGAATACTGCGGCGATGCCGAGCAGCGACGCGGCGAGCGACACCGTGGCCGCGTTGGTCGGGTCGTCGAGGTGAAGGTACAGGCCGACGATCGTGTGCGGTGCGACGATCATCACGACGCCCGACAGCGACATGAACGCGACGCCGAGCGCGAGCGCGACGAAGCCCGCATGCCGCGCGGCGACGGGCGAGCCCGCGCCGACCCAGTAGCCGACGCGGACGTTGGCGGCCTGGCCGATCGCGAGCGGCACCATGAACGATACCGACGCGACATTCAGCGCGATCTGGTGTGCGGCGAGCGACGTCGCGCCGAGCACGCCGACCGTGAGGCCGGTGCCGAGGAACAGCGTCGATTCGACCCCGTACGTGATCGCGACCGGCCAGCCGATGCCGATCAGCTCGCCCATCACGGGCAGCTTCGGGCGCGCCGCGGTCACGAAATGGCGGAAGCGCTGCCGGCCGTGCAGCAGCCAGATCAGCGCGAGCGCGGTGAGCCAGATCGTGATCGTCGTCGCGACCGCCGAACCGAGAAAGCCGAGGCGTGGCAGCCCGAATGCGCCGTGGATCAGCCCGTAGTTCAGCACGCCGTTGACGCCGACACCGCCGATCGACACCCACAGCAGCCGCCGTGCGGCGCCGATCGCCGGCAGGAACGCGCGCATCAGCCCGACGCCGATCAGGCTGCCGAGCGCCGCGAAGCGCAGGATGCCCGTGTATTCGCCGACGTGATGCGCGAGCAGCGGCGGCTCGTGGAACATCAGCAGGATCGGTTCGGCCAGCGACAGCGCGACGATCGCCGGAATCGCGAGCAGCACGGACAGCGCGAAGCCCGTCCAGTAGATGTGCGGCACGCGGTCCTCCGCCTGGGCGCCGCGCGCATGCGCGACGCTCACGCTGACCGACGACAGCACGCCTTGCAGAATGGTGACGATGACGAAGAAGAAGTTCGCGCCGAGACCGCCGGCCGCGAGCGAATCGGGGCCGAGCGAGCCGAGCAGCACCGTGTCGGTGACGCTCATCGCCATCTGTGAAAGTTGCGCGATCGCGAGCGGTGCGGCGAGGCGCGCGGTATCGGCGGCGTGACTGGACAGGGACGGCGGCGCGGCGGCCGTCCGCGTGAGACCGGAATGCGACATGGAATGGGCGCTCGCGCGGGTGCAGGCCCGCGCTGTCTGTATTTATTTTGAGAGACGGCTAGCTTACGGCTTTATTCGTACGGTGTCGAACGCGCGCGCCGATGGCCATGTCGCGGACAGGGGAACGCCTAAGCCTCGCGCACCGCGATGCGCGTGTCGCCGAGCAGCACGACCTGGCCCGCGCGGATCTTGCAGGTCTTGCGAAGCTCGACCGCGCCGTCGACTTTCACCGCGCCGGACGCGACGATCAGCTTCGCGGTGCCGCCGCTGTCCGCGAGGCCGGTGATCTTGAGAAGGTTGTGCAGCTCGACGTATTCGCCGGTCAGCGTGAAATCCAGATTGGGCATGACGAAGAAGGCGCGCAATGCGCGGGAGGAATCGCCCCGCATCATACGGCACCGCGGGCCGGCGCGCGAGCGCGGGCGGTCGCGGCCCGCAGTTGTTAAGGACTGTGAGCGATTCGTCAGCAAATGAAACGGTGGGTAACAGTCTGAGAGATTCGAGAACTGGCCGTGCGGGCCGCGGGTCTTTTGTCGTACCTGCTGCGTGTTGCGGCGGGGGACGCGACGGACCGCATCGCTGCGGTCCGCGCCCACAACTTCTTGAGGAGGATTGTCATGTCCAAGATTCGTACGATGCTGATCGGTGCCGCGTTGACGGCGTTCGCCACTTCGGCCGCGTTTGCCCAGACGGGCACGGCGGTGCAGGGCGCGGCAGGTGCCGGCGTGCAGGCGCAGACCCCGGCGGCGGGTGTCGGCGCGGGCGTGCAGGGCAGCGCCGGCGCGAACGCGTCGGGCAATGCGGTCGGCGGCGCAACCGATGCGGTCGGCGCGGCAGCCGACGGCGCGAAGGATACGGCGGCGTCGGCCGTCCACTCGGCCAAGAAGCACACGAAGCATGCCGCGAAGTCGGCCAAGAGCCATGTCGGCTCGGCCAAGGCGAAGGCCGGCGCAGCGACCGAAGGCGACGCATCGGTCGGCGCGGAGGGCGGTGCATCGGCCCAGGGCGCCACGCAGTAAGCGGTGCCCGGCGCCCCCGCACGATACGCGTCCCGGACGGCGTGCCGTGACGGTGGCCGTCCGGCGGCCCGGTTCGCTTCGTGCGAACCGGGCCGTTTTCATGGGTTCGTGCTTTCAGCAGGTCAGGCGCGCGGTCACGGCCGGCGCTGTCCTTGTCCCTGGCCCTGCGCGGGGCGCGCGGCGGCCGGCGTGAACACGCCGCGCAGCCACACGGCGAGCCGCGCGAAGACGTCGTACGGCTCTTCGACGAAGATCTCCGGTTTCAGCAGCCGCAGGTATTCCATGATCTGCTGCGCTTCCTGTTTCTGGAACGAGCCGTGTGCGAGCCCGAGCCGCAGCAGCCCGCGCAGTTCGCCGAGCTTGTCGCGCGCGGTGCTGCCGACGCTCATCTCGCATGCGAGCTTGGCCTCGTAGATCCGTTGCCGCAGCGATTCCGCGAGCCGCCACGCGGGCGTCTGCATCAGTTCCTCGAGCGCCTGGATGTCCTGGGCCGCCCCCTTGATCTGCGACGCGAGCGGGTCGATCAGCGACGGGTCGCCCTGCGCTTCGGCGACGATCGCCTTCGCCCAGTCGCGGCACGCCTTTGCGAGTTCGTCGGGCGTCCATTCGGAGCGCGACGCGAAGCCGAAGCCGAATTCGCCGGCCTGCCGCATCAGGATCGCGACGACGTCCGGAACTTCCTTGTCGAGCGTGCGCTTTGCCCACGCGTACTGGCCGCCCTGCAGCATTCGCTGCACCGCGTGCTCGGTCAGCGGCACCATGTTGTCGAGCAGCTTCGCGCGCAGGAAATCCTCGAACGACGGCGTCGCGAACTGCGGGTCGAGTTTCAGCGACACGCGGACGAACGCGTCGTAGTCCTTGCGCAGGGACTCGAGCGTGTCGTCTTTGAGGGAAAGGGTGATCTGGCCCATGAATCGTCTCGATGGCGGCCCGCGCAAGCCGGCGGCCGGCACGGCGCACCGGTGCGGGCGCAGTGTCGACTGACCGGTGCGCGCCGAGGCCGGTTGCGGGTCTTCATCCCCTATATCGGCGCGGCGCGCGGAAACTTGAGCGCGCGTGGCGGAGCGTTCGCTCAGGCGGGCAGCCAGTGCGGCAGCACGATCCCTTGCCAGAAAAAGAACACCGCGAGCCCGGCCGCGATCGTCACGAGCGGGCGGCGGGTCGCCGCCGACACGAGCACGGCGGCGAGCGCGCCGACGAGCTGCGGATTGCGCCAGGTCAGCTCGGCCGTGCCGCCATGCGGCGACACGGTCATCGGCACGATGATCGCGGTCAGCACGGTGACGGGCACGAAGCCGAGCGCGGTTCGCACCAGGGGAGGGAAGGTCAGCCGTTCGCCGAACAGGAACAGCGTCGTGCGGATCGCGTACGTGATGACGGCCATCCCGAGGATCAGCAGTGCGTAGCTCACGATGCGGTCTCCGTACGCGAGCCGGCGCGCGCGCGTTCGTGCAGCAACGTGAGTGCGACGCCGATCGCGACGCCGGCGGCGACCGCGCCGAGCAGCCCGAGCTTGTACGGCCAGCCCTGCCAGAAGTACGCGAGCGTGCCGGCCGTCGCGGCCGCCGCGAAATAGCGCAGCGTGCCGAGTTGCGGGACGACGATCGCGATGAAGGTCGCCGCCATCGCGAAATCGAGGCCGAGCGACTGCAGGCCCGGGAACGCCGCGCCGAAGCCGATGCCCGCGAGCGTCCAGACCTGCCAGTTCAGGTACATCGCGAGCCCGGAGCCGAAGAAGTAGTGGGGGCCGATCGTGCCGGGCGGGAAGTGCCGGTAGTGCGCATAGGCGACCGCGAACACCTCGTCGGTCATCAGCGCGCCGAGCGTGGCGCGCCAGCGCAGCGGCAGGTGCGCGACATAGGGCGCGAGCGTCGCGCTGTACAGCAGGTGGCGCAGGTTCACGATCAGCGTCGTCGCGAGTACGACGACAAAGCTCGCGCTGCCCGCGATCAGGCCGAGCGCGATGAACTGTGCGGAGCCCGCGAACACGGCGAGCGACATCAGCCCGCCGTGCCACGCAGCGAGCGGGCCGCCGCCGACGAGCGTGCCGAAAATCACGCCGAACGGCGCCGCGCCGATCATCATCGGGATCGTGTCGCGCGCGCCGTCGAGCCATTCGTTGAGCGGGCGGCGAGGGGGCGATGCGGGTGTCGGGTTCAAAGCGTGCTCCTCCATGATCTGGAGGATAGCGGGCCGGTGGTTGGCGGGCTTGTATGTTCTTGCGGTCGCCGGGGCGGGGCGGATGCATGGGCGCTTGCCCGCAGGGCGGCAAGCGATGGTCGGGAACCGTAAACGGGAAACCGCGTGTCAGCTCGCCTGCCAGCGCCCTGGCGGCACGCCGAACATCCGTTTGAAATGCCGCGTGAAGTGGCTCTGGTCCACGAAGCCGCTGGCCGCGGCGACGTCGGCGACGGGCACGCCCGCGCGCAGCGGCGCCAGCGCGCGCTGCAAGCGCAACTGGTTGCGCCATGCATGCGGCGGCATGCCGGTCGTACGGGTGAACAGGCGCGCCGCGTGGAACGGCGACAGGCCGGCTGCTTGCGCCACTTCGTCGAGCGTCACCGCGCTGGTGAGATCGGCGGCGAGCCGCTCGCGCATTGCTTCGACGCGCGGTTCGTCCGCCGCGAGCGGCGCCGGTCGCGGCAGCGCGTCGGCATGACGCACGATCAGCGTCGACAGCGCGTCGAGCATCGCCGTTTCGGCGGCGAGCGGATCGTAGATGCGCGGTGCGCCGGCCGCCGGATCGCCGGCCGGCTGCCCGTGCGCATGCGAGGACAGTGCACGCTCGCTGCCGGCTTCCATCATCCGGTGCGCCAGCGCGAGCCGGGCCGCGAGGTCGGCGTCGCGAATCACGTCGGGGGCAAACCACGGTGCGTCCTGCGGGCGGCCGGCGATCGCACTGGCGAGTTCGCGGATGAATTCGACCGGCAGGTAGCTGACGCGATAGCACCAGCCTTCGTCGGCCGCGCGCGAGCCCGTATGCACTTCGCCGGGATTGATCACGGGCACGGTGCCGGTTTCGGCGACGTAGCCGCTGCCGCGATAGGTGAAGCGTTCCGCGCCTTCGAGAATCACGGGAATCGTGTACGCGTCGTGCCAGTGGGGCGCGAACGTGTGGTCGCGATAGGTAGCCGTGACGAGATCCGCATCCGGCAGCAGCGGCGTGCGCCAGTAGCGTGCGGAGTCTGGGAGACGGGTGGCGGACATGATCGGGCGCGGGATCGGTCGAACCGACAGTGTATCGCTCGCGCGCCCGGCGGGTGCGGGCTTTACTTGACCGGAATCGTCGTGCCGGCCGGCATCGGCACCGCGGTGACGGCGTTCTTCGGGCTGCCGCTGACGATGCGGTCGCTGTAGGTCAGGTAGACCAGCGTATTGCGCTTCTTGTCGACTACGCGCACGACGTGCAGCGTCTTGAAGATGAACGACATGCGCTCGCTGAACACGTCGGTCTGCTGCTTGAGCGGTTCCTTGAAACTGATCGTGCCGACCTGCCGGCATGCGATCGACGCTTCGCTCGGATCCTCGGCGACGCCGAGCGTGCCCTTGATGCCGCCCGTGCGTGCGCGGGACACGTAGCAGGTCACGCCGTTCACGACCGGATCGTCGTACGCCTCGACGACGACGCGGTCGGAGCCCGTTACGCGGAAATGGGTGTTGACGCTGCCGACTTCCTCCGCGTGCGCGAGCGGCGCGGTGGCGAAAACGGAGAGCAGGAGGGCGACGGGTGTGGCGCGGAGGAGGCGGTGCTTCATCGACGGAACCGGATGCGAATGCGGGACAGAGACTCTAGCATGCGCGGGGCCGGGCCGCGAAAACGCGACAGGGCGGCCGGAAAAACAAAAGGCCCGTCGAATGACGGGCCTTTCGCTGTCTGGCTCCCCGACCTGGGCTCGAACCAGGGACCTACGGATTAACAGTCCGGCGCTCTACCGACTGAGCTATCGGGGAATAAATCGGTACATCTGCGTGTTTGGTTACCAGCAAAAAGCCCGTCCACTTTCAACGGGCCTTTGCGTTTTTGGCTCCCCGACCTGGGCTCGAACCAGGGACCTACGGATTAACAGTCCGGCGCTCTACCGACTGAGCTATCGGGGAACAAACAGCAGAGAAACGAGATTATATGGAGTGTCGGCTAACCCGTCAACCCCCTTTGGGGCGCGCCGCACAAAAAATTTCTGCGGCCGCCGCGCGATCAGCGCTCGAGCAGGTGCAGCTTGTCCTGCACGTCCTTCCACTCGTCCGCGTCGGCCGGTGCCGGCTTGGTCTTCGTGATCGACGGCCAGCCCTTTGCCAGCTCGGCATTCAGCTCGGTGAACTGCTGCTGGTCGCCCGGAACGTCTTCTTCGGCATAGATCGCATTGGTCGGGCACTCGGCGACGCACACGGCGCAGTCGATGCACTCGTCCGGATCGATGGCGAGAAAGTTGGGACCTTCACGGAAGCAATCCACCGGGCACACATCCACGCAGTCCGTGTATTTGCACTTGATGCAGCCTTCGGTCACAACGTGAGTCATTAAAACGCTCCTGCTTGGCGGTATATATGGGGTGGCGTTTGCGCCAAAAGCGGCATTGTAACTGAAGCGCAAAACCCGTATGGCGTGGTCGGCTTTCCGGCTTATATCGTTTCGTGATTAGTTTATGGGCACCTGCCCGGGAGGCCCGCCGAGGGGCACGCAAAGGGGCACACGTATACGGGGCGCCGGCGTGACGGGGCAGGGCGGCAGGCGGTTTCACGATGGTCGGGCCCGCATTCGGGTAACATGGCCGACAGACCGGGCGGCGCGCTGTGCGCCGGGGCCCTGTCACGATATTGGCGGTGCCGCAATCATGATCATCACTTCGCTGCTCGACACGGATCTCTACAAGTTCACGATGATGCAGGTCGTCCTGCATCACTTCCCGGCCGCAAACGTCGAATACCGTTTCAAGTGTCGCACACAGGGCGTCGATCTCGTGCCGTACATCGACGAGATCCGCGACGAGGTGCGCGGCCTGTGCTCGCTGCGTTTTTCCGACGTCGAACTCGACTACCTGCGGCGGATGCGCTTCATCAAGAGCGATTTCGTCGACTTCCTCGCGTTGTTCCACCTGAACGAGAAGTACATCTCGATCACGCCTTCGCCGAAGGGCAACGGCGAGATCGACATCGAGATCGCGGGGCCGTGGCTGCATACGATCCTGTTCGAGATCCCGGTGCTCGCGATCGTCAACGAGGTCTATTTCCGCAACACGCAGCGCGAGCCCGACTATCGCGAAGGCCGCGAGCGGCTGCGCGACAAGATCAAGCTGCTCGGCGCGAAGCCCGAGTTCGCCGACTGCAAGATCGCCGACTACGGCACGCGCCGGCGCTTCTCGAAGGTCTGGCACGAGGAAGTCGCGCTCACGCTGCGCGACGGCCTCGGCCCGCAGTTCGCGGGCACGAGCAACGTGCTGTACGCGATGAAGCACGACATCACGCCGCTCGGCACGATGGCTCACGAGTACCTGCAGGCGTGCCAGGCGCTCGGCCCGAGGTTGCGCGACTCGCAGATCTACGGCTTCGAGATGTGGGCGAAGGAATACCGCGGCGACCTCGGGATCGCGCTGTCGGACGTCTACGGGATGGATGCGTTCCTGAACGACTTCGACATGTACTTCTGCAAGCTGTTCGACGGCGCGCGCCACGATTCGGGCGATCCGTTCGACTGGGGCGAGCGGATGCTGCGCCACTACGAGGCGAACCGGTGCGATCCGCGCACGAAGGTGCTCGTGTTCTCGGACGCGCTCGACATCCCGAAGGTCATGCAGTTGTACGAACGGTTCCGCGGCCGCTGCAAGCTCGCGTTCGGCGTCGGCACGAATCTCACCAACGACCTCGGCTACGTGCCGCTGCAGATCGTGATCAAGATGGTGCGCTGCAACGGCCAGCCGGTCGCGAAGCTGTCGGATTCGCCGGGCAAGAGCATGTGCGACGACAAGGCGTATCTCGCGTACCTGCGCCAGGTGTTCGGCATCGCGCAGCCGGTCGAGGAAGACGCGTCGAAGTGAGCGTCGGCCGTTCGGTCGAAGGTGCGTGGCAGCAGGGGCGGCCGGTATAATCCGACGGTATTGCACGCCAACGTCACGAGGACCGTTCATGGACACTTCTGCTGCCCGTCGCCAGATCCTCGCGCGCATTCGCGCAGCGCAAGGGCGCGCGGCCGAGCCCGATGCAGCGGAGCGCGACGGCGTCACCGATTATCTCGCCCGTCGTCCGCAGGGCCCGCGCCCGCCGGCGCCGGCCGATCTCGTCGCCGCATTCGTCGACGAGGCGGCACGCCTGTCGACGACGGTCGACGAAGTCGCGACGCTCGCCGACGCACCGGCCGCCGCTGCCCGCTATCTTTCCGCCCACGGCCTGCCGACGCAGGCCGTCGCATGGCGCACGCTGGCCGATCTCGACTGGGCCGGCGCCGGCCTGTCGGTCGAGTGCCGCAAGCCGCGCGACGGCGATCTCGTCGGCCTCACGGGCTGCTTTTGCGCGACCGCCGAAACGGGTTCGCTGGTGCTGCTGTCCGGTCCCGATACCTACGCGTCGGCCGGCCTGCTGCCGGAGACGCACATCGCGATCGTGCCCGCGTCGCGGATCGTCGCCGGTCATGAAGACGCGTTCGCGCTGATCCGTGCGGAGCGCGGCGAATTGCCGCGCGCGGTCAATTTCGTGTCGGGCCCGTCGCGCACGGGCGACATCGAGCAGACCATCGTACTGGGCGCGCACGGCCCGTACCGCGTGCACGCGATCGTCGTACGGGGCGCATGACGCGCCCGCCGCATCCACTATCACTCGAACAAGGAAGTTCTGCATGAAACGACATGCCGCCTGGGCGGGCATGGCGTCGGGAGTCGCGCTTGGCGCCGTTCCCGCGCTTGCATCGGCCGCAACGCTCGACGGTGCCACGCTGTCTGCCCTCTGGGGCATCCCGTTTGCCGGGATCCTGCTGTCCATCGCACTGTTTCCGCTCGTCGCCCCCGTGTTCTGGCATCACCACTTCGGCAAGATTGCAGCCGGGTGGGCAGTCGTGTTCCTGATCCCGTTCGCGTTCGCATTCGGCGCGGGCACCGCGTTCGGCACGCTCGTGCATGCGCTGCTCGAGGAATACATTCCGTTCATCGTGCTGCTCACCGCGCTCTATACGGTGGCAGGCGGCATCTGCGTGAACGGCAACCTGCACGGATCGCCGAAGCTGAATACCGCGATCCTCGCGCTCGGCACGCTGCTCGCGAGCGTGATGGGCACGACGGGCGCCGCGATGCTGCTGATCCGGCCGCTGCTGCGCGCGAACGACAACCGCAAGCATGTCGTGCACGTCGTGATTTTCTTCATCTTCCTCGTCGCGAACGCGGGCGGCTCGCTGTCGCCGCTCGGCGATCCGCCGCTGTTCCTCGGGTTCCTGAACGGCGTGAGCTTCTTCTGGACGACGACCCATCTCGCGCTGCCGATGCTGTTCATCTGCGTCGTGCTGCTGGCGCTGTTCTTCGTGCTCGACACGTATTTCTACCGGAAGGGCGGCGAGGAGCGGCCGGCCGCGCTCGATCCGACGCCCGACGGCGCGGCGCTGTCGATCGACGGCAAGATCAACTTCGTGCTGCTCGCGGCCGTGGTCGCGCTCGTGCTGATGAGCGGCATCTGGAAGCCGGGCATCACGTTCGACGTGTGGGGCACGCACGTCGCGCTGCAGAACCTCGCGCGCGACGTCGCGCTCGTGGTCGTGACGCTCGCGTCGCTCGCGCTGACGCCGCGTTCGGCGCGCGAAGGCAACGCGTTCAACTGGGCGCCGATCGAGGAGGTCGCGAAGCTGTTCGCGGGGATCTTCGTGACGATCGCGCCGGTGATCGTGATCCTGCGTGCAGGCGCGGACGGCGCGTTCGCGCAGATCGTCCATCTCGTCACGGGGCCGGACGGCACGCCGATCGACGCGATGTACTTCTGGGCGACGGGCCTGCTGTCGTCGTTCCTCGACAATGCGCCGACCTATCTGGTGTTCTTCAACCTCGCGGGCGGCGATGCGCAGACGCTGATGACGACGGGCGCGTCGACGCTCGCCGCGATTTCCGCGGGCGCGGTGTTCATGGGCGCGAACAGCTATATCGGCAACGCGCCGAACTTCATGGTGAAGGCGATCGCGGAGTCGCGCGGCGTGAAGATGCCGAGCTTCTTCGCGTACCTCGGCTGGGCGCTCGTCATCCTGGTGCCGGTGTTCCTGCTGACGTCGCTGATCTTCTTCCCGGCGTAACCTGACAACTTTCAACCAAGCGCGGGCGATCCCGGCGGCGCGATGCGCACCGCGATCGGCCTGCGGCATACGGAGATGGCGATGCAGAAGATCCTGGTCGCGCGTCCGATCTTTCCGGACGTGATCGAACGGCTCAAGCAGTATTTCGAAGTCGACTGGAACAACGGCGACGCGCTTGCTCCCGATGCGCTCGCCGCGCGACTGGCCGACAAGGACGGCGCGCTGACGGCCGGCGACCCGGTCGGTGCGGCGGCGCTCGCGGCGGCGCCGCGCCTGCGCGTCGTGTCGAACATGGCGGTCGGCTACAACAACTTCGACATGGCCGCGTTCAACGCGGCGAACGTGCTCGGCACCAACACGCCCGACGTGCTGAACGAGTCGACCGCCGATTTCGGCTGGGCGCTGATGATGGCCGCCGCGCGCCGGATCGCCGAATCGGAGCACTGGCTGCGCGCCGGCCACTGGCAGAAGTGGGCATACGACGGTTTCCTCGGCACCGATATTTACGGTTCGACGCTCGGCATCATCGGGATGGGCCGCATCGGCCAGGCGCTCGCGCGCCGCGCGCGCGGCTTCGGGATGCAGGTGATCTATCACAACCGGTCGCGGGTCGCGCCCGAGATCGAGGCCGAGCTGAACGCCGAATACGTGTCGAAGGATGCGCTGCTCGCGCGTGCCGATCACGTCGTGCTCGTGCTGCCGTACACGAAGGAGAACCATCACACGATCGGCGCGGCCGAACTCGCGAAGATGAAACCCACCGCGACGCTGACCAACATCGCGCGCGGCGGGATCGTCGACGACGCGGCGCTGGCCGTCGCGCTGCGCGACGGAGCGATCGCCGCGGCCGGCCTCGACGTGTACGAAGGCGAGCCGACCGTGCATCCGGCGCTGCTCGAGGTGCCTAACGTCGTGCTGACGCCGCATATCGCAAGCGCGACCGAAAAGACGCGCCGCGCGATGGCGAACCTCGCCGCCGACAACCTCATCGCCGCGCTCGGCGAGGGCCCGCGCGCCGGGCAGCCGCCGAATCCGATCAACCCTGACGTGATCGGGAAGCCGCGCGCATGACGACGACGTTGTTGCTTGCGGCGGTCGTCGTGCTGGCCGTTGCGCTCGCGGTGGCGATCGTCGCGATCGTGCGCGGCGGCGGCCGTCACGACGATGCGGCGGTGCTCGGCGACCAGATCGAGGATGCCGCGCATGCGCAGGCGCGCGCGGTCGAGCGGCTCGAGCGCGAATTGCGCGGCGAGATCGTCGAGAACGCGCGCGGGTCGCGCACCGAACTGGCCGGCAGCTTCTCGCAGCTTCAGCAGACGCTCGCCGCGCAACTGACGAGCGTGGCGACCGTGCAGAACAACCAGATCGAGGGTTTCGCGCAACAGCTCGGCAAGCTCGTCGCCGCCAATGCGCAGCAGTTCGACGCGATGCGCGAGAGCGTGCAGCGCCAGGCGCAGCAGGCGCGCGAGGAGCAGACGGCCGCGCTCAGGATGTTCGGCGACACGTTGAATCGGCAGCTCACGCAACTGACCGAGGCGAACGATCGCCGGATCGGCGAGGTGCGCGCGACGCTCGAACAGCGGCTGAAGGAAATCGAGACCAACAATGCGGCGAAGCTCGAGGAGATGCGCCGCACCGTCGACGAGAAACTGCATGCAACGCTCGAGCAGCGGCTCGGCGAATCGTTCAAGCTCGTGTCGGACCGGCTCGAACAGGTCCATCGCGGGCTCGGCGAGATGCAGACGCTCGCGGCGGGCGTCGGCGATCTGAAAAAGGTCCTGACCAATGTGAAGACGCGCGGCACCTGGGGCGAAGTGCAGCTCGAGGCGCTGCTCGAACAGATGCTGACGCCCGACCAATACGCGAAGAACGTCGCGACGGTGCCGAAGAGCACCGAGCGCGTCGAATTTGCGATTCGGCTGCCGGGCCGCGATGCGGGCACGCGCGATGCACCGCCGGTGTGGTTGCCGATCGACGCGAAATTCCCGCGCGAAGACTACGAGCGGCTGATCGATGCGCAGGAGCGCGCCGATGCGGCGGCGGTCGAGGAAGCGGCCCGCGCGCTCGAAGCGCGCGTGCGGCTGGAGGCGCGCACGATTGCCGAGAAGTACGTCGCACCGCCGCACACGACCGATTTCGCGCTGCTGTTCCTGCCGACCGAGGGGCTTTATGCGGAGATCCTGCGCCGCCCGGGGCTGACCGACCTGCTGCAGCGCGACTATCGCGTGACGGTTGCGGGGCCGACGACGCTCACCGCATTGCTGAACAGTCTGCAGATGGGGTTCCGCACGCTTGCGATCGAGCAGCGGTCGAGCGAGGTGTGGCAGGTGCTCGGCGCAGTGAAGACGGAGTTCGGCAAGTTCGGCGACGTGCTCGCGCGCACGAAGGCGCAGCTCGAAACGGTCACGCGCTCGATCGAGTCCGCCGAGCAGCGTACGCGCGTGATGAGCCGCAAGCTGAAGCAGGTCGAGGCGCTGCCGGGCGACACGGCGGCCGGGCTGCTCGGTGCGGACGGGGCCGACGGCGCAGACACAGACGACGCGTGACGCGCGTTGCCGATTCCGGCCGGAACGAAAACGGGCGCCGCGGCGCCCGTTTTTTATGAAGCGATCGCCGGCTCGTGCTTACTGTCCGGCCAGCGTGTCCAGCGCGTCGCCCGTCACGCGGACGATGCGCCATTCGGGCAGCACGGTTGCGCCCATCTTTTCGTAGAAATCGATCGCGGGCTGGTTCCAGTCGAGGACCGACCATTCGAAACGCCCGCAACGACGCTCGACGGCCAGCGCCGCGAGGTGACGCAGCATCGCGGTGCCGAGGCCGGTGCCGCGCTGCGACGGCTGCACGTACAGATCCTCGAGATAAAGGCCGCGACGGCCGAGGAACGTCGAATAGTTGTGGAAGAACAGTGCATACGCGACGATCGCGCCGTTGCGCTCGGCGACGAGCGCCTCGGCTGCAGGCCGCTCGCCGAACAGTGCGTCGGCGAGATCCGCTTCGGTCGCGACGAACAGGTGCGTGAGCTTCTCGAACTCGGCCAGCTCGCGCATCAGCGCGAGGATCGCGCCGACGTCGCGCGTTTCGGCCGCGCGGATCAGCGGCGCGTCGCTCACGCTTCCTCCGGCGGATCGGACAACACGATCTCGATGCCGCCGAAGCGCGACGCGACCCAGTTGTATGCGTGGCATGCGATCCACAGCAGCACGAAGCCGAGGATGGCGTTCAGCAGCAGCGCGCTCAGGATCGTGCTCAGTTCGACCATCCCGTAGCGGATGTACGCAACGAGAATGCCGAGCAGCACGATCGGCACGCTGAACGTCAGGTAGACGAGGATCAGCGCCTTTGCGGTCTGTCCCGCGGCGATCGACGAAATTTGTTTCTTCATGTGCGGATTGCCCCCGTAGAGATATACCGATAGTGGAATTCAGATCAGGCCGTCGAGCGGCAGGATGTCGACCGGGCTGCCCGCGTCGACTGCCGCGGTATCGTGGCCCAGAACGATGAAACAATTGGCGGCGGCGAGTCCGCTCAGCGACGCGGAACTCTGCGAACCGGCCGGCGCGACGTGCCAGCGACCGTCGGCGGCACGCGTCGCGATGCCGCGCAGGTACTCGGTGCGGCCGGGACGCGTTTTCAGCGCATGCGTGCTGAGCGCCGTGTACGTCGCCGGCGGTGGCGTCTGCGCACCGGCCAGCGTCAGCAGCGCGGGGCGCACGATCGCGTAGAACGTGACGGCGGACGCGACCGGATTGCCGGGCAGCCCGAAGAACAGCGCGTGACCGGCGCCGCCGGTCGAGCGCGCAAGCGTACCGCACGCGAGCGGCCGGCCGGGCCGCAGCGCGAGGCTCGCGAACGTGACGTCGCCGAGCCGCGCCATCACGTCGCGCGTGAAGTCGGCCTCGCCGACCGATACGCCGCCGGACGTGATTACCGCGTCGGCCTGCGCGGCGACGGCGTCGCGCAGCGCGGCTTCGAGCGCGGCCGGGTCGTCTCGGACGATCCCGAGATCGATCGCGTCGACGTGCAGCCTTTCGAGCATCGCGATCAGCATCCCGCGATTGCTGTCGTACAGCGTGCCGCGGCCGAGCGGCTCGCCGGGCTCGCGCAGTTCGTCGCCGGTCGAGAACACGGCAACGCGCACGCGCCGGCGCACCGTGACGTCGGTGAAGCCGAACGACGCGAGCAGGCCGAGATCGGACGGCCGCAGGATGCGGCCCGCGGCGAGTACACAGGCGCCGCTCGCGAGATCCTCGCCGGCCTTGCGGCAGTTCGCGCCGCGCGCGACGTCGTGCGCGGCGAAGCCGATCGTGTCGCCGTCGACGCGCACGCGTTCCTGCGGAATCACGGTGTCGCATCCGTCCGGCATCGGCGCACCCGTCATGATGCGCACGCATGAGCCGGCGGCCACGGCACCGTCGAACGGATGGCCCGCGAACGCGGTGCCGGCGACCGTCAGCGCGACGTCCCCCTGCGGCGACGCGGGCGCGCAGGCACCGCCGTCGAATGCATAGCCGTCCATCGCCGAGTTGTCGTACGCGGGAATGTCGAAGGGCGCGTTCACGTCGGCCGCAAGCACGCGGTCGAGCGCATCGCGCAGCGTCACCGTGTCGCACGCATCCACAGGCACCGCGAAGCGGCACGCGAGCGCCTGCGCGTCGGCGAGCGACAGCGGGGCGTCGGAATCGGGTGCGGTTCGGGAGGCGGGCGAGGATTGCGTGATCATCAGTCGGACTGCGCGGCGAGGCGTATCGGGTTCGTGGCCGGTGGCGCGAGGAGGGTGCCTGAGTGCGGGTTTCGCGTGCGGTGGGTGCCGGGCGGGAACGGTGCGGGCGCCGTCAGCGACGGGCCAGCGCGGCGAGTTCCTGCCAGGAGTTGGCATTGTAAAACGCACGCTCGTCGCGAAACTCGACTTCAACCGTCTTGTGGCGTGCGTACCACGCACGCACCTTGCGATCGCCGGCCGCGAGCCGCGCGGCGAGATCGTCGGCCAGCGCCGTGCGCAGCAGCGCGAACGTCGGCTGTGGCGAGCGCGCCTGCTGCGCATCGACGGTCACCGCCATCGCGATGTCGGCCTGCTGTGCGTCGAGCGCCGCAAGCAGCCGCGCGACGAGGTCGGCGGGCAGAAATGGCGTATCGCATGGCGAGCACGCGACGAGCGGCGCGCGCGCGGCCCGCATGCCGGCGAGCAGGCCCGCGAGCGGGCCGGGGAAATCGGGTGTTTCGTCCGCGACGATGCGCGCGTCGAACGGCGCACCGAGCTCCGCGTAGAGATCGGCGTGGCGATTCGCGCTGATCAGCGTCTCGTCGACCTGCGGCGAGAGCCGGCGCAGCACGTGCAGCGCGAGCGGCGTACCGTCGAGCAGTTGCAGGCCCTTGTCGACGCCGTCCATGCGCGTGGCGCGCCCGCCCGCGAGCAGCAGGCCGGCGATCGAAGGAGAGGCGGAAACGGGCATCGTGCGCAGGCGGAAAGGGCGGCGTGCGTCAGCCGCCGATATACGACATTTCGACGCGCTTGCCGGCGCCGTCGGGCACGGTTTCGGCCGACACGCTGCCGCGCAGTTGCGAATAGCGGTCGGTGCGCGCCTGCCAGATGCGGGCGATCGCGGTCGCGATCTCGGCGTCGCTCGCGCCGCCGCGCACGAGTGCGCGCAGGTCGTGGCCCGTCGACGCGAACAGGCACAGGTACAGCTTGCCTTCGGTCGACAGCCGCGCGCGCGTGCAGTCGCCGCAGAAGGCCTGCGTGACGCTCGAGATCACGCCGATCTCGCCTTGGCCGTCCGCGTAGCCCCAGCGCTGCGCGGTTTCGGCCGCCGTGTGCGCGTCGAGCGGTACGAGCGGGAATTGTTCGGCGATCCGCGCAATGACGTCGGCCGACGGCAGCACCTCGGTCATGTTCCAGCCGTTCGACGTGCCGACGTCCATGTATTCGATGAAGCGCAAGATCACGCCGGTGCCGCGGAAACGCTCGGCCATCGGCAGGATCTCGCCGTCGTTGGTGCCGCGCTTCACGACCATGTTGACCTTGACGGGCGTGAGGCCCACGGCCTGGGCCGCGAAGATGCCGTCGAGCACGTCGGCGCTCGCGAACTCGGCGTCGTTCATGCGCTTGAACAGCGTATCGTCGAGCGCGTCGAGGCTGACCGTCACGCGCGTGAGCCCGGCGTCCTTCAGCGCGCGCGCCTTGCGTGCGAGCAGCGAGCCGTTGGTCGTCAGCGTCAGGTCGAGCGGGCGCCCGTCGTGCGTCGTCAGGCGTGCGAGGCGCTCGATCAGGAATTCGAGGTTCTTGCGCAGCAGCGGTTCGCCGCCCGTGATGCGGATCTTCTCGACGCCGTGTGCGACAAAGAGTCGCGCCACGCGTTCGATTTCCTCGTGGGTGAGCAGCGCGCTGTGCGGCAGGAACGCGTAGTCCTTGTCGAACACCGCGCGCGGCATGCAGTACACGCAGCGGAAGTTGCAGCGATCCGTCACCGAGATGCGCAGGTCGCGCAGCGGCCTGGCGAACGTGTCGGCCAGCGTGCCGTCGGGGGTATGCGCGACGCCGGAGACGTCCGGCATCCCGCTGACGTCGGCGAGAGGAATGATGCGTCGGGACATGTTGAAAGAAGTGCGAGCCAGACCTCTATTTTAGCCGCAAGCGACCGCCCGGGCCGGTGGGCGGAAACCCGCAGCGCGGACATGAAAAAAAAGCCCGCCGGAGGCGGGCTTTTCCTGGTCGGGCGATGCGCCGTTCAGTGGTGCGTTGTTTCGACCTGCTGCATCGGGGCCGTATCGGCCGGCGGCAGCGCCTTGCGTTCGCGCGGCACGCGGGCCGGACGCGGGAGGCGCGACGCGACTTCCTGCGCAGCGGCGAACTTGTCGGCGTCCGTGTTCACCCAGACGAGACCGGCCTGCTCCAGCACGACATCCAGGCTCGCCGAAGCGGGCGCGGCTACCGGTTGGACAGGGGCAGGAGCCGGTGCCGGTGCTGCAACGGCCTCGACCGGTGCCGGTTCGACATGCATCGGTGCGACAACCACCGGTTCGACAGCCACCGGTTCGACAGCCACCGGTTCGACAGCCACCGGAGCGGCTTCGGTCGTCACGGCCGGTGCGACCTGCTCGACGGGCGCGGACTGCGGCGCCTCGACAGCGGCCGGCACTGCTGCCGGTGCTGCAGGCACTTCGAACGCATCGGTCGGCGAAACCGCGACCGGAGCCGGACCGGCTTCCGTATCGACGGCCGGTGCGACCGGTGCCGGTTCTGCTGCCTGCACCGCGACGGCGGGCTCGACCGGAGCGGCCGGAGCCGCTTCGACCGGTGCCGGTTGCGCTTCGACAGCGGCCGGTGCGGCAGGCTGCTCGACGGTTGCCTCGACGACGACGGCGCCAGCCGCAGCCACGGCCGCGACGACTGCCGGTGCGGCCGTGTGGGCCGGTTCGGCAGCTGCCGATGCTTCCGGCGTCACGGTTTGCACGGCGGCTTCGCCATCCTGGCCTTGTTCGGCCTGGTCGACGATTGCGCCGTCTTCGTCACGTTCGCGACGACCGCCGCGGCGGCCGCGACGGCGACGACGGCGTTCCTCGCCGTCACGCGCGACGGCTTCCGCATCGGCTGCCAGCTCGGCGCCGGGCAGCGCTTCTGCGACGACCTTGTCGGCTTCCGGTTCCGGATGGTTTTCACCACGGTTGACGGTCTCGAGCGTAGCCGCATGCTGGGTCGGCTTGCGGCGTTCGCCGCGCTCGCGACGCTCACCGCGCTCCTGGCGCTCGCCACGGCCGGCCGCGTCGACGCCTTCCGGCTGCTCGGCGCGCTCGCGCGGCTCGCGGTTCTCGCGCGGTTCACGCGGCTCACGGCTTTCACGCGGCTCGCGCGGTTCGCGACCTTCGCGCTGGCCACGGCCCTCGCGACCTTCGCGGCCCTCACGACCTTCACGGTTTTCGCGACCTTCACGCGGTTCGCGACCCTCGCGCAGCTCACGGCCTTCACGCGGTTCGCGCGCTTCCTTGCCTTCGCGTTCCTGGCGCTGCGGCTGGCCACGACCTGCTGCTGCCTGGTCACGGCCGCCTTGCACCTGCTGCGCGCCGCCACGACGGTTGCGGTTGCGATCGCCGCCGCGCTGCTCGGTCTTCTCGGTACGCTCGCGAGCCGGGCGGGCCGCTTGTTCCTTCGCCGGTGCCGGAGCAACCGGCGCGGGCGCCGCAGCCGGCGACACGCCGAACAGACCCTTCAGCCAGCCGATGAAGCCGCCGCTTGTCGCGGCGACCGGTGCGGGGGCCGGAACGGGCTCGACCGGGCGCTGTGGCGCCGGGCTCGGGGCCGGACGCTCGGGCGTGATGCCCTTGACCGCCGCTTCCTGCTTCGGCTTCACTTCTGCGGTGCGCTTGCTGTAGCCGGTTTCCGACTCGAGTTCGCGAGCCGCTTCCTCGGCCATCTTCCAGGACGCGCGCGGATCGTCGAGGCGCGCGTCGTCGTGACGCAGGCGCTCGAGCTTGTAGTGCGGCGTATCGAGGTGCTTGTTCGGGATCAGCACGATGCCGACCTTGAAGCGCGACTCGATCTTGTTGATTTCCTGACGCTTTTCGTTGAGCAGGAAGGCGGTCACCTCGACCGGCACCTGGCAGTGGATCGCCGCGGTGTTTTCCTTCATCGCTTCTTCCTGAATGATCCGCAGGACCTGCAGCGCGGACGATTCGGTGTCGCGGATGTGACCGGTGCCGTTACAGCGCGGGCAGGTCACGTGGCTGCCTTCCGACAGGGCCGGGCGCAGGCGCTGGCGCGACAGCTCCATCAGGCCGAAGCGGGAGATCTTGCCCATCTGCACGCGCGCACGGTCATGCTTGAGCGCGTCTTTCAGGCGCTGCTCGACTTCGCGCTGGCTCTTCGCCGATTCCATGTCGATGAAATCGATCACGATCAGGCCGCCGAGGTCGCGCAGGCGGAGCTGGCGGGCGACTTCGTCGGCCGCTTCGAGGTTCGTGCGGGTTGCGGTTTCCTCGATGTCCGCGCCCTTGGTCGCACGCGCCGAGTTCACGTCGATCGCGACGAGCGCTTCGGTGTGGTCGATCACGATCGCGCCGCCGGACGGCAGCGGCACCGTGCGCGAATAGGCCGTTTCGATCTGGTGCTCGATCTGGAAGCGGGAGAACAGCGGCACGTCGTCGTGGTAGCGCTTCACCTTCGACACATTGTCCGGCATCACGATATCCATGAACGCACGGGCCTGATCGTGGATCTCGGTCGTGTCGATCAGGATTTCGCCGATATCGGGCTGGAAATAGTCCCGGATCGCGCGGATCACGAGGCTCGATTCCAGGTAGATCAGCATCGGCTGGCCGGAATTGCCGCTTTGCGACGCCGCTTCGATCGCGCGCCACAGTTGCAGCAGGTAGTTCAGGTCCCACTGCAGTTCCTCGGCGCTGCGGCCGATGCCCGCAGTACGGGCGATCATGCTCATCCCGTCCGGAATCTGCAGTTGCGACATCGTCTCGCGCAGTTCCTGGCGCTCGTCGCCCTCGATCCGGCGCGACACACCGCCGCCGCGCGGATTGTTCGGCATCAGCACCAGGTAGCGGCCTGCGAGCGAGATGAAGGTCGTGAGGGCGGCGCCCTTGTTGCCACGTTCTTCCTTCTCGACCTGGACGATCAGTTCCTGGCCTTCGCGCAGGGCATCCTGGATGCGCGCGGAGCGCATGTCGATGCCTTCCTTGAAGTACTGGCGGGCAACTTCCTTGAACGGCAGGAAACCGTGGCGATCTTCGCCGTAGTTGACGAAGCACGCTTCGAGCGACGGCTCGATGCGGGTGATGACACCTTTGTAGATATTGCCTTTGCGCTGTTCGCGCCCGGCTGTCTCGATGTCGATGTCGATGAGCTTTTGCCCATCGACGATGGCGACGCGCAGCTCCTCCTGCTGCGTCGCATTGAACAGCATGCGTTTCATGAACGACTCCAGGCAGCTCCGCAGCCGGCGCCTCGCGGTTGTCAGCCGCGAAGGCGGGAACGACGGCAGGCCGCACCTTGTTGTGTTGTCACGAGCACGCTGGAGCGGGAACGATGGCGGGGAGAATTGCCTGAAGAGGCGCTTGGGCCCGAAAGACGGGGCCGGCGGCCGTAGGGCACCTGCGAATACGGCTTCAAAGCACGGCGTTCACACACCGCACGCTGCAAAAAAGCGCGCTAAGCCTGAGTCCGGGCATTGCCACGGGCGCGCGCAATGCGTCGCGCGCGCCGACGGGCGGCAGATGCTGCGGCTTGGGCCGCAGCGGGGAGTATCGAATCCAGCCCGACTTTCCCGCTTGGGGTGTACTTCCCTGGTTTGACGTCGCCAAGCCCCGCACGCTTCGCGGGGCCAAATCGGGCGCAACGCCGTAATTTTCGCAACCGGCAGCCTGCGGACGCACTTCGCGCCGTCGGGCTGCCGATCAAATTCTTTTCAACCAACTTTCCGTTACCGCGGCGCCTTGCCGACCGAATCCGCCTGTGGGCGCGATCCTTGCCGACGGGCGGCGCCGTGCGTGCAACTTGCTGCATCTCTTTGATTAGGGGCGAGCAGCGGACCCCCGGCGCAAGTAAAATAACGGTTTCCGCTTGCGCCTTGCCCGACTCGGTCGGGGCCGGCCGGTCAGGCCACCCTCAACGTCAGGCTGGGCAAAATTATATTCAGTATGAATGAGTTAGGCAAAATATCCCAGAATTCGGTCGCAAGCGGCCAGGTATCGATGATCGAGATCGACGAAAACTCGGTCGGTCAGCGGATCGACAACTTCCTGTTGCGCGTCTGTAAAGGCGTGCCGAAAAGCCATATTTACCGGATCCTCCGCAGCGGCGAAGTGCGCGTGAACAAGGGCCGGATCGACGCGCAGTACCGCCTCGCCCTTGGCGACATCGTCCGCGTGCCGCCCGTGCGCGTGGCGGCGGCGGACCTCGCGCGCGCCGACACGCCCATCGTGCCGCCAGCGAATTTCGACGTGCTGTACGAGGACGATGCGATGCTCGTCATCGACAAGCCGGCCGGGGTCGCCGTGCACGGCGGCAGCGGCGTCGCGTTCGGCGTGATCGAGCAGATGCGCCAGACGCGCCCGCGCGCGAAATTCCTTGAACTCGTGCACCGGCTAGACCGCGAGACCTCCGGGATCCTGATGCTCGCGAAGAAGCGCACGGCGCTCGTGGGCCTGCACGAGCAGATCCGCGAGAACCGGATGGACAAGCGCTACTTCGCGTGCGCCCACGGCGAATGGCAGCCCGACTGGGGGCGCCGCCGCGCGGTGAAGGCGCCGCTGTTCAAGTATTCGACCCCGGAAGGGGAGCGCCGCGTGCGCGTGCAGGACGACGGGCTGCCGTCGCATACGGTGTTCAACCTCGTCGACCGCTGGCCCGAGTACGCGCTCGTCGAAGCGGAACTCAAGACGGGTCGGACCCATCAGATCCGCGTGCACCTCGCGCATCTCGGCCTGCCGATCGCCGGCGACGCCAAGTATGGCGATTTCGCACTGAACAAGGCGCTGGCGCGCGCGAACGCACAGCCGTCGTTGAAACGGATGTTCCTGCATGCGTACCGGCTGCGGCTCGCCCATCCGCTGACCGGCGAGGCGCTGCAGTTCGATGCGCCGCTGCCGGACGAATGCCAGCGCTTTCTCGACCAACTCAGCGCACTGCGCGATACCGCCTGAACCGCATGGCTCGACAGCAATTTGACCTGATCGTCTTCGACTGGGACGGCACGCTGATGGATTCGACTGCGCACATCGCGCACAGCATCCAGGCCGCATGCCGCGATCTCGGCCTGCCCACGCCATCCGACGAGGCGTCGCGCTACGTGATCGGCCTCGGCCTGCGCGACGCGCTGCAGATTACCGCTCCGACCCTCGATCCGTCCGACTATCCGCGGCTGGCCGAGCGCTACCGCTATCACTATCTGCTCGACGACCAGCGCATCGAGCTGTTCGCCGGCGTGCGCGAGCTGCTTGCCGAGTTGCGCGATACGGGCTACTTGCTTGCCGTCGCGACCGGCAAGGGTCGGGTCGGGCTGAACCGCGTGCTTGACCAGTCGAAGCTGACGAGTTTGTTCGATGCGACGCGTTGCGCGGACGAGACGTTCTCGAAGCCGCATCCGGCGATGCTGCACGAGCTGTCCCGGGAGTTGGGGCAGGACCTCGCGCGCACCGTGATGATCGGCGACACGACGCACGACCTGCAGATGGCCGCGAGCGCCGGAGCGGCCGGCGTCGGTGTCGCATACGGCGCGCACACGGCCGATGCGCTGGCTGCGCTCGCGCCGCGTTTCGTCGCACCGGACGTCGACGCGTTGGCCGCGTGGCTGCGGGAGCACGCATGAGCGCGGCGCCGGAATCGGTGCGCGTGTGCGCATCGGACGCGCTGGCCGACGGCGGCGCCGGCGTGCGCGTCGACGCGACGCTGCGCGGCGAGCAGGCCGTCGTGTTCTTCGTGCGCTACGACGGTCGCGCATATGGCTACCTGAATCGCTGCGCGCACGTGCCGATGGAGCTCGACTGGTCCGAAGGGCAGTTCTTCGAGTCGTCGGGCCTGTACCTGATGTGCGCGACGCACGGCGCGATCTACGCACCGGATACCGGCAAGTGCGTCGGCGGCCCGTGCCGCGGCGGCCGCCTTCGGCCGGTCGAGGTCGACGAACGCGACACGCCCGACGGGCGTGCGGTATTCTGGGTGCCCGACGCCGACCTGCGTCCTGCCACTCCCGCCACGACCGACTGACGACAATACCGCATGGCCGACCAACCGAATTCCCCGGATTCTTCCTCCCGTCCCGACAGCCGTGAACCGAACTGGGAGCGCGCGGCGCTCGAGCGGATCGCGCTCGCGGCCGTGAAGGAGCAGCGCGCGGCGCGGCGCTGGAAGATCTTCTTCCGCTTCGCGTTCCTGGGCGTGTTCGTGCTGCTCGCGTTCGCGCTGATCGACTTCTCGAGCGATTCGAAATTCTCGTCGAGCGGGCGGCATACGGCGCTCGTGACGATCGACGGCGAGATCGCGGCAGGCGTCAATGCGAACGCCGACGACATCAACACCGCGCTCGACGCCGCATTCGACGACGACGGCACGGTCGGCGTCGTGCTGCGGATCAACAGCCCGGGAGGCAGCCCCGTGCAGGCCGGCATGGTCTACGACGAGATCCGGCGGCTGCGGGCGAAGCACCCGGACAAGCCGCTGTACGTCGTCGTGACCGACATGTGCGCATCGGGCGGCTATTACATCGCGGCCGCGGCCGACAAGATCTTCGTCGACAAGGCGAGCATCGTCGGGTCGATCGGCGTGCTGATGGACGGTTTCGGCTTCACCGGGCTGATGGGCAAGCTGGGTGTCGAGCGGCGCCTCCATACGTCGGGCGAAAACAAGGGCTTCTACGATCCGTTCTCGCCGGAGACGTCGAAGATGGACGTGCATGCGCAGGCGCTGCTCGACCAGGTGCACGCGCAGTTCATCAAGGCCGTGAAGGACGGCCGCGGCAAGCGGCTGCATGAGACGCCCGACATGTTCTCCGGCCTGTTCTGGACCGGTGCGAAGAGCGTCGAGCTCGGCCTCGCCGACGGTTACGGCACGACCGATACGGTTGCGCGCGACGTACTGAAGGCGCCCGATCTCGTCGACTATACGGTGAAGGAAAGCCTGACGAACCGCGTCGCGCGCAAGTTCGGCGCGGCCGTCGGCGGCGCCGCGATGAAGGCGCTGACGGCCGGCGGCGCGTCGTTCAGCCTGCGCTGACCGGCGACGGGCGTCCGGCGGGCCGCGATGGCCCGCTGGCCGGCCGCGGCTTCAGTTCGCGAGCAGCAGGAAGATCGCAGGGCGCTTGTGCAGATTCGGCGCAGGCGCTTTTTTCCAGTCCGCCACGGTGCGGCTCGCGATCGTCTCGGTCGCGAGGGTCAGGTCGGCCGCGACGCAGATCTGTGTCGACGGCGCGCAGGTCGCGACGAGCGTGTCGAGCATCGCGTGGTTCCGGTACGGCGTCTCGATGAAGATCTGCGTCTGGCGCGCCTTGCGCGACAACTGCTCGAGTTCGCGCAGGCGCTTCGCACGCGCGGCCGCATCGACCGGCAGGTAGCCGTTGAACGCGAAGCTCTGGCCGTTCAGGCCCGACGCCATCAGCGCGAGCAGGATCGAGCTCGGTCCGACGAGCGGCACGACCTTCACGCCACGCTCGTGCGCGCGGTGTACCAGCAACGCGCCGGGATCGGCGACGGCCGGGCAGCCGGCCTCGGACACGAGGCCGGCGTCCGCGCCGGCGAGCACGGGCGCGAGCAGCCGGTCGATTTGGCCGGCCGGCGTATTGACGTTCAGCTCGCGGATCTCGATTTCCTGGATCGGGCGCGTCGTGCCGATCTTCTTCAGAAAGACGCGCGTCGTTTTCGCGTTCTCGCCGATGTAATAGCCGAGCGTGCCGGCGCGTGCCTGCACGGCCGCGGGCAGCACGGCGGCGAGCATCGATTCGTCGCCTTCGCCGAGCGTGTTCGGGACGAGATAAAGCGTGCCGGCCGTCATGCGCGGTCTCCACGGGTGGTTGCGAACAGCGGATATTCGGCGGCGCGCAGCATCCGCGTGAGCGCGATCAGCGGCAGGCCGACGAGCGCGGTCGGGTCGTTCGAGTCGATCGCGTCGAGCAGCGCGATGCCGAGCCCTTCGGATTTCGCACTGCCGGCGACGTCGTACGGCGTTTCCGCGCGCAGGTATGCGTCGAGTTCGGCCTCGGGCAGCGAGCGGAAGCGCACGCGCGTGACGATGTCCTCGACCTGCGCTTCGCCCGTGCGGCTGTCGTACAGGCAGAGTGCGCTGTGGAATTCGACTTCGCGGCCCTGCATCGACACGAGCTGCGCGAGCGCGCGTTCATGCGTGCCGGGCTTGCCGATCTGGAGCCCGTCGAAGGTCGCGACCTGGTCCGACCCGATCACGAGCACGCCGTCCGGCGCGTCGATCGTCGCGGCGCCGGCGCGTGCTTTCGCGCCGGCGAGGCGCAGGGCGGTCGCGGCCGGGGTTTCGCCGTCGAGCGGGGTTTCGTCGAGGTCGGGCGACACGACGTCGAACGGCACGCCGAGGCGCTCGAGGAGCGTGCGGCGGTAGCGGGAACTGGAGGCAAGAATCAGCCGCGGCGGGCGGCAAACGGTATCCGGCATGGTCGGTTGGGTCGGTGAGTCGTCGGGTGTTGCGCGGCGTTGCGCGGACGCAAGCTTAAGTGATTGACCGCAAAAGGTAAAACAGGTATGCTTTCCCGCTTTTCGTCGGCAGGCTTCTGTAGTGGTGGCGCCTGCCGGATCTTCGGAAGTAAAGTACGTCATCCGCAGATGAGCCGTACGTGAGCGGCGCCAAGCCGGATCCGCAAGTCAGCCTGTAGGCAGGAGCGCACATGAACACTTCTTCTGGCAAACCTGCGGCACCGCTTGATCCGCACGCAGTCGATCTGTTCGAGTTTGCCCGCAGCGGGCGACAGGCAGCAGGGGCGGTGCGCCTCTCGCAACTGCCGCGCATGTTAAACGAAGTGCCGGCGGACGCGCCAGATCGCGACACGGTCTTCACGTGGCAGGCGGAAGGGTTCACGCAGAAGGAATTGCAGGACGACGGCGCCGATGGGCAGCAGCCGTATCTGCGCCTCGCGGTGCATGGCCATGCATGGCTCACGTGCCAGCGCTGCGTGACCCCGTACGACCAGACGTTCGACGTCGACATGACGTACCGCGTCGTCGCGACTGAAGAAGAAGCTGAAGAGTTTCCGCTCGACGACGATGAAGCCGATGTGATCGTGGGCTCACGCCAGTTCGATCTCGTCGACTTGATCGAAGAGGAATTGCTGCTTTCGTTGCCGCTCGTGCCCAAGCACGAGGTTTGCCCGGCAGTTCACGAAAGCCTCGTGTCGGGTGCGAGCGGTCCTGAGGAAGAGGCGGGCGAAGAGTCCGGCGAAGCCGGGGACGAAGGCAAACGGCCGAATCCGTTCGCAGCGCTGCAAGCGCTGAAGAAGGACGGTGACGGCACCAAGAAACACTAAGCAGTTGTGGCGCGGGAAGGCGTAAGGGCTTTGGGCCAGGGTAGTTAAGCGCCGGATCGGGCTGTGTTAGAATCCGGAAAATTATTTAGGAGTTAGTCATGGCAGTCCAGCAAAACAAGAAGTCGCCGTCGAAGCGCGGCATGCATCGTTCGCACGATTTCCTGACGGCGTCGCCGCTGGCAGTCGAGCCGAGCACGGGTGAAGTGCATCTGCGTCACCACGTCAGCCCGAACGGCTACTATCGCGGCAAGAAAGTCGTCAAGACGAAGAACGACTAAGCGTCAAGTCACGCGTTGCGCGCTACGTTCGCCGTTCGCGTGACAACTGGTTCGCTTGACACTTTCCTGGCGCAACAAAAAGGCGGCATTCAACTGCCGCTTTTTTGTGCCTGAAATTCGTCGCATTCCATGACCGTAAAGCTCACAATCGATTGCATGGGAGGCGACCACGGCCCGTCCGTGACCGTTCCCGCGGCAGTCAAGTTCGTTCGCGCGCATCCCGATGCGCACCTGATGCTCGTCGGCATCGAAAGCGCGATCCGCGCTCAGCTCAAGAAGCTGAAAGCCCTCGACGATCCCGCGCTGACCATCGTGCCCGCCACCGAAGTCGTGGCGATGGACGACCCTGTCGAAGTGGCGCTGCGCAAGAAGAAGGATTCTTCGATGCGCGTCGCGCTCAACCACGTCAAGGAAGGCGCGGCGCAGGCCTGTATCTCCGCCGGCAATACCGGCGCGCTGATGGCCGTTTCCCGTTACGTACTCAAGACGCTGCCCGGCATCGAGCGGCCCGCGATCGCGTTCGCGCTGCCGAACCCGACCGGCTACACGATGATGCTGGACCTCGGCGCGAACGTCGACTGCGAGCCGCAGCACCTGCTGCAGTTCGCGGAAATGGGGCATGCGCTCGTGGCCGCGCTCGAAGGCAAGGAGCGGCCGACGATCGGCCTGCTGAACATCGGCGAAGAGGTCATCAAGGGCAACGAGACGATCAAGCGTGCGGGCGAGCTGCTGCGCGCCAGCACGTTGAATTTCCGCGGCAACGTGGAAGGCAACGACATCTACAAGGGCACCGTCGACGTGATCGTGTGCGACGGCTTCGTCGGCAACGTCGCGCTGAAGACGTCCGAGGGGCTTGCGCAGATGCTGTCCGACATCATCCGCGAGGAGTTCGGCCGTTCGCTGATGTCGAAGCTGATGGCGCTGCTCGCGCTGCCTGTCCTGATGCGTTTCAAGAAGCGCGTCGACCACCGCCAGTACAACGGCGCGGCGCTGCTGGGGCTCAAGAGCCTCGTGATCAAGAGCCACGGTTCGGCCGACGCCTACGCGTTTGAGTGGGCGATCAAACGCGGGTATGATGCGGTCAAAAACGGCGTGCTGGAGCGCCTCGCGCGCGCGATGGCGGACAATTCGGTGTCGCTCGGCGACGGCGGACACGACGCGGGCGGCGCGGGCCATGCAAGCCCGGCCGCAGGCCCGCACGCCGAACCTTCCGCTGCGCAATCCTCTAAAGCATAAATGGCCCAATCGACTCTCTATTCCCGCGTGCTCGGCACGGGCAGCTATCTGCCGCCCGACCGCGTCACGAACCAGCAGCTGACCGATCGTCTTGCGAAGGAAGGCATCGAGACGAGCGACGAATGGATCGTTGCGCGCACGGGCATCCATGCGCGCCATTTCGCCGCACCGGACGTCACGACGAGCGACCTCGCGCTCGAGGCGTCGCGTCGTGCGATCGAAATGGCCGGTATCGATCCGCAGTCGATCGACCTGATCATCGTCGCGACTTCGACCCCCGATTTCGTGTTCCCGAGCACCGCATGCCTGCTGCAGAACAAGCTCGGGATCAAGAACGGCGGCGCCGCATTCGACGTGCAGGCCGTGTGCTCGGGCTTCGCGTACGCGATGGCGACGGCCGACAGCTTCATCCGCAGCGGCCAGCACCGCACGGCACTCGTGGTCGGCGCGGAGACGTTCTCGCGCATCCTCGACTTCAAGGACCGTACCACCTGCGTGCTGTTCGGCGACGGCGCGGGCGCGGTGATCCTGTCCGCGTCGGAAGAGCCGGGCGTGCTCGGCAGCGCGCTGCACGCGGACGGCAGCTATTCACATATTCTCTGCACGCCGGGCAACGTCAACCGCGGCGTGATCGAAGGCAGTGCGTTCCTGTACATGGACGGTCAGGCTGTGTTCAAGCTCGCGGTCAACGTGCTCGAAAAGGTTGCGATCGAGGCGCTCGCCAAGGCGAATCTCGCGCCCGAGCAAATCGACTGGCTGATTCCGCACCAGGCCAACATCCGCATCATGACCAGCACCTGCCGCAAGCTCGGCCTGCCGCAGGAACGCATGGTCGTGACGGTCGACCAGCACGGCAACACGTCGGCCGCGTCGATCCCGCTGGCGTTCGACACCGCGGTGCGCGACGGTCGCATCCAGCGTGGCCAGCACGTGCTGATCGAGGGTGTCGGCGGCGGCTTCACCTGGGGCGCGTCGGTCTTCCGCTTCTGATCCGCGGCGCGCGACTGCTGCGCGCGGATCCAATCGGCGCGCCGTTCGTGCGCGCCGTCCGAATCGATTCAATTGGGGACGATATGAAATTTGCATTCGTTTTTCCGGGGCAGGGCTCGCAGGCAGTCGGCATGCTCAACGCATTCGCCGATCTGGCCGTCGTGCGCGAGACGCTCCAGGAAGCGTCCGATGCACTCAATCAGGACCTCGGCAAGCTGATCGCCGAAGGCCCGGCCGAAGAGCTGAATCTGACCACCAACACGCAGCCCGTGATGCTGACGGCCGCGTACGCGTGCTACCGCGCGTGGCAGCAGGCAGGCGGCCCGGCGCCGTCGATCGTCGCCGGCCACAGTCTCGGTGAATACACGGCGCTCGTCGCGGCGGGCGCGCTCGCGTTCAAGGACGCGGTGCCGCTCGTGCGCTTCCGCGCGCAGGCGATGCAAACGGCCGTGCCGGTCGGCCAGGGCGGCATGGCCGCGATCCTGGGCCTCGACGACGACACGGTGCGCGCGGTGTGCGCCGAAGCCGCGGAAGCGGGCGTCGTCGAAGCGGTGAACTTCAATGCGCCTGCGCAGGTCGTGATCGCAGGTAACAAGGCCGCCGTCGAAAAGGCGTGCGAGATCGCGAAGGCGAAGGGCGCGAAGCGCGCGCTGCCGCTGCCCGTGTCGGCACCGTTCCATTCGTCGCTGCTCAAGCCGGCATCGGACCAGTTGCGCGACTTTCTCGCGAACGTCGACGTGCAGGCGCCGCAGATTCCGGTCGTCAACAACATCGACGTCGCCGTGGTCAGCGATCCGGCCGCGATCAAGGATGCGCTGGTGCGCCAGGCCGCAGGCCCGGTGCGCTGGGTCGAGTGCGTGCAGCACATCGCCGGCGCGGGCGTCACGCACGTGATCGAATGCGGTCCGGGCAAGGTGCTCGCCGGCCTGACGAAGCGCATCGACGGCAACCTGACGGGTGCGTCGGTGTTCGATCCGGCGTCGCTCGACGAAGCGCTCAAGCTGGCGACCGCCTGACGCGGCGCCTTTTCTCAAGAGACGGATACTCGATTCATGGAAAAGACTCTCGATAAACAGGTTGCGATCGTGACCGGCGCGTCGCGCGGCATCGGCCGGTCGATCGCGCTCGAACTCGCGCGCCTGGGCGCGACGGTGATCGGCACCGCGACGAGCGAATCGGGCGCTGCCGCGATCACCGCGGCGTTCGCGGAAGCGGGCGTCACGGGCCGCGGCGCGGTGCTGAACGTCAACGACGCGGCGGCCGCAGAGGCGCTGATCGACGCGACCGTGAAGGAATTCGGCGCGCTGAACGTACTCGTCAACAACGCGGGCATCACGCAGGACCAGCTCGCGATGCGGATGAAGGACGAGGACTGGGACGCGGTGATCGACACCAACCTGAAGTCGGTGTTCCGCCTGTCGCGCGCGGTGCTGCGCCCGATGATGAAGGCGCGCGGCGGCCGTATCATCAACATCACGTCGGTGGTCGGTTCGGCCGGCAACCCGGGGCAGGTCAACTACGCGGCCGCGAAGGCCGGCGTTGCGGGCATGACGCGTGCGCTCGCGCGCGAGATCGGCAGCCGCGGCATCACCGTGAACTGCGTCGCGCCGGGCTTCATCGACACCGACATGACGAAGACGCTGCCGGAAGAACAGCAGGCCGCGCTCAAGACCCAGATTCCGCTCGGCCGCCTCGGCAGCCCGGAAGACATCGCCCATGCCGTCGCGTTCCTCGCTTCGCCGCAGGCCGGTTACATTACCGGCACGACGCTGCACGTGAACGGCGGCATGTACATGTCGTAACGATTTTCGTTTACCATCCGCGCCGTATCCCGTTTTTCAGGCGGATCGGTGCTTGATCGACCATCAAGCCAACGCGCGTTTTGGCGTCAGCAAACCTGATAAAATGCGCGCACTTGTAAATCTGAACTTTCCCTCGGAGGGGTAATGGACAACATCGAACAACGTGTCAAGAAGATCGTCGCTGAACAACTGGGCGTTGCGGAAGCCGAGATCAAGAACGAAGCTTCGTTCGTGAACGACCTGGGCGCCGACTCGCTCGACACGGTCGAACTGGTGATGGCTCTGGAAGACGAGTTCGGCATGGAAATCCCGGACGAAGAAGCAGAGAAGATCACGACCGTTCAGCAAGCGATCGACTACGCTCGCGCAAACGTCAAGGCGTAAGCGCCTTTCGCGCTTGTCCGCCACGTCGCCGCGATCTTCGCGATTGACGCGCCATCCAGCCGGCTTCGCGCCGGACGGACTAACAGCCACAGGGCTCGCAGGGCTGGTTCCTGTGGCCACTGTGGCTTTTGTTTTTGTCATCCAATAATGGAAAAGAGGTTACCGTGAGCCGCCGTCGTGTTGTCGTTACAGGCCTGGGGCTTATTTCGCCTGTTGGCAATAATGTTGCCGACGGCTGGGCCAATCTCGTCGCCGGCAAGTCCGGTATCGCCACCGTCACGAAGTTCGATCCGTCGAATCTCGCCGTGCATTTCGCGGGCGAGGTGAAGGGTTTCAGCGCCGAGGAGTACATCCCGGCGAAGGAAGCCCGCAGCATGGATACGTTCATCCATTACGGCATCGCCGCCGGCGTCCAGGCCTTTAAGGACAGCGGGCTGGAGGTGAACGAAGCCAATGCGGAACGCATCGGCGTGCTGGTCGGTTCCGGCATCGGCGGCCTGCCGATGATCGAAGATACGCACCAGACCTACGTCGATCGCGGTGCGCGCCGGATTTCGCCGTTCTTCGTGCCGGGTTCGATCATCAACATGATCTCGGGTCACCTGAGCATCATGTTCGGCCTGAAGGGCCCGAACCTCGCGGCCGTGACGGCCTGCACGACCGGCCTGCACAGCATCGGCCTCGCGGCGCGCCTGATCCAGGCGGGCGACGCGGACGTGATGGTCGCGGGCGGCGCCGAATCGACGGTGTCGCCGCTCGGTATCGGCGGTTTCGCGGCAGCGCGCGCGCTGTCGACCCGCAACGACGATCCGGCAACTGCGTCCCGTCCGTGGGACAAGGACCGCGACGGCTTCGTGCTGGGCGAAGGTGCCGGCGTGATGGTGCTCGAGGAGTACGAGGCGGCGAAGGCACGCGGTGCGAAGATCTACGCGGAAGTCTCGGGCTTCGGCATGACCGGCGACGCGTACCACATGACCGCGCCGAACATGGACGGCCCTCGCCGCTGCATGGTTGCGGCACTGCGCGACGCCGGCGTGAACGCGGACGAGGTCCAGTACCTGAACGCGCACGGCACGTCGACGCCGCTGGGCGACAAGAACGAGTCCGACGCGGTGAAGGCGGCCTTCGGCGAGCACGCGTACAAGCTCGTCGTGAACTCGACGAAGTCGATGACGGGCCACCTGCTGGGCGGCGCGGGCGGCCTCGAGTCGGTGTTCACGGTGCTGGCGCTGCACAACAACGTGTCGCCGCCGACCATCAACATCTTCAACCAGGACCCCGAGTGCGATCTCGATTACTGCGCGAACACCGCACGTGACATGAAGATCGACGTGGCCGTGAAGAACAACTTCGGCTTCGGCGGTACCAACGGCACGCTGGTGTTCAAGCGCGTCTGACGCCGAATCGCTTGACGAGTCCATTCGATGCTCCGGCCGGGCGTCCGCAGCGCTTTGCGTTGCGGGCCTCGGCCGTGTCGTATGTCGTGCTGGCCGCGTTCGTCGCGTCGGCTGCCGCGTCGGCGTTCCTGTTCTGGGCGCCGCGCGCGGGCGCTGCCGCCGGCGCATGCGTGTCGGCCGCGACGGCCGCGCTGCTGGCCGTGTGCGCCGCGCGGGCCTGCGCCCGCCGGCTGCCGGCCGAGTTGCAGATCGACGCATTCGGGGAGGTTGCGGCATTTGGTCGCACCGGGCGGCTGCTGGCACGCGGCCGCGTGACCGGCCATGCGCACTGGAGCAGCCTGCTGCTCGTGCTGTCGGTCGGGCAGGGCGCCCGGCGGGCCCGGCCGCTGCTGATTCCGGCCGATGCGCTCGACGCCGCGTCGTTCAGCGCGTTGTCCGTGCTCGCGAGAACCGCGGGCGCGGCGGGGCGGGCATGACGGCGGCGCGGTTACCGACCGTAACCAGCGGCCGACGCGGGAACGCTACAATAGCGCTCCGCGTTGCATCCCTAGTTAATGGATTCGTCAGGTGAGTGAAAAAGAAATTGATCAGGTTCTGGTCGAGCGCGTACAGAAGGGCGACAAGGCAGCGTTCGAACTCCTGGTCTCCAAATACCACCGCAAGATCATTCGGCTGATCTCGCGCCTCGTGCGGGATCCCGCCGAGGTCGAGGATGTGGCCCAGGACGCGTTCATCAAGGCGTATCGTGCGCTGCCGCAATTTCGCGGCGAGTCTGCGTTCTACACGTGGTTGTACCGGATTGCCGTCAATACGGCGAAGAACTACCTTGCGACGCAGGGTCGCCGCGCACCGACCTCGACCGAGGCCGATGCCGAGGAAGCTGAAACTTTCTCCGACGCAGACCAACTAAGGGATATCAACACGCCTGAGTCGATGTTGATGAGCAAGCAGATTGCCGAGACGGTCAACGCTGCAATGGCCGCCTTGCCCGAAGAACTGCGCCAGGCGATTACGCTGCGCGAGATCGAGGGCCTGAGCTACGAAGAGATCGCGGAAATGATGGGCTGTCCGATCGGGACGGTCCGGTCGCGGATCTTCCGCGCTCGCGAGGCAATCGCTGCCAAATTGCGTCCGCTGCTCGATACGCCCGAAGGCAAGCGCTGGTAAGCGCGACAGGCGGAACGACGCGGGTCGGGGTCTAGTTACGGATAGAGTCGTGAAGTCACGACGGGGTGTGCAAGATGGGGAGCATCATGGGGTCGGTCAATACGCAGTCGCAGGCGTGCTCGCGCGGCGAGCGCCTTTCCGCGCTGGTCGACGGCGAAATGTTCGATGGCCCGGATCACGGGCAGTTTCTGGCTGAGCTCAACCGCGCGGATTGCGCTGCGTGGGCCCATTACCACCTGATCGGCGATGCGCTGCGCTCGGACGAGCTCGCGTTGTCGCCTGCGCTGAGCGTCGCGTTCACCGCGCGCATGTCGGCCGCGCTCGAAAGCGAGCCGCACCTGCTCGCGCCGGCGGCCGCGCCGGTCGCGCGCAGGCTGCTGTCGCTGCGCCGGCGCGTCGTGCCCGCGTTCGCGGTGGCGGCCGCGGCGGCCACGCTGACGTGGATCGTCGTTCCGCAACTGCAGACGGCCGGCACGCCGGGCGCCGTCCAGGTCGCGTCGGTCGGTGCGCCGCAAGGCGGCAACCTGCAGCGCGTGACGGTCGCGCAGGCGTCGGCCCAGCCGGGGCTGCAGGACGTCAACATCATTCGCGACGCCAGCCTCGACCAATACCTCGAAGCGCACCAGCAATTCGCGCAGCAGCCCGTCGTCACGGGTTCGATGCCGCTGATCCGCGCTGCCGTGACCACCACGCCAGGCCAATAAACCCGATGCGGACATTGCAGTTGAATCACGCCATCTCCGGATGGAAGCGGCTGCCGGCCCTCCTGCTTTGCGCAGCCGCCCTGTTGTCCGTTCAATCCCTTCCTGCCAGCGCCCAGCAACCGGACGATCCCGTCGCGACCCGCAAGGGCGCCGCGGACTGGCTCGACCGCGTCCAGCAGGCGGCCCAGCAGCAGAGCTACGAGGGCACGTTCGTCTACCAGCGCGGCGGGTATGTCCAGTCGTCGCGCATCGCGCACGTCGCGTCCCGCGACGGCGAGTTCGAGCGGATCGAGACACTCGACGGCAAGCCGCGCAAGCTGCTGCGGCATAACGACGAGCTGTACACGTTCGTGCCCGAGCGCAAGCTGTGCGTGGTCGAGCGCCGTCAGACGCGCGACTCGTTCCCCGCGCTGCTCGGCGCGAGCGGCGAACACGTGATGTCCGTCTACGACGCGAAGTTGCTCGGCAAGGACCGCGTGGCCGGGATTGACGCGCAGGTCGTCGAGCTCGTGCCGAAGGATGCCTACCGTTTCACGTACAAGCTCTGGGCCGACGCGCGCACCGGGCTGCTGCTGCGCTCGCAGACGCTCGATGCGAACGATCACGTGCTCGAACAGATTGCGTTCTCGCAATTGCAGGCGGGCGGTGGGAGCGGCGACAAGGCCGCGATCGCGGCCGGCATGCGCAACCTGAGCGGCTGGACGGTCGTGCGCCCGCCGGTCGCGACGGTCGACATGGAAGCGCAGGGTTGGCAGCTCGCGCCGAGCGTCGCCGGCTTCCAGAAGATCCGCGAAGTGCGCCGGCCGATGGCTGCGCGCGATGCGGGCGATCCGCCGATCCCGGTCGATCAGGCTGTCTTCACCGACGGTCTCGCGACGATCTCCGTTTTCATCGAGCCGGCCGAGAAGAACACGCGCAAGGAAGGCGCGGGCAGCACCGGTGCGACGCACGTTCTCGTGAAGCGTCGCGGCGACTACTGGATCACCGTGCTCGGCGAAGTGCCGCCGGCTACGTTGCAGCAGTTCGCGTCTGCCATAGAATACAAGGCTTCCAAGTAACGCTACGGCTTCCGACATGATGAAACTCACGCTGCGCAAATGGCTCGCGGCGGCGGCGCTGTCTGCCTGCCTGCCGCTCGTACCGCATACCGCGGTCGCGGTGACGGCTCCCGCTGCCAGCCTGCCCGATTTCGCCGATCTGGTCGAAAAAGTCGGGCCGGCCGTCGTGAACATCCGGACCACCGCCAACGTGCCGACGAGCAGCGGCCCGCGCGGGATGCTCCCGCCGGGCTTCGACAACGGCGACATGTCGGAATTCTTCCGGCGCTTCTTCGGCATTCCGCTGCCGCAAGCGCCCGGCAACGGTAGCGGCAACGGCAATCCGAAGAATGCGCCGGCGCCGGACAATCCGCCCGACACCGAGCAGAACCGCGGCGTCGGCTCGGGCTTCATCGTGTCGGCCGACGGTTACGTGATGACCAATGCGCACGTCGTCGACGACGCGGACACCATCTACGTGACGCTGACCGACAAGCGCGAGTTCAAGGCGAAGCTGATCGGCGTCGACGATCGCACGGACGTCGCGGTCGTCAAGATCCAGGCGTCGAACCTGCCTGTCGTCGCGATCGGCGACTCGAACAAGGTGCGCGTCGGCGAGTGGGTCGTCGCGATCGGTTCGCCGTTCGGCCTCGACAACACGGTGACGGCCGGCATCGTCAGCTCGAAGAGCCGCAACACGGGCGACTATCTGCCGTTCATCCAGACCGACGTCGCCGTGAACCCCGGCAACTCGGGCGGCCCGCTGATCAACATGCAGGGCGAGGTGATCGGCATCAACTCGCAGATCTACAGCCGTACCGGCGGCTTCATGGGCATCTCGTTCGCGATTCCGATCGACGAGGCGATGCGCGTGGCCGACCAGCTGAAGGCGACGGGCAAGGTCACGCGCGGCCGGATCGCGGTGGCGATCGGCGAGGTGACGAAGGACGTGGCCGACTCGATCGGGTTGCCGAAGGCGGAAGGCGCGCTGGTCAGCAGCGTCGAGCCGGGCGGCCCGGCCGACAAGGCGGGCATCCAGCCGGGCGACATTATCCTGAAGTTCAACGGCCGTCCGGTCGATACGGCGTCGGATCTGCCGCGCATGGTCGGCGACACGAAGCCCGGCACGAAGGCGACCGTCAGCGTGTGGCGCAAGGGTCAGGCACGCGATCTTCCGATCACGATCGCGGAGACGCCGGCCGAGTCGACGGCCAAGGCCGAACAGCGCAAGAACGCGCCGCAGAAGCCGCGCCAGACCAATTCGCTAGGTCTGACGGTCAGCGACCTGACGGCGGATCAGCTGAAGACGCTGAAGCTGAAGAACGGCGTGCAGGTCGACGGTGTCGACGGCCCGGCCTCCCGTGCGGGCCTGCAGCGCGGCGACATCGTGCTGCGCGTCGGCGATACCGACATCACGAGCGCGAAGCAGTTCGCCGAAGTGACCGCACAGCTCGATCCGCAGAAGGCGGTCGCGGTGCTCGTGCGGCGCGGCGACAACACGCAGTTCGTGCCCGTGCGGCCGCGCCAGAAGTAACGCGCCGATGTTCACGCTCTACGGCCGCGGCTGGTGCCACCTGTGCGACGACATGCGCGACGCACTGGCGCCGGTGGCGGCCGAATTCGGCGTCGCGGTCGACTATGTCGACATCGACACCGATTCGGCGCTCGTCGCCCGCTACGACGAGGACGTGCCGGTGCTGCTGCTGGACGGCGCGGAAGTGTGCCGCCACCGGTTCGACGACGCGAGGGTGCGCGACGCGCTCGCGGCCCGGCGCTGAGCCTGGCCGGTCGCCGGCCGGGCACCGCGCGGCCGGGCGTCCGAAATACCGCCCGGCTGAAGGCCTTTTCGGCTAAAATAAGCTGTTTTTTCACCGACTTACACAAGGCGTGCTCCGCAGTCGTCGAGCGCGCCTTTTTCGCTTGATCGGCACTGAATGGATCATATTCGTAATTTCTCGATCATCGCGCACATCGACCATGGCAAGTCGACGCTCGCGGATCGCATCATCCAGGTATGCGGCGGCCTCGCCGACCGTGAAATGGAAGCGCAGGTGCTCGATTCGATGGATATCGAGCGCGAGCGCGGCATCACGATCAAGGCGCAGACGGCTGCACTGTCCTATCGCGCGCGCGACGGCAAGGTCTACAACCTGAACCTGATCGACACGCCGGGGCACGTCGACTTCTCGTACGAGGTCAGCCGTTCGCTGTCCGCGTGCGAAGGCGCGCTGCTGGTCGTCGACGCGAGCCAGGGCGTCGAGGCGCAGACGGTCGCGAACTGCTACACGGCGATCGAACTCGGCGTCGAGGTCGTGCCGGTGCTGAACAAGATCGACCTGCCGGCCGCGAACCCCGAGAACGCGATCGAGGAGATCGAGGATGTGATCGGCATCGATGCGACCGACGCGACGCGCTGCAGCGCGAAGACGGGCCTCGGCGTCGAGGACGTGCTCGAAGCGCTGATCGCGAAGGTGCCACCGCCGAAGGGCGATCCCGATGCGCCGCTGCAGGCGCTCATCATCGATTCGTGGTTCGACAACTACGTCGGCGTCGTGATGCTGGTGCGCATCGTCAACGGCACGCTGCGCCCGAAGGACAAGATCAAGATGATGGCGACCGGCGCGCAGTATCCGGTCGAGCACATCGGTGTGTTCACGCCGAAGTCGCGCAATCTCGATTCGCTGTCGGCGGGGCAGGTGGGCTTCATCATCGCCGGCATCAAGGAGCTGACGGCCGCGAAGGTCGGCGATACCGTCACGCACGTGGCCAAGCCGGCGACACAAGCGCTGCCGGGCTTCAAGGAAGTGAAGCCGCAGGTGTTCGCCGGACTCTATCCGGTGGAAGCGAACCAGTACGACGCGCTGCGCGAATCGCTCGAGAAGCTGAAGCTCAACGACGCGTCGCTGCAGTACGAGCCGGAAGTGTCGCAGGCGCTCGGCTTCGGGTTCCGGTGCGGCTTCCTGGGTCTCCTGCATATGGAGATCGTGCAGGAGCGGCTGGAGCGCGAATTCGACATGGACCTCATTACCACGGCGCCGACCGTGGTCTACGAGGTCCTGATGAGCGACGGCTCGATCGTGATGGTCGAGAATCCCGCGAAGATGCCGGAGCCGCAGAAGATCGAGGAGATCCGCGAGCCGATCGTCACGGTGAATCTCTACATGCCGCAGGACTACGTCGGCTCGGTGATCACGCTGTGCACGCAGAAGCGCGGCTCGCAGATCAACATGCAGTATCACGGCCGCCAGGTTCAGCTGACCTACGAAATCCCGATGGCCGAGATCGTGCTCGATTTCTTCGACCGCCTGAAGTCGGTGTCGCGCGGCTACGCGTCGATGGACTACGAGTTCAAGGAATACCGGTCGGCGGACGTCGTGAAGGTCGACATGCTGATCAACGGCGACAAGGTCGACGCGCTGTCGGTGATCGTCCACCGGTCGCAATCGCAGTATCGCGGCCGCGAAGTGGCGGCGAAGATGCGCGAGATCATTCCGCGCCAGATGTACGACGTGGCGATCCAGGCCACGATCGGTGCGCACATCATCGCCCGCGAGAACATCAAGGCGCTGCGCAAGAACGTGCTGGCGAAGTGCTATGGCGGCGACATCTCGCGTAAGAAAAAGCTGCTCGAAAAGCAGAAGGCCGGCAAGAAACGCATGAAGCAGGTGGGTTCGGTCGAGATCCCGCAGGAAGCGTTCCTTGCGATCTTGCGCGTCGAAGACAAATAACAGGACTGTTCCTTTTATGAATTTTGCGCTGATTCTTTTTGTGCTCGTCGTCGTGACGGGCGTAGCGTGGGTGCTGGACAAGATGGTGTTCCTGCCGCGGCGACGCTTGGCGGCCGACTCGGCGATCGAGGAGTTCGATCGCCAGCAGTCGCGCATCGACAAGCGCTTCGCGGACGAAAACGCCGTGCAGACGCGTTCGAAGCTGCGCGACGAGAAGCTGCGCCAGCCGTGGTGGCTCGAGTACACCGCGAGTTTCTTCCCGGTGATCCTGGCGGTGTTCGTCGTGCGTTCGTTCATCATCGAGCCGTTCAAGATTCCGTCGGGTTCGATGGTGCCGACGCTGCTCGTCGGCGATTTCATCCTCGTCAACAAGTTCGAGTACGGGCTGCGCCTGCCGGTCACGAACACGAAGATCACGCAGGGCAGCCCGCTGTCGCGCGGCGACGTCGTCGTGTTCCGTTATCCGAAGGACGAGTCGGTCGACTACATCAAGCGCGTGATCGGCCTGCCGGGCGACACGGTCGCGTACCAGGACAAGCAGCTCACGATCAACGGCCAGCCGGTGCCCGAAACGCCGCTGCCCGATTTCTTCGACGACGAGCGCCAGAATTACGCGAAGCAGTTCGAGGAGACGATCGGCAACAGGAAGAACGCGATCCTCAACAATCCTGCGGTGCCGCCGTTCGTGATGGGCGCATACGACTATCCGTATCGCGACAACTGTACGTACAACAGCCGCGGCGTGATCTGCAAGGTGCCGCCCGGTCACTACTTCATGATGGGCGACAACCGCGACAACAGCGCGGACAGCCGCTACTGGGGTTTCGTGCCGGACCAGAACATCGTCGGCCGCGCGTTCTTCATCTGGATGAACTTCAGCGACCTGAAGCGCATCGGTTCCTTCAACTGATCGCATTCGACGTACACGCAATACGCGACGCACGGGCCGCGTCGCGTATTGCCGAACTACTTTAAGAACCGGCGGTAACACCGCCTCGTCACGCCTTTTCGTGTCCGGCCGTGCCGTTTCGGCCCGACCGGCGCCCGCGTTATACTCCTGCACATGCCCCTATCCCAGTTGGAAAGCCGGCTGCGCTACGAATTTCGCAATGCGGAATTGTTGCGCCAGGCTTTGACCCATCGCAGTCACAGTGCCACGCACAACGAACGGCTCGAGTTTCTCGGCGACTCCGTTCTGAATTGCGCGGTGGCCGCCCTTTTGTTTCAGCGTTTCAGCAAGCTGGACGAAGGTGACCTGTCGCGCGTACGCGCCAACCTCGTCAAACAGCAGTCGCTGTACGAGATTGCTCAGGCCCTTAATATTTCGGACGGACTGCGGCTGGGCGAGGGCGAGTTGCGCAGCGGCGGTTTCCGCCGCCCGTCGATCCTCGCGGACGCGTTCGAAGCCATCATCGGGGCCGTGTTCCTCGATGGCGGCTTCGAAGCCGCCCAAGGGGTCATCAAGCGCCTCTACATCCCGATTCTCGACCACATCGATCCGCGCACCCTCGGCAAGGATGCGAAGACGCTGCTGCAGGAGTACCTGCAGGGGCACAAGATCGCGCTGCCGACCTACACGGTCGTCGCGACGCATGGTGCGGCGCACAATCAGCAATTCGAAGTCGAATGCACGGTGCCGAAGCTGGACGTGAAGGTGTCGGGCTCCGGTGCGAGCCGGCGCGCGGCCGAGCAGGCAGCGGCGAAGAAGGCGCTCGACGAGGTGATGGCGGCCGCGCCGATGCTGGCCGCGAAGCCGAAGCGTTCGAAAAACGCGCGCGGGTCGAAGCATGTCGAACCCGAAATCGTGCCGGGCGTGAAGGGTGTGCAGGAAGCGCTCGACCTGCGCTCGCCGGAGCGGAAGGAACGTGCGGCGGCGCGCGAGGCCAAGGCGGCCGGTGCGGTGCCCGCGGCAACCGCTGCGACCGGCGCCGGCGCGGAGCCGGCTGCGGCGCCGATGGCCGCGATTCGCGCGGCGCATGTCGAGACGGCTGCCGACAAGGGCGAGCGGGCGGCGAAGCCGGCGACCGACAAGGTTGCCGAAAAGCCGGCCGAGCGCACCGACAAAGTTGCGGAAAAGCCCGCGGAAGCCGCGCCGCGCGCAGCCGACAAGCCGGCCGGTCAGGCAGCCGATCCGGCATCGTCGTCCGCCGACAAGCCTTCCGCCGGTTCCGACCCCGCGTCGCGCGCGACCGTGCGCGCACGCGATGCTGCGGCGCCCGATTCCGATACGCCGCCGGGCGGTGCGAGCCTCGCTGCCACGCAGGCGCGCGTGGCCGATGCCGACCACTGAATTGCCCATCGATCGTGCCGCGCGCCGCGCGGCCGTTTCCGAACCTGTCTCCCAAACGATATGAACACTCCCGCTCCTACCGGTTTCCGTTGCGGCATGATCGCGATCGTGGGCCGCCCGAACGTCGGCAAGTCGACGTTGATGAACGCACTCGTCGGCCAGAAGATCAGCATCACGTCGCGCAAGGCGCAGACGACCCGCCATCGCATCACCGGCATCAACACGTTCGACGACGCGCAGTTCGTGTTCGTCGATACGCCGGGCTTCCAGACCCGTCACAGCACCGCGCTGAACCGTTCGCTGAACCGCGCGGTCACGTCGACGCTGACGTCGGTCGACGTGATCCTGTTCGTGATCGAAGCGGGCCGCTTCGGGCCCGACGACCAGAAGGTGCTCGACCTGATTCCGCCCGGCATGCCGACGCTGCTGATCGCGAACAAGATCGACCGCGTGGCCGACAAGGCGACGCTGTTCCCGTTCATGCAGCAGATGAGCGGGCTGCGCGAATTCACCGAACTCGTGCCGCTGTCGGCGCAGCGGCCGGAAGACATCAAGCGCTTGCTGGAGACGATCAAGCCGTACCTGCCGGAAGGCGAGCCGATCTACGGCGAGGACGAACTCACCGATCGCAGCTCGCGCTTCCTCGCGGCCGAGATCCTGCGCGAGAAGGTGTTCCGCTGGACCGGCGACGAACTGCCGTATACGAGCACCGTCATGATCGACAAGTTCGAGGAGGAGGGGCGCCTGAAGCGCATCTTCGCGACGATCCTCGTCGAGCGCGATACGCACAAGGCGATGGTGATCGGCAAGAAGGGCGAGAAGCTCAAGCAGATCAGCACCGAGGCGCGGATGGACATGGAGAAGCTGTTCGACGGCCCCGTGTACCTCGAGACCTTCGTGAAGGTGAAGAGCGGCTGGGCCGACAACGAGGCGGGGCTGCGCGCCTATGGGTACGAATGACGCGCTGACGTCGACTGAAGATGCGGTGACGGCCGGCGCGAACGATGCGCCGCTGCCGGCGCCGCCCGAACCGCCGCGCAAGGCGCGGCGCGCGACGTCTCGCACGTCCGATTTCCGCGTCGCCGAGCAGCCGGCGTTCGTGCTGCACAGCTATCCGTACCGGGAAACGAGCCTGATCGTCGACGTGCTGACGCGCGATCATGGCCGGCTCGCGCTCGTCGCGAAGGGGGCGAAGCGCCCGCACTCCGCGCTGCGCGGCGTGCTGCAGACATTCCAGCCGCTGCTGCTGTCTTGGTCGGGCAAATCCGAGGTGCGCACGCTGACGGGCGCCGAGTGGGTCGGCGGGATGCTGCCGCTCGTCGGCGACGGGCTCCTGTGCGGCTTCTACGCAAACGAACTGCTCGTGAAATTCTGCGCGCGCGAGGATCCCCAGCCGCCGCTGTTCAATCATTACGTGCTGACCCTCACGCGCCTCGCGCACGGCGAACCCGCGGTGCAGGTGCTGCGCTCGTTCGAGCGCGTGCTGCTGCGCGAGACCGGCTATGCGATGGCGCTGAACCGCACGGTCGCGCGTCGTGCGGTCGAACCCGACGGCCGGTACGTGTTCGATCCCGAGCGCGGCGTGCGCAATGCGGACGACGATGTACCGTCGCACTGGCCGGTCATCACCGGACAGACGTTGCTCGACATGGAGCAGGACGATTACCATCGAGCCCAGACGGTTGCGCAAAGCAAGACGCTGATGCGCTTCCTGCTGAACACCTATCTCGGCGGTACGCCGCTTGCCACGCGCCAGATCCTGATCGACCTGCAAAACCTATGAGCTTCTTCCTGACAACGCCCACCGCCATCGACCTCGGCGTGAACATCGACCATGTCGCGACGTTGCGCAATGTGCGCGGCACGACCTATCCCGATCCGATCCGCGCAGCGCTCGCCGCCGAAGAGGCAGGCGCCGACGCGATCACGCTGCACCTGCGCGAGGATCGCCGCCACATCGTCGATGCGGACGTGCGCAAGCTGCGCCCGCTGCTGAAGACGCGCATGAACCTCGAGTGCGCGGTGACGGCCGAGATGCTCGACATCGCGTGCGAAGTGCGTCCGCACGACGCGTGCCTCGTGCCCGAGAAGCGCGAGGAGCTGACGACCGAAGGCGGCCTCGATGTCGCCGGCCACTTCGAAGCCGTGCGCGCGGCGTGCAAGCAGCTTGCCGACGTGGGCGTGCGCGTGTCGCTGTTCATCGACCCGGACGAAACGCAGATCCGCGCCGCGCACGAAGCGGGCGCGCCGGTGATCGAGCTGCATACGGGCCGCTACGCCGAGGCGCACGACGAAGCCGCGCAGCAGCGCGAATACGAGCGCATCGTCGCGGGCGTGCAGGCTGGCGCGCAGCTCGGCCTGAAGGTCAACGCGGGGCACGGTCTGCACTACACGAACGTGCAGCAGATCGCCGCGATCGACGGCATCGTCGAGCTGAACATCGGCCATGCGATCGTCGCGCACGCGATCTTCGCGGGCTGGGACAACGCGGTGCGCGAGATGAAGGCGATCATGGTCGCCGCACGCGTCGCCGCGCTGCATGGCGGCGCGCGCTGACGATGAAATTGCATCGCGCTGCGCGCGCCGTTTGCCGCCCGGCCCTGCCGGGGCACTCCGGCGCGTACTGACATGGCGATCTACGGCATCGGTACCGACATTGCCCAGGTGAGCCGCATCGCGGCCGTGCTCGAACGCACGGGCGGCCGGTTTGCCGACAAGGTGCTGGGCCCCGATGAACTGCGCGTGTTCCATGCGCGTCGCGCACGTTCCGAGGCGCGCGGCATCGCGTTCCTCGCGACGCGTTTTTCCGCGAAGGAAGCGTTCTCGAAGGCGATCGGGCTCGGCATGCACTGGCCGATGACGTGGCGTGCATTGCAGACCCTCAACCACCCAAGCGGCGAGCCGTACGTGGTCGCGTCGGGCGAGCTGGCCGACTGGCTCGCCGCGCGCGGCATCACGGCGCGCGTGACGGTCAGCGACGAACGCGACTATGCGGTGTCGTTCGTGATCGCCGAGACGGACGCCGCACCTGCACCCGCACCTGTTTCCCGAACCTCCTCCTGACGGAATTCCCGATTCGATGAAAACGACTCCCGGCCCGGTCATGCTCGACGTCGTCGGCACGGCCCTGTCGCGCGACGATGCGCGGCGCCTCGCGCATCCGAACACCGGCGGCGTGATCCTGTTCGCGCGGCACTTCCTGAATCGCGCGCAGCTGACCTCGCTGACCGACTCGATCCGCGCGGTGCGCGAAGACATCCTGATCGCCGTCGATCACGAAGGCGGGCGCGTGCAGCGGTTCCGCACCGACGGCTTCACGGTGCTGCCCGCGATGCGCCGCCTCGGCGAGCTGTGGGATCGCGACGTGCTGCTCGCGACGAAGGTCGCGACCGCCGTCGGATACATCCTGGCCGCCGAGTTGCGCGCGTGCGGGATCGACATGAGCTTCACGCCCGTGCTCGATCTCGACTACGGGCACTCGAAAGTGATCGGCGATCGCGCATTCCATCGCGACCCGCGCGTCGTCACGCTGCTCGCGAAGAGCCTGAACCACGGGCTGTCGCTTGCCGGCATGGCGAACTGCGGCAAGCATTTTCCGGGGCACGGCTTCGCGGAGGCCGATTCGCACGTCGCGCTGCCGACCGACGATCGCACGCTCGACGCGATCCTCAAGCAGGACGTCGCGCCGTACGACTGGCTCGGCTTGTCGCTGTCCGCGGTGATTCCCGCGCACGTGATCTACACGCAGGTCGACAAGCGGCCGGCCGGTTTTTCGCGTGTGTGGCTGCAGGACATCCTGCGCGGCCGGCTCGGCTTCACGGGCGCGATCTTCAGCGATGACCTGTCGATGGAGGCCGCCCGCGAAGGCGGCACGCTCACGCAGGCGGCCGAAGCCGCGCTCGCCGCCGGGTGCGACATGGTGCTGGTCTGCAATCAGCCGGACGCGGCCGAAGTCGTGCTGAACGGGCTGAAGGCGCAGGCATCGGCCGAGTCGGCGCGGCGCCTCAAGCGGATGCGCGCGCGCGGCAAGGCGCTCAAGTGGGACAAGCTGATCGTGCAGCCCGAGTATCTGCAGGCGCAGGCGCTGTTGAGCAGCGCACTGGCGTAAGCGGGGAAGGGGGGGCGCGGAACCGCGCCATTCAGGTCGCTGAAACAAAAAGCCGCGCTGTTGCGCGGCTTTTTACATGCGGTGCGGCAGGCGTGAACAGGACTACGGCGGAAATCGGGCATGCCGGCGCGGCGACCTTGCAACGCAACTAACGGTCAAATCCTGCCAGCGCCCGCGCGCATCGCCGCCCGCTCAGTTCACCTTCATCCGCTGCAGCTTGTTGTACAGCGTCTTCGGGCTGATGCCGAGCAGCGTCGCCGCGCGGTGGCGCGTGCCGCCGACCGCGTCGAGCGTCGCGCGGATCAGCAGATCCTCGACGTCGGCCAGCGGCGTGCCGACCTTGATCTGCACGCTGCTGCCGTTCAGCGCGGCGCCGGCGGCGAAGCTGGTCTCGCCCGCGCGCAGCGTCTCGATGAAATCGCCCGACGCGTCGTACGCGAAGCGCACGCGTTCCTGCAGCTCGCGCACGTTGCCGGGCCATTCGTAGGACACGCATTCGCGCACGAAGCCCGGCGCCGCGCGCTTGTCGGTCGTGCTGCGGCCGGTTGCGCGCGCTTCGCGGTTCAGTTCGTCGATCAGCGCGTCCGCGATCGCGAGTGCGTCGCCGTCGCGCTCGCGCAGCGGCGGCATCGTGATCGAGGCCGCATCGAGGCGCAGCCACAGATCCTCGCGCAGCGTGCCGTTCGCGACCGCTTCGCGCGCCGGGCGGCGCGTGGTCGCGATCAGCCGGAAATCGCTCGTGATCGCGCTCGTGCCGCCGATCCGCATGAAGTTCTGCGAATCGAGCGCATGCAGCAGCGCTTCCTGCAGCACGAGCGGTAGCGCGGTGATCTCGTCGAGGAACAGCGTGCCGCCGCCCGCCTGTTCGAACAGGCCCGATTCGCGGCGCTCGGCGCCGTCGAACGCGCCGCGCTCATGGCCGAACAGCACGCTGTCGAGCGATGCGCCGTGCCGGCCGGCATGCGCAATCGTCCTGCAGTCGAACGACACGAACGGCCCTTTGCGGCGCCGGCTCAGTTCGTGCAGCGTGCGCGCGGCCAGCTTCTTGCCGGTGCCGGCTTCGCCCGCGAACAGCACGGCCGTTTCGGTGCGCGCGTTGTGCTCGATCATGTCGTACACGTGCTGCATTGCGTCGCTGCGGCCGACCAGCGCGCCGAAGCGGCCGAGATGGCGCAGCGATGCGCGCAGCGACTGCACTTCGTCGATCAGTTCGTACGGGCGCGGGATCCGCGCGAGCAGGCTGCGCAGGCGCGGAATGTTGATCGGCTTCAGCAGGTAGTCCCAAATACCGTGACGCAGGCCCTCGATTGCGCTTTCGACCGTCGCGTTGCCCGTCAGCACGATGACGGGCAGCGAGCCGTTCGGCTGTTGCTGCGGCAGGTGCTGGAGCAGGTCGAACCCGCTGCCGTCCGGCAGGTTCAGGTCGACGAGGACGACATCGGGAATCGAGCGGCCGAGCGCCGTGCGCGCTTCGGCGAGCGACGTGGCCGTGTCGACCGAGAAGCCGTCTGCGGCGAGCAGCGCGGTGAGGCCGGAGAGACTGTTGGGATCGTCTTCGACAATCAGGGCGTGTGGCATGGTGGACGCGAGTCGAGTCAAGAGAGGCGGGCTGTCGGCCCTCGGGGCCGCAGCCGCATGTCAGATTAAAAACTGATTTTATGCCCCGCCGAACGCGTAACGCGCATTATTTCTCCGGCGCTATAAAACAGTTACCGATGATACAAATTGAATATCTTTACCGGTGGATTTTGTGCTTGATATGGCACTGGTTTGCGGTCGCTGTTGGCGGCAGGCAAACAAAAAGCGCCCCGAAGGGCGCTTTGTTCGACGCGGGAATCGCTGGCGATTACGCGCGGCTGCGGTATTCGTTCGTACGCGTATCGATTTCGATCTTGTCGCCGGTGTTGCAGAAGAGCGGCACTTGCAGTTCGAAGCCCGTTGCGAGCTTGGCGTTCTTCAGCACCTTGCCCGACGACGTGTCGCCCTTGACGGCCGGTTCCGTGTAGGTGATCTCGCGAACGAGGACCGTCGGCAGGTCGACCGAGATCGCCTTCTCGTTGTAGAACACGACTTCGCACGCCATGCCGTCTTCGAGGTAGTTCAGCGCTTCGCCCATCATTTCGGCTTCGACTTCGTACTGGTTGTAGTCGGCGTCCATGAACACGTACATCGGATCGGCGAAGTACGAATACGTCACTTCCTTGCGGTCGAGCACGACGACGTCGAACTTGTCGTCTGCCTTGTAGACCGATTCCTGGCCTGCGTTGGTCAGCAGGTTCTTCATCTTCATCTTGACGACGGCGGAATTACGGCCCGACTTGTTGTATTCCGCCTTGGCGATGACCCAAGCATCGCTGCCGATCTGCACGACGTTGCCTACGCGGAGTTCCTGTGCGGTCTTCATAAAAACTGTCCTGATCAAATCAAATAAATAGGTGCCTGAGCGTTGCGCAACGGCTGACGGCGCAAGCGGCGCGTTCCGGTGGACGCCAAAAGCGAGCGCTTGCCTGGTCAGCCGTCGGATAACCGCTTATTTTAGCTGAGATTTTGCGTATTCGGCCAGCTTTCCGGCGAGATCGCCGACGGTCGCGAGCGTGTCGGCCCAGCGGGCCGCGTTGGCGTCGAGTGCGGCACGGTGTTGCAGGAAATCGGCCCAGTCGGGCGTGCCGACGCCGTTCCAAGCATGCCAGAAGCGCTCGAGCGCCGCGCGCGGCGCGTCGGCGAGGCCGGCCGACAGGTGCGCGAGCGCGGCGTCGAGCTTCGGCAGGTGTACATCGTCGGCCTGCGGGTAGATGTGCCACACGAACGGCTTGCGTGCCCACTGCGCACGGACGAAGGAATCCTCGCCGCGCACGAAGTTGATGTCGGCCACCCACAGCAGCGGGTCGTAGTCGGCCTGCGGAACGAACGCGAGCCCGTGAGCGACCAGGTTGCCGCTGCTCGCATGCGCGCCCGCGCCGAACGACTCGACCCCGAAAAAGCGCGCGACGGCAGGCGACACGCGGCCGGCCGGCACGAGCGCGACGACCGGCGACGGGCCGTCGCGCCATTGCGCAAGCAGCGCGTCGACCGCCGGATTCTCGTACGCGAACAGGCTGACGACCGTCGTGCCGGGCATCGGCGGCGCGCCGCCGGTCGCGCGCTGCCACCACGCGGCGCGCGCGGCCGCGTCGGTTTCGAACGCGGCGCGGCGCGCATCGAGGTCGTGCTCTTTCAGGACGCCGCCCGTGCCGGCCGACAAGCCCGGGAAGAAGAACGTCTTCAGCAGCGGGTAGCGCGGATGCGGCGATGGCCGCAAATGGAAATCGGCGACCCAGTCCTCGGCGCTCAGGTATTCGAGGTTGATCCACACCGGGCGCCGCGCGCGGCGCGCCATCGCGGCGAGATACACTCCGGGCAGCTCGCACGCGAACGCCTCGATCACGACATCGGCGATCTCCAGTGCGTCGCCGGCTTCCGCATGCCAGTGCTCGATCACGATGCCGTCGACCGTCTGCCGTCCCGCGTCGGGATCGACCCCCGGCAGCAGGCGCGCGAACGTGCGCAGGTCGTCGACGAACAGGCGAACCTGCCAGCCGTGCTCGTGTGCGAGCTGGCGCGCGACGCGCCAGCACACGCCGATGTCGCCGAAATTGTCGATCACCGTGCAGAAGAGGTCGCAGGCGATCGGTTCGCCCGGCGCGAGCGGCGCAGCGGATTGGGGGGCAGCAGTGGTGCGTGGCATCGAAGCGGGCCGGTGAATGCTCTAAACTGGCGATTCTAATAGACCCGTTCCGCGTTACAAGGCGCCCGGATCACGCATGACATCCCCAGAAGCCTCCGATACTCCGTTCGAACCGAAGAAGATCCTTGCGCAGTTGCCGCACATGCCGGGTGTCTATCGCTATTACGACACCGCGGGCGCCGTCCTCTACGTCGGCAAGGCGCGCGACCTGAAGAAGCGCGTGTCGAGCTACTTCACCAAGACGCAGCTGTCGCCGCGCATCGCGATGATGGTCACGCGCATCGCACGCATCGAGACGACCGTCACGCGCTCGGAAGCCGAGGCGCTGCTGCTCGAGAACAACCTGATCAAGGCGCTTGCGCCGCGCTACAACATCCTGTTTCGCGACGACAAGTCGTATCCGTACCTGAAGCTCACCGCGCACCGTTTTCCGCGGATGGCCTACTACCGCGGCTCGGTCGACAAGCAGAACCAGTATTTCGGGCCGTTCCCGAGCGCGTGGGCCGTGCGCGAGAGCATCCAGATCCTGCAGCGCGTGTTCCAGTTGCGGACCTGCGAGGATTCGGTCTTCAACAACCGCACGCGGCCGTGCCTGCTGCACCAGATCGGGCGCTGCACGGCGCCGTGCGTCGGCGCGATCTCCGCGGACGACTACGCGATCGACGTGTCGAACGCCGCGCGTTTCCTGCTCGGCCGGCAATCCGAAGTGATGAAGGAGCTCGAGCAGAAGATGCACGCGTTCGCGGCCGAGCTGAAATTCGAGCAGGCGGCGGCCGTGCGCAACCAGATGAGCTCGCTCGCGACGGTGCTGCACCAGCAGGCGATCGAGGTCGGCGGCGACAGCGACGTCGACATCCTGGCCGTCGTCGCGCAGGGCGGGCGCGTGTGCGTGAACCTCGCGATGGTGCGCGGCGGCCGACATCTCGGCGACAAGGCGTATTTCCCGACGCACGTCGAAAGCGCGCTGACGCTCGCCGAGGGCGGTCTCGGCGACGACGCCGAGGTGACGGAAATTGCCGACGCGACCGACGCAACTGACGGTGTGCTGTCCGACCAGCCCGCGGAAGAAGGCGGCAGCGCGCGCGGCGACGCGGTGGCGTCGGTCGAGGCCGAGGTGCTCGATGCGTTCATCTCGCAGCACTATCTCGGCAACCGCGTGCCGCCGGTGCTCGTCGTGAGTCATGCGCCCGCAAGCCGCGACCTGCTCGAGCTGCTGTCCGAGCAGGCCGGCCACAAGGTGTCGCTGGTGCGGCAGCCGCAGGGGCAGCGGCGCGCGTGGCTGTCGATGGCCGAGCAGAACGCGCAGATCGCGCTCGCGCGGCTGCTGTCCGAGCAGGGCTCGCAGCAGGCGCGCACGCGCGCGCTCGCGGAGACGCTCGGCTACGAATGCGACGATCTCGCGACGCTGCGGATCGAATGCTTCGACATCAGCCATACGATGGGCGAGGCGACGCAGGCGTCGTGCGTCGTTTATCACCATCACAAGATGCAGTCGGGCGAGTACCGTCGCTACAACATCACCGGCATCACGCCGGGCGACGATTACGCGGCGATGCGGCAGGTGCTCACGCGCCGCTACGAGAAGATGGTCGAGCAGGCCGCGCAGGCGGCCGCCGCCGACGATGCGGCGGGCATCGACGGCGAGTCGACGCGCCAGGCCGAGGCGTCGAGCCTGCTGCCGAACCTCGTGTTGATCGACGGCGGCAAGGGGCAGGTCGAAATCGCTCGCCAGGTGTTCACCGAGCTCGGGCTCGATACGTCGATGCTGGTCGGCGTCGCGAAAGGCGAGGGGCGCAAGGTCGGCCTCGAGACGCTCGTGTTCGCGGACGGCCGCACGCCGCTCGAACTCGGCAAGGAGAGCGCCGCGCTGATGCTCGTCGCGCAGATCCGCGACGAGGCACACCGCTTCGCGATCACCGGCATGCGCGCGAAGCGGGCGAAAGCGCGCCAGACGTCGCGGCTCGAGGAGCTCGAGGGCGTCGGCGCGAAGCGCCGGCAGCGGCTGCTCGCGCGCTTCGGCGGGTTGCGCGGCGTCGTTGCCGCGAGCGTCGAAGAACTCGCGAGCGTCGAGGGCATCTCGCACGCGCTTGCAGAGCAGATCTACAAACAGCTTCACTGACGCGCCCGTGCGGCCGGCTGCCTTGCCCGCGTTTTCGCGTTCTTGTGGCAGGCCGGTCGACACGGCACAATTGCGAATCCTTTACTGTCCCGGATGCCATGCCGTTCAATTTCCCGATTTTCCTGACGTGGGTGCGGATCGTGCTGATTCCGCTCGTCGTCGGCGTGTTCTATTTGCCGGACACGGTGATGGGCGGCGCGCACCGCAATCTCGCGGCGGCGGCGATCTTCATCCTCGCCGCGCTGACCGACTGGTTCGACGGGTTTCTCGCACGCAAGTGGAACCAGACGTCGTCGTTCGGCGCGTTTCTCGATCCGGTGGCGGACAAGCTGATGGTGACGGCCGCGCTGCTGATCCTGGTGCAGATTTCGCGCGTCGACGCGGCGATCGCGCTCGTGATCGTCGGCCGCGAGATCGCGATCTCGGCGCTGCGCGAGTGGATGGCGCAGATCGGCGCGTCGAAGAGCGTCGCGGTGAACCAGCTCGGCAAGTTCAAGACCGCGTGCCAGATGGTCGCGATCCCGATGCTGCTGTTCTACGGGCCGCTGCCGCTTGGCGTCGTGACGATCGACACGCGCGTGTGGGGCGAGTGGCTGATGTATCTCGCGGCGGTGCTGACGATCTGGTCGATGCTGTACTACATGAAGCTCGCGTGGCCGCAGATTCGCGAGCGCGGCGGTGCGTGACTTGCGCCACGCATCCGGCGGCGCAGGTTTTTGGAAAAAGGGCTGGAAAAGCCCTTGACACACGAATGTGCCTTCGACATAATCTCGCTTCTCCGCTGCACGGCGAAGTAAGTGCGACGGAGAAGCAGTAGCGCAGCAATACGCGGGAGTAGCTCAGTTGGTAGAGCGCAACCTTGCCAAGGTTGAGGTCGCGAGTTCGAGACTCGTCTCCCGCTCCAGATTTTTCTGGCAGCGTGTTGGTTGGTAAAGCGCTGCAGATGCAGGACACATGCGGGAGTAGCTCAGTTGGTAGAGCGCAACCTTGCCAAGGTTGAGGTCGCGAGTTCGAGACTCGTCTCCCGCTCCAGGTTTTTCTGGCAGCGTGTTGGTCGGCAAAGCGCTGCAGGTGCAGGACAATGCGGGAGTAGCTCAGTTGGTAGAGCGCAACCTTGCCAAGGTTGAGGTCGCGAGTTCGAGACTCGTCTCCCGCTCCAAGTAATGGGGAAGCCAAGCTTCCCTTTTTATTTGACGGACTTACGGTCCTCGAATAAAAAATCTGTCGCTTGCCTTCATGGCATCCGGACAGTCCGCTTTTGGCGCGATAGCAAAGCGGTTATGCAGCGGCCTGCAAAGCCGTTTAGGCCGGTTCGACTCCGGCTCGCGCCTCCAGGTAAGAAGAGAAAAAGCCCCGCTTCGGCGGGGCTTTTCTTTTTCTGCATGGCTTCGCGACCGTTGCGGATGCAACGGCGTACAGGCGATCAGCCATCCACCGGCTGTGCCGGCGTCTCGAGCTTCAACTGATAAAACGCCGCATCGAGCCAGCGGCCGAACTTGAATCCCGCCTCCGTGATCGTGCCCGAGTGCACGAATCCCAGTTTCGTATGCAGTGCGATGCTTCCGGCATTGGTTGCATCGATGCAGCCGACCAGCACATGCACCTGCGCTTCGCGCGCACGCCGGACCACTTCGCGCAGCAGCAGTTCGCCGAGCCCGCGGCCGCGCTGGTCGGGATGCACGTAGACGCTGTGTTCCACCGTGTACTTGAACGCTGGAAACGCACGGAACGTGCCCCAGCTCGCGAAGCCGAGCAGCGTGCCTGACGCGTCCACCGCGCCGATGACCGGAAAGCCGCCCGCACGCTTCGTTGCGAACCACGTGACCATCGCTTCCGGCGGGCGCGGCTGGTAGTCGTATAGCGCGGTCGAATTCACGATCGCGTCGTTCAGGATTTCGAGGATGGCCGCTGCATGCTCGGCCTCGCTGCAATCGATCAGGCGCACGTCGTCATCGCGCTGGTTCGAGGAATTCATACGGGCTCCTGTTGGTTTTGAGCGAAGCGCGCACACGGCGCGCGCTTCGCATGACGGGGCGGGGCGTACATCACGCGCCCCGAATGCCGCCGCAGGCGGACACATCGCAGATCACGACGACATAACGTGCGGGATGCGACGACGGATTGCTGAAGATCAGCGGCCGGTCGAGCCGCATGGCCAGGCAGTCGCCTTCATGAAGTTCGTGAAGCTCGCCGCCTAACGTGACGTCGACGCGGCCGCTGATGATCCATACCTGCTGATGCAGCGCGCTTTCGCGCCCGCCGCTGTCGTACGCAACGCGCGCGCCGGGCGGAAAATCGACCTCGACGAGCTGGATCGGCGACGGCCAGCCGGGCGGGGACAGGTTGCGCCGCACATAGCCGGACGCCGGATCGCGCCATTCAGCTTGCTGCGTGCGCCGTGCCAGCGGCTGCGCGGGCGTGTCGTCCTGCTCGCCGCCGAACAGCCCGGCCAGCGACACGCCGAGACCTGCCGCGAGCTTGTCGAGCACGACGGCCGTCGGGCTGGCCGACGCGCGTTCAATGAGCGAGATCATCGAACGGCTGACGCCGGAACGCGCGGCCAGCGCATCGAGCGTGTAGCCTCGAGTCGTGCGCAGGTCGCGCACGCGCCGGGCGATGCGCTCGTTGATGCCGGTTTCGTCGGCTGCGGTCGTCACTGATTCTTGCATGATGGATTAATTCTCCAGCAAACTGGAATTCGGTGTCAACGGAACTGTAGCGGCCGGCCGATGGCGCGACGGCATCCGAACGGCTTGCCCGGTAGTCGCGCACCGAGTAATATACGAATCGACTACGTTTCGTTTAATTGGGGATATATGGGCATCATCAAGATTTCCGAGCACATGCACGAACGGCTGCGCTCGACGAGCACGGCGCTGAGCCGTTCGATCAACGCGCAGGCCGAACACTGGCTGCGTGTCGGCATGCTGGCGGAACTCAATCCGGCGCTGTCCTATGGCGAGATCTGCCGGATGTTGATCGAAGCCGAAGCTCGGGGCGGCGATGTGGCGCCGGTGGAACCGGTCGCGCACGGCATCGAGCAGGTGGCGTAATGGCGAAGCGTGAAATCCCGATCCGCGGCGCTGCAGAAATCGCCAAGTCGCGCGAAGCCGCGAAGCTCGCGTCGCAGGTGCTGACGATGATCACCGAGCATGTGAAGCCGGGCGTCTCCACCGACGAACTGGACGCGCGCTGCCGCGAATACATCGTCGACGTGCTCGGCGCGATACCGGCGAACATCGGCTACCACGGTTATCCGAAAACCCTGTGCGCGTCGGTCAACCACGTGGTCTGTCACGGCATTCCGTCGTCGCGGCCGATGCGCGACGGCGACATCGTGAATCTCGACATCGCGGTGATCAAGGACGGCTGGTACGGCGATACGAGCCGCATGTATTTCGTCGGCGAACCGGGCGAACTCGCGCGGCGCCTCGTCGCGGCGACCTACGAGGCGATGCACGCGGGCATCCGCGCGGTGCGTCCGGGCGCGACGCTGGGCGATGTCGGTTATGCGATCCAGCAGGTCGCGCATCGCGAAGGGTTCAGCGTGGTCCGCGAGTACTGCGGGCACGGCATCGGCGACGTCTATCACGATGAGCCGCAGGTGCTTCACTACGGCCGCCCGGGCACCGGCGTGCCGCTGCGGCCGGGGATGATCTTCACGATCGAGCCGATGCTCAACGCGGGCAAGCGCGACACGCACGTGCTGGCGGACGGCTGGACGGTCGTCACGAAGGACCATTCGTTGTCCGCGCAATGGGAGCACATGGTCGTGGTGACGGAAACGGGCTTCGAGGTGCTGACCGACGAAGCGAAGCCGCAGGCATCTGCGGCGCTTTCCGGTTCGCACGCGGCCTGACGTCGGCAGTGCGCCGCACACGGCGGCGCAGCGGTGCAATTGATCGGGCCCCGTCGCGGGGCCCGTTTCGTTCGAGGTCGCGCGGCGCGATTCACGCGCGATTGCGGCGACCGGCTGCGGGATGCTTAATCGCGCATTAACCGCGCGCCTTCTGCCACGCGTGTTCGACGAACACGCGGCACAGCGCTTCCATCCCTTTGCGGTCTTCGTCGTCGAAGCGCGCGGCGACCGGGCTGTCGACGTCCCACACACCGATCAGCGTGCCGTCGGCGGCCACCAGCGGCACGACGATTTCCGATTCCGATGCCGCATCGCATGCGATATGGCCGGGGAAGTCATGCACGTCGCGCACGACCTGCGTCTCGCGCGTCTGCGCGGCCGTGCCGCACACGCCCTTGCCGAGCGCGATCCGCGCGCATGCGGGCTTGCCCTGGAACGGCCCGACCACGAGTTCGGTCCCGTCGAAGAAATAGAAGCCGGCCCAGTTGAGGCGGTCAAGCGAGTGGTAGACCAGCGCGGAGAAATTCGCCGCGTTCGCGGTCAGGTCGCGTTCGGACTCGACGAGCGCGCGCGCCTGCTCGACGAGCGTCGCGTATTGATCGGCCTTGGAGGCGGTGGGGTCGTTGGACAGCGTGAACATGGCGGGAAACGATAGGGGTTGTGAACATGCGCGATACGCAAAATGCGCGATGCGCGTACCGCAGTCTACGGCACGCGCGCGCGGTCTGCAGCGCGCGGTTGCGTGCGACGCGGCGTGCTCGGTCGGGTTCAATCGGGCTCGAGTTCCGCGAACCGCTCCGCCAGAAAATCGAGCAGCGCCCGCACCGCGGGCAGCAGCCCGCGCCGCGACGCGAACACCGCATGGACGATCTCGCGGCGGGGCGCCCAGTCCGGCAATACCATTGTCAATTCGCCGCGCGCGACCTCGTCGCGCACCATCATCGTCGGCAACTGCACGACACCGACGCCCGCGACGGCCGCCGCGCGCAGCGCGAGCATGCCGCCCGTCACGAAGCGCGGCTGGTGATGGATTTCGGCCTGAGCGCCGTCGGGCCCGCGCAGCCGCCACACGTGCGCGGACTGCGGCACGCCGTGATCGAGGCTCGGCAGGCGCGCGAGATCGGCGGGAACGGTCGGCACGCCACGCTCGCGCAGCAGCGCGGGGCTCGCGACGAGGCACTGGCCGCGCTCGGCCAGCACGCGCAGCGCGAGATCGCTGTCCTCGAGCGGCGGCGGCCGTACGCGGATCGCGACATCGATCCCTTCGCCGACCACGTCGACGCGCCGGTTGGTCGCTTCCAGGTGGATCTCGACGCGCGGGCACGCGGCCATGAACGCGGCGATCATCGCGCCGACCAGCGAATCGAGCAGCACGATCGGGCAACTGACGCGCACGATGCCGCGCGGCTCCTCGTGCAGCAGCGCGATCGCCTCGTCGGCGGCATCGGCCTCGACGAGCATCGCACGGCAATGCGCGTAATAGGTCTGGCCGACGTCGGTGACCGTGAAGCGGCGCGTCGAGCGCTGGATCAGCCGCATCCCGAGCCGTTCCTCGAGCAGCGCGACGCGGCGGCTCAGCTTCGATTTCGGCATGTCCAGCGCACGCCCGGCCGGCGCGAAGCCGCCGTGCTCGACGACCTGCACGAAGTAGTAGAGATCGTTCAGATCCCGCTCTTTATCGTTCATGAAATGGAACGCTGAGTGCGATTTTGGCAGTCTACCGGATCGATCGTTCCACCTCTATATTCGTATCCAGGATGCGAAACACGTGTTTCGCCGCAATTTGGAGAGGGCAATGAAGAAGATCCAGGGTGTGTACAGTGCGCCGCGCGGCCATTGGGTCGGCGACGGTTTCCCGGTGCGTTCGATGTTCAGCTACCAGTCTCACGGCACGCACCTGAGCCCGTTCCTGCTGCTCGATTACGCGGGCCCCGCGACGTTCGAGCCGGCTACGGCGCCGCGCGGCGTCGGCCAGCATCCGCACCGCGGGTTCGAAACGGTGACGATCGTCTATGACGGCGAAGTCGCGCACCGCGACTCGACCGGCGCGGGCGGCGTGATCGGCCCGGGCGACGTGCAGTGGATGACGGCCGCGAGCGGGATCCTGCACGAGGAATTCCACTCGGAAGCGTTCACGAAGCGGGGCGGCCCGCTCGAGATGGTGCAGCTGTGGGTGAACCTGCCCGCGGCGGACAAGATGGGCGCGCCCGGCTACCAGACGCTGCTGAACGCGGACATCCCCGTGGTCGAACTGCCGGACGGCGCGGGGCGTGCGCGGATCATCGCGGGTGAACTCGACGGGCGGCGCGGCCCGGCCCGCACGCACACGCCGATCGACGTGTGGGACGTGCGGCTCGTGGCAGGCGGCCATGCGCGGTTCCCGGTCGCCGAAGGGCGCACGCTCGCGGTGGTCGTGCTGAGCGGCACGGTGCAGGTGAACGGCGAGACGGTCGCCCGCGAAGCGCAGTTCGTGCAACTGGGCCGTGAAGGCCGCGACGTCGAGATCGAAGCGAACGGCGACGCGAAGCTGCTGATCCTGAGCGGCGAGCCGATCGACGAGCCCGTCGTCGGTTACGGGCCGTTCGTGATGAACTCGCAAGCGGAGATCCGTACCGCGATCGAGGACTTCAACAACGGCCGCTTCGGCCAGATGCCGGCATGACGGACAGGCCCCGCGCAATGCGGGGCTTTTTTTACGCGCGGGCAGACGGTCGCGCGTCGCGCGTGCTTCGAGGCATAATCAGCGGTTGCCGCGCGCCGGCCGGCGCGCCCGAATCAGGACCGCACATGAACGCTTCCGCCCCCGCCGCATCCCCGAGCGCCGTCGATCTCGACTGGCGCTGGAAATCCTTCGACGCGCTGACCGCGCGCGAAATCTATTCGATCCTCGAAGCGCGCAGCGCGGTGTTCGTCGTCGAGCAGAACTGCGTGTATCGCGACATCGACGACGCGGACCAGGCCGCATGGCACCTGGCCGCGTACGATCCGGCCGGCCGCCTGGCCGGCTATCTGCGCGTGCTGCTGCCTGATGCGCAGAACACGGACGTGCGGATCGGCCGCGTGCTGACGACCGCTGCATTTCGCGGCGCGGGCCTCGGCAACGGGCTGCTGTCGCGCGCGCTCGAGCATATCCGCGCGCAGTGGCCGGATACGCCCGTGAGCCTGCATGCGCAGGCCCACTTGCAGCGTTTTTACGGGGCATTCGGCTTTACGCCGAGTTCGGACGTGCACGACGACGACGGCATCCCGCACGTGTGGATGAGCAGCGCGCGCGCGTGATGCGCCACGCGCCGCGCGGCGGTCAGTGCGCGGTACGTGCCACCGACGGCTGATCCGTGCGCGGCGCGGCCCGTTCGCCGATCAGGCGCCCCCGCGCGGACAGCCGCAGCCAGTGCCGCAGCGCGATCAGCGCGCCGATCACGCTCATCATCGAGCCGGGAATCCACAGCAGCAGGCCGCCGATCTGCTGGTCGCGCAGCGGGCTCAGCCACGTGAACGCGCGGCCGCAGATCGAGTAGATCGGATACAGCTCCTGCGGCGTGAAGAAGATCATCGCGCCGAGCGCGATCTGCGGCGGGATCGCCGCGACGACGATCAGGATCCGGCGGCCCGGCGACAGCCGCGCGGGCGGCGCCGGGCGCGGGTCGACGACGAGCCACCAGAACAGCAGCCCGTCGATCACCATGCTCCAGTTCATCACGCGATAGAGACGCCAGTCGAGCATCGCGATGAAGTGGATCGGTGACAGCAGCCAGAAATAGATCAGCCCGACGAACAGCACGACCGCGACGACCGGATGGAACACCACGTCAAGCGTCGCACGCACGGGCGCCCATGCGAGCGCCGGACGCACGAAGCGTTGCCGCCAACTGAACGGGATGCCCGCGCGAATCGCCGCGCCCGGATAGGACAGCGCGATGAAGAACGGCCCGAGGTGGTGCAGCACGAGATGCTGCGCGCGGTGCAGGAAGAACTCGTGCTCGAAGAAATAGTCGAGCCGCGTATGCAGCGCGACGTAGAGCGCCGTCAGCCCGAACCAGAACGAGAACTGCCGCAGCGGCGTCACCTTCGCCTTCTTTACGCCGCGCGCGAACAGCACGGCGGCCGTCAGCACCGCGATGACGACGGTCGGCGACGGTTCCCACGGATCGAGCCAGTACAGGAGGTTCATCGCGCGCGCATCACTTCGACTGGGCCGGCGACTTCACCGCGAACGGTGCGTCGACCGTTTCGCCGTCGGAGAATTTCAGGCGCAGGTGCACGGTGTCGCCGGGCTTGATCGCGTGCTTCGGCTCCTCGAGCATGAAGTGGTAGCCGCCCGGCGCGATGTCGACCTTGCCGCGCGCCGGGATCGTCAGCTTGTCGACCATTTCCATCTTCTGCGTCGAGCCGTTCGAGACGGTCTGGTGCAGCATCGTCATCCCGTAGTCGGGGCTGTCGACGTCGACGAGATCGACCGGCTTGTCGCCCGTGTTCACGAGCGTCACGTAGCCGCCGGCCGGCAGCTTGTTCGGCAGCCAGCGCACCCATGCGTTCTGCGCGGTGATCGTGCCGGCGGCATACGCGTGGGCGCCGGCGCACAGCGCGGCGAGGAGGGCGAACGTCTTGAGGGTCGTCTTCGTCTTCATGTCGGAATGCATTCAGGTAGTGGAGGCGGTGTCGATGATCCGGCGCACGTCGGCGGCGATGGCGTCGGGCGAATCGCGGTCGGTCGCGAGCAGGCGTGCGCGGCCGCTCGGGTCGAAGATGTAGACGGCCGAGCTGTGCGTGACTTCGTAGCCGCCGGACGGATCGCGTTTTTCCATCTGGTACGCAACGCGATAGCGCTTCGCGAGCGATTCGATCTGACGGTCGGTGCCCGTCAGGCCGCGCGCATGCGCGGCGTCGAACGCGGCGACATACGACTGCATCGCCTGCGGCGTGTCGCGCGCGGGATCGACCGAGACGAACAGGATGCGCACGTCGTTCGCCTGCGGGCCGAGCTTCGCGAGCACTTCCATCAGCCGCGCCAGCGTTTCGGGGCAGACGTCGGGACAGTGTGTGTAGCCGAAATAGACGAGCGCGACGCGGCCGTGGAACGCATCGGCTTCGACGGGATGGCCGTCGCCGCCCGTCAGCGTGAACGACAGGTCGGGCAGGTGGCCGGTGACGTTGGTCAGGTTCCAGCGCGGCTCGTCGTGCGTGCACGCGGCGAGCGCCACGGCGGCGGCGAGGGCCGCGGCCGTGCGGATGAAGCGGGAGAAGCGCCGGTGCGGCGCGTGACAGGCAGGCGACATCCTGGGGCTCGATCGGACGGAAAGGTGGCCGGCGCGGCGCCATGCGTCGCGCGGCAGGCGGTTGCGACTGTAGCGCAATTCGCGCGCCCGCGTCCTTTCGAAACCGGTACGGCGCGGGCGAGCGGGGCAATATGTCGCAGTTGACGCGGCCGGCGGCGCGCTGCTTGCAGTGCACCGGTTTCGCCCATCTCGGTGCGCAGGCGCGGTAAGATGCGCACAATTCCATTCGCGCAGCGGCGGCCCTGCGTTTGCCGGCCGACCCTCAGACTATCGAATCGATGCAATCCGTTCCGGCTTCCCTGTCCCTGACCGATACCGCGTTCTTCTTCGACTTCGACGGCACGCTCGTCGAGCTGGCGCCGACGCCCGACAGCATTCACGTTCCGCCGTCGCTGCTGACGCTGCTCGACGAGCTGCGCCGCCGCTCGCATGGCGCGGTCGCGATCGTGTCCGGGCGCGGTATCGACAACCTCGACACGTTCCTGAAGATGCCCGGCCTGCCGATCGCCGGCCTGCACGGCGCGGAGCGCCGCGATGCGAACGGCGACACGCAGCGCATCGGCTTCAACGACGAACGTCTGCTGCGCATCGAGCGCGAACTCGCGGCCGTCGTCGACCGTCATCCGGGCATGCTGCTCGAAATCAAGGGCGCAGCCGTCGCGCTGCACTACCGCAACGCGCCCGAGCGCGAAGCGGCGGCGCGCGAAGCGACCGAGCGGCTCGTCGCCGACTATGCCGATGCGTATGTGCTGCAGCCCGGCAAGATGGTGTTCGAGATCAAGCCGAAGGGCGTCGACAAGGGGCGTGCGCTGGCCGCGTTCCTCGACGAGCCACCGTTCGCGGGCCGCGTGCCGCTGTTCGCGGGCGACGACCTGACCGACGAGAAGGGCTTCGCGGTGGTCAACGCGCGCGGCGGCCTGTCGATCAAGGTCGGCGCGGGCGAGACGTCCGCCCGCATGCGGCTCGACTCGGTCGACGCGCTGCATGAGCAGATCGCGTGCTGGCTCGGCGCGGGGCAACCGCACGCATGAGCCGGCTCATCATCGTTTCAAACCGCGTCGCACCGATTTCGGAAGGCGAACCGGCGGCGGGCGGCCTCGCGATCGGCGTTTACGACGCGCTGAAGGAGACGGGCGGCATGTGGTTCGGCTGGAGCGGCGAGGTCGTCGCATCCGGCGCGCCGCAGATCCGCATCGAGGAGCGCGGGCCCGTCACGTTCGCGACCGTCGGCCTGTCGCGCCGCGATTACGACCAGTACTACCGCGGTTTCTCGAATGCGACGCTGTGGCCCGCGTTCCATTACCGCGCGGACCTGATCCAGTACGACCGCCACGAATTCGACGGCTACCGCCGCGTCAACGTCTGGCTTGCGCAGCAACTCGTGCCGCTGCTGCAGGACGACGACGTGATCTGGGTGCACGACTATCACCTGATCCCGTTCGCGCGTGCGCTGCGCGAGGCCGGCGTGAAGAATCGCATCGGCTTCTTCCTGCACATCCCGTTTCCGGCTGCGCAGGTGCTCGTCAACGTGCCGCCGCACCGCGAGCTCGTCGAGTCGCTGTGCGCGTTCGACCTGCTCGGTTTCCAGACCGAGCCCGACCTGCGCGCGTTCTGCGATTACGTCGAATTCGAGGCGGGCGGCGAGGTCGAGCGCGACGGCCACACGATGCGGGTGCGCGCGTTCGGCCAGACGTTGCGCGCGGCCGCCTATCCGATCGGCGTGTATCCGGACGAGATCGCGTCGCTCGCGCAGGCGGGCGAGCACGGCAAGGCCGTACGCACGCTCGCGACGTCGCTGCGCGGGCGGCAACTGATCATGAGCGTCGACCGGCTCGATTATTCGAAGGGGCTCGTCGAGCGGTTCCGCGCGTTCGAGAAACTGCTCGAGCACCAGGCGTCGATCCGCAACCGCGTGTCGTTCCTGCAGATCGCACCGTCGACGCGCGCGGACCTGCGTGCGTACCAGGACATCCGCCTGCAGCTCGAAGCGGAGTCGGGGCGCATCAACGGACGCTACGCCGAACTCGACTGGGCGCCGATCCTCTACATTCACCGCCAGTACGACCGCCAGGTGCTCGCCGCGCTGTACCGGCTCGCCCGCGTCGGGTTCGTGACGCCGCTGCGCGACGGGATGAACCTCGTCGCGAAGGAGTACGTGTCTGCTCAGAATCCGGACGATCCGGGCGTGCTCGTACTGTCGCGCTTCGCGGGCGCCGCGCGCGAGCTGACCGGTGCGCTGATCGTCAATCCGATCGATATCGACGGGATGGCCGATGCGCTGTCGCAGGCGCTGACGATGCCGCTCGCCGAGCGGCGCGCGCGTTACACGGACATGATCGCGCAGCTTCGCGAGAACAACGTGTCGGTGTGGCGCGACAACTTCCTGCGCGATCTGCAGCATGGCTAGCCGGTAGGTCCCGCGCATCGCGTGGCGCATTCGGCGCCATGCCGTCCGGCCGTTCCCGATGCAATGAAAAAAGCCGCCGTGCGTGAAGCACGGCGGCTTTTTTATCGGCTGTGCGCGGACGCGTCAGGCCACGCGTTCGCCGGTCGGCGTGCTGCCGTCGGGTGCCGCGTGATGGCGGCCGTGCTGCTTCGCGAGCAGGTCGCGATACAGGCCGGGGCGATTGCGCAGTACCTCGGGGCTGCCGTCGTCGATCACCTTGCCGTTGCTCATCACGATGATCCGGTCGAAGTTGCGCAGCGTCGACAGGCGGTGGGCGATCGCGATGACCGTGCGGCCGACCATCAGGCGGTCGAGCGCGCTCTGGATCGCTTCCTCGGACGCGCTGTCGAGCGCCGACGTCGCTTCGTCGAGCAGCAGGATCGGCGCGTCCTTCAGGATCGCGCGCGCGATCGCGATGCGCTGGCGCTGGCCGCCCGACAGCTTGACGCCGCGGTCGCCGACGATCGTGTCATAGCCTTCCGGCATCGCCTCGATGAACTCCGCGCAGCGCGCGTCGCGCGCGGCGGCGAGCACTTGGTCGCGGGTCGCGTCGGGCCGGCCGTACGCGATGTTGTCGTAGATCGTCCGGTGCAGCAGCGAGATGTCCTGCGGCACGAGCGCGATCGCGTGGCGCAGGCTGTCCTGCGTGATCGTCTTCACGTCCTGGCCGTCGACCTTCACGACGCCGTCCTGCGTGTCGTAGAAGCGCTGCAGCAGCGCGAGCACGGTCGACTTGCCGGCGCCCGACTTGCCGATCAGGCCGACGCGCTGGCCCGGTTCGATATGGAGATCGAAGTGGTCGAGAATCGCGCGGCGGTGCGGATACGCGAACGTCACGCGTTCGAAGGCGACCCGGCCGCCCTTGGCCGACAGCGGCTGCGCGTCGGAGCGGTCCTGCATCCCGTGCGGCTCGAGCAGCGTCTTCACGGCTTCGGACAGGCGCGCGACGTGCTGCGTGACGTCGACGAGCGCAACCGCGAGGTCGCGCGTGCCGTGCAGGATCGTGAAGCCCAGCGAGCTGACGAGCACGATGTCGCCCGACGTCGCGCGGCCCTGGTCCCACAGCCACAGGGCCCAGCCGAGCAGGCCGGCGGACAGCATCGCGGTGATCACCGCGTGCAGCAGGCGCAGCTTCTCGAGATAGAGCAGGCTTTGCTGGCGCGCGTCCATCTCGGCCTCGACCGTCGCGCCGAAACGCTTCTGTTCGCGCAGCGTCATCCCGAACGCACGCACGAGGCCCATGTTGCCGATCACGTCGACGAGCTCGCCGTCGACCGCCGCGGCCTTTGCCGCGAACGCATGGTGGCGGGCCGAGCCGCGCCCGGCGAGCTTGAACAGGATGACGGACAGCACGGCCGAGCAGCCGAGCAGGCCGGCGGCCATCAGCGGATTGACGACGATGATCATCAGGATCGCGCCCATCACCGCGATGCACGGCGGCAGCACGTTCCACGCCATCGTGTTCTCCGACGTGTAGACCGCGTTCGACGTGGCCGTGATGCGGCTCGCGAGCGTGCCCGGCTGCTTTTCCGAGTAGTAGGTCGGCGAATGGCCGATCAGGTACTGGAACAGGTCGCGCCGCAGGTCGCCGGTGACCGCGACGAACGTGTGCGCGGCGACCCAGCCGCCGACGCGCCACAGCAGGTTGTCGGCCGCGATCAGCCCGACGAGCAGCGCGAACGCGCTCCACAGCGGGCCCGGGTGATGGCGCCCGGTCGCCAGCACGTCGATCAGGTGCTTGATCGCGTATTGCGAGCCGAGCGCGCAGCCGACGGCGGCCAGCACGCTGCAGAGCACGATGAGGTGTGCGACGGGATGGAGGCGAATGTAGCGGAACAGGAACGCGATCGGCCGGTGCGCGTAGCTCGACAGCTTCGCGTTGTGGGCGTTGCGCTGGGCAGGGGTGAGAGATTCCAAAATATGCGTGCGGTGATTCGGTGATTGAGCGTGGCGGCGGGATCGCATGCCGGCGTTCGCCCGGACTGAATAATCCGGCATTGTAAACAAGGCCGTGCGTCGCGCTGCGCGAATCTTGCCTTGGCCGGGGGCTCGCGATCGATTTTGAGATAAAATTCGGCATCCCGTCCTGCCTCATGTGCCGGAATCACGCTGCCGGCAGTCACGGGTGACAAGGATCGCCAAAAGGGCCTTCCACTCTAGAACGGACACCCAAGTCCGCGGGTTGCAAAGTGTTGCGCCTTTGTAACAAAGTAAAGTGTTTGAAATGTTGTGCGCCGTATCGGGATTAACCCTAGATAATCGGCTCCGGGTTCGATTCCAGGTTTTTTACGAACCCCTGTCAACGGGTCTTCGTTTCAAACGTTCTATGCCTGTCGCGTCGCCGACGCTCCTTGAGCAGCGCGGGTTCGACGCCCCCGGCAGGCTGATTCGTCCGATGTTCGGATGAAATGCATCCAGCCCGGACCGCCGGCAGGTTGCCGACCCATACCTGGTTTTTAGCCGATTTTTTAGGAGTTACGCATGCGAATCGCCCAAATCGCTCCGTTGCACGAAGCGGTGCCCCCGAAGCTTTACGGTGGTACCGAGCGAGTGGTGTCCTACCTCACCGAAGCACTTGTCGAGATGGGGCATGACGTCACGCTCTTCGCGAGCGGCGATTCGCAAACCTCCGCGAAACTCGAAGCGTGCTGGCCGCAGGCGCTGCGCCTCGACCCGACGATCCGCGACGTGATGGCACCGCACATGCTGCTCCTCGAGCAAGTGCGCCGCCGCGCGGAAGAGTTCGATGTCCTGCACTGCCATATCGACTACTACCCGTTCTCGCTGTTCTCGCGCCAGCCGGTCCCGCATCTGACGACGATGCACGGCCGTCTCGACCTGCCGGAACTTCAGCCGATCTTCAACGCATTCAGCGACGTGCCGGTCGTGTCGATCTCCGACAACCAGCGCATCCCGCTGCAGCAGGCGAACTGGCTGTCGACCGTCTACCACGGCCTGCCGGAAAACCTGCTGACGCCGATCCCGAACGTGAAGCCGAGCTATCTCGCGTTCCTCGGCCGCATCTCGCCGGAGAAGCGCGTCGACACGGCGATCCGCATCGCCGAGCAGGCCGGCCTGCCGATCAAGATCGCCGCGAAGCTCGACAAGGCTGACCGCGCGTACTACGAAGAAAAGATCAAGCCGCTGTTCGCGCTGCCGCACGTCGAGTACATCGGCGAAATCAGCGAGTCCGAAAAGACCGAATTCCTCGGCAACGCGCACGCGCTGCTGTTCCCGATCGACTGGCCGGAGCCCTTCGGGCTGGTGATGATCGAGGCGATGGCCTGCGGCACGCCGGTGATCGCGTTCAAGCGCGGCTCGGTGCCGGAAGTGATCGACAACGGCGTGTCGGGCTTCGTCGTCGAAGACGAACTGTCGGCCGTCGCGGCGCTCAAGCGCCTCGATACGCTGCCGCGCGAGAAGGTCCGCGCCGCGTTCGAAGCACGTTTCTCGTCGAAGGTGATGGCGCAGAACTACGTGAAGGGCTACGAGGAACTGCTGCGCCAGAAGCGCCGCACCGTGCTCCGCGAAGTCAACGCAAGCTGATTCGCCGGCCGCCGCCGCGCTGCGGTGCGCGGCCGTCATCGACGCCCCGTCCGGGTTCCCGGCGGGGCGTTGTCACATCCGCGGCGCGGATCTGTTGTATTCTCGCCGCGCCCGACGCCGCGAACGGCCCCTGAAGCGGCCCGGCACGCCATCCTGCCGTCTGTCCAGACGGTAATGTCCCTATAATGGCCGTGCCGTGAAATCCGGCTCCGCACGATCATCCAGAGGAGAGCAGTCTTGGCGAGAACGAAAACCACGCGCGCAGCGCCGGCCCCCGGCGCCGGTGTGATCTTCGCGTTGCGCGCGATCGGTCTCGTGCTGCTCGCGCGCTGGCTGTTCTCGATGTCCCAGATGGGCTATCGCGCGTCGCTGTCGGCGATGGTGTCGTCGCCGTGGGCGTTCATCTACCTCGTGCTGATCTTCCTGCTGCTCGCGCTGCCGGGCGCCGTCGCGCGCGCCGAGCGGCCGTTCCATCCGCTGCCGCAGTGGCTGCGCCAGGCGCTGCGCGTCTTTGCGCTGATCGGTTTCCTGTTTGCCGTGTGGTCGATCGGCGCGTTCGCATGGGCGGCCGGCTGGCGCCCCGCGCTGCATGCGGTGACGGCGACCAACGGCTGGCTCGTCGCCGCACCGGCGCTCTATGCGGCGATCGTCTGGATCTGCCGGCCGCGGCCGCTGTGGCGGACCAACGTGGCGGCGCGCCGCTTCGCGGTCGGCCGTTATGCGATTTCGCTCGACGTGCTGACGCGCACCGCGATCGTCTGGATGGAAAGCCGCAAGGTCGGCCAGTACGACGCGCGCGAGCTGTCGGTGCGCTGGCCCGGTCGGGCGGCGCCCGCCGCGGGCGGGCAGGGCGCGCCGGACGTGCAGCCTGCTGTCGTGCCGCCGCGCAGCGGCAGCCTGTTCCGGCGGCCGAAGGCGGAACTGCTGTGGGATTCGCCGGCGGCCGTCGGCCATAACCGGCAGATCGTGATGCGCGCGCCGCTCGCGACCGAGGGCGACCGCGTCGCGGTGCTCGCGCTCGACGCGGCGCTCAAGCAGATCGTCTGACAGGGCTCGCGCACCGGGCGCGGGTGACAAGGAGGCGCGATGATCGTCCGTTGGTTGCTGGCTGCCATTCACCTGAGCGCGTTCGCCGTTGCGTTCGCCGCGATCGCGGGACGCAACCGCGCGTTGCGCCGGCTCATCGCGTCGGCGCAGGCGGCCGACCTGCCCGGCGTATTCAAGGCTGATGCTGCGTGGGGGCTGTCGGCGCTCGTGCTGATCGTAACGGGGCTGATGCGCGCGTTCGGCGGGTTCGAGAAAGGCACCGCGTACTACCTGCACGAACCGCTCTTTCATCTGAAGATGACCGCGCTCGTGCTGATCCTGCTGCTCGAGGTCGTGCCGATGCTCGGGCTGATCCGCTGGCGTGTCGCCGCGCGGCAGCAGCAGATGCCCGATATCGGCCGGGCGCGCACCTATGTGCGGATCGGCCATTGGCAGGCCGCGCTGCTGGTCGTCATCGTGTTCGCCGCATCTGGGATGGCGCGGGGGATTGGGGCGGCCGGCTAGGTCTGGCCGGGTAGGTGTGGCCAGACTAGGTCTGGCCGCTAGATTTGGCCGACTAGGTCCCGCATAGCCACAACCATCCGGATCTCGTTCTGCCTGCACGGCATCCCCAGCCCGACATCAGCCGGGCCAGTCACGAACTGCGCCATTCCTCCCGATTTCGTCCCGACCGGGTGAGCCCGCCGCCCGGTCCGTCCGTGCTCAGCGCACCAGGCAGGGGCGCTTGTTGTTGAACGTCCACCCCGGAATCAGGTACTGCATGGCCGCCGCGTCGTCGCGGGCGCCGAGTCCGTGCTGCTTGTACAACTCGTGCGCGACCGCGACCGCATCCATGTCGATGTCGATGCCGAGCCCCGGCCGCTTCGGCACTTCCACCAGCCCGTTCTCGATCTTCAGCGGCTCGCGCGTCAGTCGTTCGCCGTCCTGCCAGATCCAGTGCGTGTCGATCGCGGTGACCTGGCCCGGCGCGGCGGCCGCGACATGCGTGAACATCGCGAGCGACACGTCGAAGTGGTTGTTCGAATGCGAACCCCACGTGAGGCCCCAGTCGCGGCACATCTGCGCGACGCGCACCGAACCCTGCATCGTCCAGAAGTGCGGATCGGCGAGCGGGATGTCGACGGCCTGAAGCTGCACCGCGTGGCCCATCTGCCGCCAGTCGGTCGCAATCATGTTGGTCGCCGTCGGCAGCCCCGTCGCGCGACGGAATTCGGTCATCACCTCGCGGCCCGAGTAACCGTTCTCCGCGCCGCACGGATCTTCCGCATACGCGAGCACGTGATGCTGGTCGCGGCACAGCCGCACGGCCTCGTCGAGCGACCACGCGCCGTTCGGGTCGAGCGTCACGCGCGCGTCGGGGAAGCGCTCGGCGAGCGCCGTCACGGCCTCGATCTCGCTGGCGCCTTCGAACACGCCGCCTTTCAGCTTGAAGTCGTTGAAGCCGTAGCGCGCATGCGCGGCCTCGGCGAGCCGCACGACCGCGTCGGGCGTCAGCGCCGGCTCGTCGCGCACGCGGGTCCAGTCGTCGGTCGCGCCGCTGCCGTCGCGATAGGCCAGCGCGGTCTTCGTGCGGTCGCCGACGTAGAACAGGTAGCCGAGCATTTCGACGCGCTCGCGCTGCTGGCCCTCGCCGAGCAGTGCGGCGACCGGCACGCCGAGATGCTGGCCAAGCAGGTCGAGCAGCGCGGCTTCGAGCGCGGTGACCGCGTGGATCGTCGTGCGCAGGTCGAAGGTCTGCAGCCCGCGGCCGCTCGCGTCGCGGTCGGCGAAGGTGCGCCGCACGTCATTGAGCACCGCGTGGTAGTTGCCGACCGGCTGGCCGACGACGAGCGCGCGCGCATCGTCGAGCGTGCGGCGGATGCTTTCGCCGCCCGGCACCTCGCCGACGCCGGTCCGGCCCGCGCTGTCCGTCAGGATCACGAGGTTGCGGGTGAAGAACGGACCGTGCGCGCCGCTCAGGTTGAGCAGCATGCTGTCGTGGCCGGCGACCGGAATCGCTTGCAGGTCGACGATGCGCGGCGTGTCGTGGGAAGGCGAGGCTGTGACGGCGTTCATGGGCGGCGATGGCGAAAGGATGGGCAATGCCGTGCGGCAAAAGCTTTGCCGCGCGCGGCGGGAGGTGCGATCATTCGACAACCGACGTGCGCGGCGCGCAAGGCCTGCATGTCGACAGCAACCCGGAACGGGGTGGGAGCGACAACCGGACCAGCGGAGCGCAGAACGCGAACGCTGGCTGATCGTAACGCATGGGACCAGGCAGGCGCCGGAACGCCGGCTTGAGTCGACAGGAGATCCATGTATCGATCATCAGTCGTCGGATGACTTGTGACGCAGTATAATGAATCATCGGCTTTCGCTCAAACCCCGCGTAAACCCTCGGCCCACATTACGATCATTCAAAAAGGAACCGGCCTCATGTCCGTGCCTACGTTTCCCGCAGCGCCGCGCCGTCGCGCACGCAGCCTCGCACAAGATGTCGTCGACGCGCTGACCGCGCAGATCGAAAACGGCACGCTGCGTCCCGGCGACAAGCTGCCGACCGAAACCGAAGTCATGGCGGCGCAGGGCGTGAGCCGTACGGTCGTGCGCGAGGCGATCTCGCGGATGCAGGCGAGCGGCCTCGTCGAGACGCGCCACGGCATCGGCAGCTTCGTGCTGGAGCCGTCGCGCCGCCAGACGCTCGGCATCGATCCCGCCACGATCACGACGCTGCGCGACGTGCTCGCGGTGCTCGAACTGCGTATCAGCCTCGAGAGCGAGTGCGCGAGCCTCGCCGCGCAGCGCGCGAACGATACCGACCTCGCCGCGCTGCGGCGCGCGCTCGACGCGATCGCGACGGGGGCGGGCGGCGGCCGCGACACGGCGCAGCTCGACTACCAGTTCCACCTGCAGATCGCGCAGTCCACCGGCAACCGCTATTTCGTCGACATCATGACGCAGCTCGGCACGTCGATCATCCCGCGCACGCGCGTGAATTCGGCGCGCTTTGCCGGCGACGACCTCGAGCGTTATGTCGGCCGGCTGAACCACGAGCACGAGGATATCTACGAGGCGATCGCGCGCCACGACCCGGAGGCCGCCCGCGCCGCGATGCGCACGCACCTCACCAACAGCCGCGAGCGGCTGCGCCGTGCGCACGAGGCGGCCGAGGCCGAGCGCGACACGCAGGCCAGTTGATGCGCCGGGCAGTGCGGCCCGCGTTGCCGCAGGCCCGATCGAATCGCATCAACATCAGTCGTCATATGAGATCGATGTAACTTCACCGATCTCCGGGGCCCGGCGGCGTTTCCGCCGCCGGCCGCCGACACCGCCGATCAGCCTCCCTTCGTCACGATCGTTTTCCACGTGCCGCTCTTCACCTGGTACAGCGTCGACATCCCGCTCTTCAGCGAGCCGTCGTTCGCGAACGAGATGCGGCCGGTGACCCCTTCGAAGTCGATCTTCTTGAGCGCCGGGCGATAGACCTTCGGGTCGGTCGAGCCGGCCGCCTGCATCGCCTTGATCGCGGCCCAGGCGGCGTCGTAGCCGAACTGCGCGTACGACAGTACTTCGACACCGAAGCGCTTCTTGAAGCGCTGTTCGAAATCCTTCCCTTGCGGCAGCTCGTCGAGCGGCCGGCCGTATTCCCACGCCATCGCGCCTTCAGCGGCCGGGCCCGCGATCTTGATGAACTCGTTGTCCTTCACGCCGCCGCCGCCGACGAACTGCGCGTTCAGCCCGAGCTGGCGCATCTGCTTGATGAAGTTCGCGGCGAGCGAATCGAGGCCGCCGAAGAAGATCAGGTCGGGGTTCTTGCCCTTCAGGCTCGTGATCTGCGCGCGGAAGTCGACCGCCTGGTTGTTGGTGAACTCGCGGCCGATGATCGTGCCGCCGGCAGCCTTCACGGCCTTCTCGAACTCGTCGGCCTCGCCCTGGCCGAACGCGGTGCGGTCGTCGATGATCGCGATACGCTTCGCCTTCGTCACGTCGACCGCGTACTTGCCCGCGTTGCCGGCGTTCTGGCCGTCGGTCGCGATCACCATGAACATGTTCGCGAGCCCGCGCGACGTGAGCGTCGGGTTGGTCGCGGCCGGATCGATCACAGGAATGCCCGACTTGTCGTAGACGACCGATGCCGGAATCGTCGTGCCCGAGTTGAAGTGGCCGACCACGACCGACACGTTCTGGTCGACGAGCGCCTGCGCGGCCTGCACGCCGATGCGCGGGTCGGCCTGGTCGTCCTGCACGACGAGATCGAAGTGCGCGGGTTTGCCGGCGATCTGCACCTTCTGTGCGACGGCGTCGTCGAGCGCGAGCTGCACGCCGTTCTGCAGATCCTTGCCGTAGCCGGCGTTCACGCCCGTGAGCGGCGCGGCGAAGCCGACCTTCACGTCGGTTGCGTCGGCGGCCCGGGCGGCCTGTTGCGAGAGGAGGGCGAGCGCGGATGCAATCGACACCGACAGCAGGGAATGACGGAATTTCATGTGGTTCCTCTTGTTCGATACCTGCGAGTGGGTACCGCACACGCTCGGACGGGCCGGGCGCGTGCGACGGGCGGGCGGTTCGACCGCTTCTCGGAATCGGGCGGGGAGGTCGGCATCGTGATCCTCGGAACACTCTCCCGTCAGGCTCCGCAAAGAGCCCCGATCGCCTCGATATATAGGTCGCCGATATGCACGGGTCTTGGCAATTTGCCGCGCATTCGGTGAGGATTTGCGCATAGCTTCCGCGCGTGCGGTGGCGGCCGGTATCGGGAGTTTCCCGTCGCGAGCGGAACGGGCGGGGAGGCGGGAGGGCGGTGCGGGGTGAAGCGGCGGCGCGGCCCGCCGGGGCCGCGCCGCGCGTGGGATGCCGTCAGTCGGACAGCGCGTCCGATGCGGCTTCGACGTCGTCGTGCGACGCGGTCGTGCGGATCAGCGGATCGCTGGTGCTCGGGCGGCCCGTCTCGACGTGGCCCGCGAAGCGGCGCAGGAAGCCGAGCGGCTTGCCGTCGCTGACGGTCAGGTCGTACCAGCCGTGGCTGCCGCGCAGGTCCCAGTAGTCGTCGACGTGCGTACCCGGCTTGAGGTCGAACTCGCGCGCATGGCCGTGGCCGTACGCGTTCGTCACCTTGAGCCGTACCGTCCGGTGGCCGCGGTTCATCAGGCGCAGCGTGATGTTGCCGTTCGCGACGTCGTAGCCGTAGATCACCTCGGGGTTGACGCTCGCGGGGCCGACCGCCGACGCGGCGGGGCTGCGGAAGTGGCAGTAGAAGCCGTTCGGGCCGTACACGTCGAGGTCGTACAGGCCGAGCGACGGCGCAGGGCTCCACGTGTCGGAGAGCCGCTTGCCTGCGTCGACCGTGTAGGTCCACGGGCCGTCGACGCGGTTGCGCGCCTGGACCTGGAACGCCGCGCCCGCGGCGCCGGTGTTCGCGAAGGTCAGCCGGAACTGGCCGCTCGCGTTGTCGATCCGCCCGTGCACGAACAGTTCGTACGGCAGCGCGCGCGCCGGACGCAGGCCGTGCTCCTGCTTCGGCAGATGCTGGACGACCGGCGGCACCGGGATGTAGTCGGGGTGACGGTTGCGGTCGGGCGGCGCGTAGCCGCTCGTGTCCGGGAGCTGCGGCCAGCTTGCGTCGGGTGTCGAGAAGTCGAACGCGGACGTCAGGTTGCCGCACACCGTGCGGCGCCACGGCGACACGTTCGCCGCCGTGACCGCATGCTGCGCACCGAACCGCGCCTCGATGAATTGCAGCAGCGACGTGTGATCGAAGGTCTGCGAGCAGACCCAGCCGCCCTTGGTCCACGGCGACACGACGAGCATCGGCACGCGCGGCCCGAGCCCGTAGGGGCCGGCCATGTGCGACGCGTCGCCGGCGAACGCCTCGTTGGTCGTCGCGACCGTCGACAGCCCGTTGTCGCGCGACTGCGGCGCGAACGGCGGCGGCACGTGGTCGAAGAAGCCGTCGTTTTCGTCGTACGTGATGAACAGTGCGGTCTTGCTCCACACGTCGGGGTTCGACACGAGCGCCTTCAGCACCTGCTCGATGTACCACGCGCCGTAGTTCGCGGGCCAGTTCGGGTGCTCGGAATACGCTTCCGGCGCGCAGATCCACGACACCTGGGGCAGCGTGCCGTTCTTCACGTCCTGCTGCAGCACGTCGAACAGCGTGCCGCCCGCGCTGATGTTGGTGCCGGTGCGCGCCTTGTCGTACAGCGGCGTGCCGGGCAGCGCGGTGCGGTACTGGTTGAAGTAGAGCAGCGCGTTGTCGCCGTAGTTGCCGATGTACGGGTTTTGCGTCCAGCCCCACGAGCCGTTCGCGTCGAGCCCCGTGCCGACGTCCTGGTAGATCTTCCACGACACGCCGGCCTGTTCGAGCACTTCCGGATAGGTCGTCCAGCCGTAGCCCCTTTCCTCGTTGCCGAGCACCGGGCCGCCGCCCGTGCCGTCGTTGCCGACGTAGCCCGTCCACATGTAGTAGCGGTTCGGGTCGGTCGAGCTCGGGATCGCGCAGTGGTACGCATCGCAGATCGTGAACGCGTCGGCGAGCTGGTAGTGGAACGGGATGTCGTCGCGCTTCAGGTACGCCATCGTCGTGGTGCCCTTGTTCGGCACCCACTGGTCGTAGCGGCCCTTGTTCCACGCGGCATGCATGTCCTGCCAGCCGTGCGGCAGGTCCTGCAGGAACTGCAGGCCGAGCTTGTCCGCGCCCGGGTGGAACGGCAGCAGTTCGGCCGGGCCGACCGGCTGGTGGAACACCGACTTGCCGTTCGCGAGACGCAGCGCGCGCGGGTCGCCGAAGCCGCGGACACCGCGCATCGTGCCGAAGTAATGGTCGAACGAGCGGTTCTCCTGCATCAGGATCACGATGTGTTCGATGTCGCGGATCGTGCCGGTGCGGCGGTTCGCGGGAATCGCAAGCGCATCGCGGATCACGGGCGGAAAGAGGTTCAGCGCGGCGGCGCCGGCAGTGCCGGCGGCGACGCGCAGGAAATCACGACGGTTCGATCGGGTCATGGTCGTTATCGTGCGGTAAAGAGGGGAGCCGATTGGCAGGACCTACGGAAAAGGCGCGCCCGGGTCGCAGGATGCGGCTGCGCCAGTTCGTGCCGCCGCGAGCATAGCGAGGAATCGGTGTCATTCATGTGAAGTCCGGAAACGTTTGCACGTGAATCGGACCGGCATCGGAACGCGTATCGCCGGCGGTCATGGCGCAGCAGGGAAAGCAGGAAAGCAGGAAAGCAGGGCGGCGCGCATGGGCGCCGGTGAAGCGGGGGCGGTGCGGGCGCGTCAGGCGTCCGTCACCCACGCGCCGAACCATTCGCTCGGGCGTGCGATTTCGTCCTGCGCGGCGACGAGTTCGAGTTCGTAGCGGCGTGCGTCGTAGGTGGCCTTCACGACCGCGTGCACGGCCGCGAGCGTGTGCTCGAACGCGGCGCGCACGGAGTCGCCGCGCAGCCGGCGCGCGACGAAAACCGCGCTGGTCAGGTCGCCGACGCCGACCGGATGGCGCGGAAATGCGTACAGCGGGCGTTGGCCGATCCACGCTTCGGTTTCGGTGACCGCGAGCATGTTGAAGCGGTCGGCCGGGCTGTTGCGGTCGTGCAGGTGCTTGACGAGGATGATCTGCGGGCCGCGGCGGATCAGCGCGCGGCACGCGTCGACGGCTTCGGCGACGGTTTCGATGCGCCGCCCGACGAGCTTCTGCAGCTCGGTGTGGTTCGGCGACATGCCGTCCGCGAGCGCGGGCATCTCCTGGACCATGAATTCCTCGACGCCGGGCTCCGGCCGGATGCCGCCCGTCTGGCCCATCGCCGGATCGCAGAAGTACCACGCGTCCGGATTCATCGTTTTCACCGTGCGCACGATCTCGACTGCCGCACGCGCCTGCGGCGGCGAGCCGAGGAAGCCGGACAGCACGGCGTCGCAGCGCTTGAGCGCGCCGATCGCGGCGATCCCGTCGACGAGCTGCTCCATCTTCGCGGCATCGATCGCGCTGCCGGCCCAGTGGCCGTACTGCATGTGATTCGACAACTGGACGGTATTGAGCGGCCAGACGTTGACGCCGAGGCGCTGCATCGGGAACACGGCCGCACTGTTGCCGGCATGGCCGTAGATGACGTGCGACTGAATGCTGAGGACGTTTTTCATGGGAAGCGCCTGCACGCGTTTCAGGGTCACGTCACACGATACCCGAGTTCGTCGCGCGCGCGGAAGTCGCGCGGCCCCGGAGTGTTGCGCGCCGTCGTCAGCCGACCGCGTAGAATCGCGGGGCGTGGCGCCGTTCGGCCAGCCGCGTGCGTTTCCAATCACCGTGACCGCCATGCTTCCGATTTGCAAGATGTTGTCCGTCGCGCGCGCCGCCCTGTTCGGCGCGGGCGTTGCCTTCGCATGCGCGACCTCCGCCGCCGAAGCCGCCCCGGTGCCCGCCGGCAACGACGGGCCGGCGTACGGCCCGCGCCTGGAGGGCTTTCCCTACCCGGAGCCCGAGCACCGCTACGCGTTCGTGTCGCAGCGCGAAACCCTCGAGATGACGTACATGGACGTGCAGCCGGTGCACCCGAACGGTCGCACCGTCGTGCTCCTGCACGGGAAGAACTTCTGTGCGGGGACCTGGGAAGACACGCTCGGCGTGCTGAGCCGCGCCGGCTATCGCGTGATCGCGCCGGACCAGATCGGCTTCTGCAAGTCGTCGAAACCCGACCGCTACCAGTACAGCTTCCAGCAGCTCGCGCGCAACACGCACGCGCTGCTGGAGTCGATCGGCGTGAAGTCGGCGACGATCGTCGGCCACTCGACGGGCGGGATGCTCGCGATCCGCTATGCGCTGATGTACCCGAAGGCGACCGACCAGCTCGTGCTCGTGAACCCGATCGGCCTCGAGGACTGGAAGGCGCTCGGCGTGCCGCCGCTGTCGGTCGACTACTGGTATGCGCGCGAGCAGAAGACGACGGCCGACGGCATCCGCCGCTACGAGCAGAGCACGTACTACGCGGGCAAATGGTCGCCGTCGTACGAGCGCTGGGTGCAGATGCTCGCCGGGATGTACCGCGGCGCCGGTCGCGATGCGGTTGCATGGAACTCCGCGCTGATCTACGACATGATCCTCACGCAGCCGGTGGTCTACGAACTCGGCGCGATCCGCGTGCCGACGCTGCTCATGATCGGCGACAAGGACACGACCGCGATCGGCAAGGACGTGGCGCCGCCCGACGTGCACGCGAAGCTCGGCCGCTATCCGGAACTCGCGAAGCGCACGCAGGCGGCGATCCCCGGCGCGCAGCTCGTCGAATTCCCGGCGCTCGGGCACGCACCGCAGATCCAGGACCCGGACGCATTCCACAAGGCGCTGCTCGACGGGCTGGCGGCCGTACACCCGCAGTGATGCGGGGCCGGCCGCCGGCGGCGCATGCTCGCGCGGTCAGCGCGACTCGTTCGCGAGTTCGTCGCGGATCTGCGCGGCCAGTTCGAACGAGCGCAGCCGCGCGGCGTGATCGTAGATCTGCGCGGTGATGATCAATTCGTCCGCCCCCGTCTGCGCGATGCGGTCGCGCAGCTTGTCGCGCACCGTGTCGCGCGAGCCGACCGCCGCGAACGACAGCGAATGCGCGACGTTGGCGAGTTCGAGCTCGTTCGCCTCGAGTGCGTCGACGGGCGGCGGCAGCTTGCCCGGCGTGCCGCGCCGCAGGTTGATGAACTGCTGCTGCAGCGACGTGAACAGGCGCCGCGCCTCGTCGTCGGTATCGGCCGCGAACACGTTGACGCCGACCATCGCGTGCGGCTTCGGCCACGCGGCCGACGGCCGGTACTGCGCGCGGTAGATCTCGAGCGCGCGCATCAGGTAGTCCGGCGCGAAGTGCGACGCGAACGCGAACGGCAGCCCGAGCATCGCGGCGAGCTGCGCGCTGAACAGGCTCGAGCCGAGCAGCCACACGGGCACCTCGAGCCCCGCGCCGGGCACCGCGCGCACGCGCTGGCCGGGCACCGGCTCCGCGAAGTAGCGCAGCAGCTCGGCGACGTCGTCCGGAAACGAGTCGGCGCTGCCGATCAGGTCGCGGCGCAGCGCGCGCGACGTGGTCTGGTCGGTGCCGGGCGCGCGGCCGAGGCCGAGGTCGATGCGCCCCGGATACAGCGACGCGAGCGTGCCGAACTGCTCCGCGATCACGAGCGGCGCGTGGTTCGGCAGCATGATGCCGCCCGACCCGACGCGGATCGTCTGCGTGGCGCCCGCGACATGGCCGATCACGACCGCGGTCGCCGCGCTCGCGATGCCGGGCATGTTGTGATGCTCGGCGAGCCAGTAGCGTCGATAGCCCCAGCGTTCCGCGTGCTGCGCGAGATCGACGGTGTTGCGGAACGCCTGCGAGGCGTCGGCGCCGGCCGGAATGGGGGCGAGATCGAGTACGGAAAACGGAGTCATCGGGTGGCCTTCGAAAGGGGGCGCGCGGTGATGCGCTGACGCAACAAATGCCAAGGATTTTGCCAAAGGGTTCCGGAACGTGCTGGGGGCGCGCCGATACCCATGCGCGTGACAGGGATGCAGGGTCGAATTCGTTGGTTGTTGCAAAAATCAATCCAATCGCTGACTAATTACCAATCTTTACCGCGATTGGATGTGAATCCGCATCGACCTACAAATTTGCACGAAACGTTTGATTTTCTAGACTGCAATACGCCTGCAAAGTCCTTACGCTAACGTGAACGCGGTTGCGCCCAAATGGTTCGCCGACTGCGCAGCTTTGCCGGAATTGCACCAGTCCGTTTCTCGTAGTGCCGAGCGCGGGGTGCCGCGGACTGCTAAAATCCGGCGCCTGCCCATGTTGTGCCGATGGTAGCTATTCGAATCTTCCCGCATCCCGTCCGGGCGTCGCGCGGAGATGCGCCACGCGAAGCCGGGCATGGCAACACCCGAAAACGGGTCGTGCCTCCCCCAAACACAGACGCTGCTGGAACAAGGAGTCGGGTCGTGCCCGCATTCGTCGTTGTCCGAATACCGCATCACGCTCAATCACGCGCAAGCGTTCGCCGTGGCGTTCAGGTCGCCGGGAGGCGTCGCGCATGACGCCAACGGCCACGCTGCTCGACTGGCTCCTGATCGCGTTCACGCTGGCCGCGGCCGGCTATGCGCTGGTCGCCGCCTTTGCGCCGCGGCCGCGCACGCCGCGCACGGCCGCGCGCGACGGCTTCGAGCCGGTCAGCGTGCTCAAGCCGCTGTGCGGCGCGGAGCCGCACCTGTACGAAAACCTCGCGACCTTCTGCGAACAGCGCCACCCGCGCCATGAAGTGCTGTTCGGCGTCGCGTCGGCGGCCGACCCGGCGGTGGCCGTCGTCGAGCGGCTGCGCGCCGACTATCCCGAGTGCGACATCACGCTCGTGATCGACGCGCGCGTGCACGGCAAGAACCTGAAGGTCAGCAACCTGATCAATCTCGCGGCGCGCGCGAAATACGGTCGCATCGTGATCGCGGACAGCGATATCGCGGTGAAGCCCGACCACCTGGAGCGCGTGACGGCGCCGCTCGCCGATGCGTCGGTCGGTGTCGTCACGTGCCTGTATCATGCGCGCAGCGTCGGCGGGTTCTGGACGCGAATCGGCGCGCAGTTCGTCGATGCCTGGTTCGCGCCGTCGGTGCGGATCACGCACCTCGGCCGCTCGAGCCGCTTCGGCTTCGGTGCGACCCTCGCGCTGACGCGCGACACGCTCGACCGGATCGGCGGCTTTCTCGCGCTGAAGGACGAGCTGGCCGACGATTTCTGGCTTGCCGAGCTGCCGCGCCGCCTCGGGCGGCGCACCGTGCTGTCGGAGGTCGAGGTCGCGACCGACGTGATCGAGCCGTCGTTCGGGCCGCTGTGGCACCGCGAGACGCGCTGGCTGCGTACGATCCGGTCGCTGAACCCGGCCGGTTTCGCGTTCCTGTTCATCACCTTTACCGTGCCGTGGCTCGCGATCGGCGCGGCGCTCGCGCTGCGTCTCGACGGGACGTTTGCGGGTACGCTGGCAGGTTCCGCGGCCGCCGTCGGCGCATTCGGGCGGCTCGTGCTGCATGCGCGCGGCGAGGACGGCTGGCGCGCGTTCTGGCGCGACCTGCCCCTCGTCGCGGTGCGCGACACGCTGCTCGCGCTCGAGTGGCTCGCGGCCGCGTTCGGCACGCATGTCGTGTGGCGCGGCGCGAGAATGACGGTCGTCGGCGGCGAACGCGCGACGGCGGCCGTGGAAGGGGCAGACGGCCGCTAGGGCCGCTCCCGGACGAACCCGGCCCGAGGGCCGAGACGCGCTGCGCGCAGAAGCCGCGCGACGCGACATGACAGAGAGAGGCGGGCGCCGGCAGGGCGGCCCGCGGTTTTTTGACTGAATCGTTGAATCGAAACGAACTATGCAGGCTACCGGAGCATTCATGAAAACGCTGTTCTTGCAGGCCCCTTCGTATGACGGCTTCGACGGCGGAGCCGGCTCGCGCTACCAGGCGAAGCGCGAAATCCGTTCCTTCTGGTATCCGACGTGGCTCGCGCAGCCGGCCGCGCTCGTGCCGGGCAGCCGCGTCGTCGATGCGCCGGCCGACGGCCTGTCGGTCGAGGAGACGCTGAAGATCGCGAACGACTACGATCTCGTGATCATCCACACGAGCACGCCGTCGTTCCCGACCGACGCGATGTTCGCGCAGGATCTCAAGAAGATGAAGCCGTCGATGCTGGTCGGCATGGTGGGCGCGAAGGTGATGGTCGATCCGCACAACTCGCTCACGGCGAGCGAGGCCATCGACTTCGTGTGCCGCGAGGAATTCGACTACACCTGCAAGGAAATCGCCGAAGGCAAGCCGCTCGCCGAGATCAAGGGCTTGAGCTGGCGCGCGAAGGACGGCTCAATCGAGCACAACGAAGCGCGTCCGATCCTCGAGAACATGGACGAACTGCCGTTCGTCGCGCCCATCTACAAGCGCGACCTGAAGATCGACAACTACTTCATCGGCTACCTGAACTACCCGTACGTGTCGATCTACACGGGCCGCGGCTGCAAGTCGCGCTGCACGTTCTGCCTGTGGCCGCAGACGGTCAGCGGCCATCGCTACCGCACGCGCTCGGTCGAGAACGTGCTCGCGGAAGCGAAGTGGATCCGCGACAACATGCCGGAAGTGAAGGAACTGATGTTCGACGACGACACCTTCACCGACGACCTGCCGCGCGCAGAAGCCATCGCCATCGGTCTGGGCAAGCTCGGCATGACGTGGTCGTGCAACGCGAAGGCCAACGTGCCGTACAAGTCGCTCAAGGTCATGAAGGAAAACGGCCTGCGCCTGCTGCTGGTCGGTTTCGAATCCGGCGACGACCAGATCCTCGTGAACATCAAGAAGGGCGTGCGCACCGATTTCGCGCGCCGCTTCAGCGCGGACTGCAAGAAGCTCGGCATCAAGATCCACGGCACCTTCATTCTCGGCCTGCCGGGCGAGACGCAGGAAACCATCAAGAAGACGATCGAGTACGCGAAGGAAATCAATCCGCACACGATCCAGGTCTCGCTCGCCGCGCCGTATCCGGGCACGACGCTCTACAAGCAGGCCGTGGAAAACGGCTGGATGGAAGAGAACAAGACCATCAACCTGGTGAGCAAGGAAGGCGTGCAGCTCGCGGCGATCGGCTACGCGCATCTGTCGCGCGACGAGATCTATCACCACCTCGAGCAGTTCTATCGCCAGTTCTACTTCCGTCCGTCGAAGATCTGGGAGATTGTCCGCGAGATGCTGACGAGCTGGGACATGATGAAGCGCCGCCTGCGCGAAGGCGTCGAGTTCTTCCGCTTCCTGCGCGCGCACGAGGCCTGATTCGTGGCGACGCAGCCGGCGGCGCGGGCGCTGATCTTCACCGCGGACGACTTCGGGCTGCACCCGCGCGTCAACGCGGCGGTCGAGCGCGCGCACCGCGACGGCGTGCTGAACGCCGCGAGCCTGATGGTCGGCGCGCCCGCCGCGCAGGATGCGATCGAACGCGCGCGGCGGCTGCCGTCGCTCGCGGTCGGCCTGCATCTCGTCCTCGCGGACGGGCCGGCCACGCTGCCCGCGCATGACATTCCCGCGCTCGTCGGCCCCGACGGGCGGTTCGGCGACGCGATGGCGAAGGACGGCTGTCGTTTCTTCTTCCTGCCGCACGTGCGTGCGCAATTGCGCCGCGAGATCCGTGCACAGTTCGACGCGTTCGCGGCGAGCGGCCTGCCGCTCGACCACGTGAACGCGCACAAGCATTTCCACCTGCATCCGACCGTGCTGTCGATGATCATCGAGATCGGCCGCGATTACGGGCTGCGCGCGGTGCGGCTGCCGTACGAGACGAGCGCGTCCGCGCTGCTCAAGCCGTGGATCGCGCTCGTGCGCGCACGGCTCGACCGCGCGGGGCTCGCGCACAACGACTACGTGGTCGGGATCGAGCATACGGGCGCGATGGACGAGGCTGTGCTGCTCGATGCGCTCGCCACGCTGCCGCCGGGCGTCGGCGAGATCTACTGCCATCCGGCCGAGGCCGGCGACGGCCCGATCACGCCGACGATGGCCGGCTACCGTCCGGTGGACGAACTGGATGCGCTGCTGTCGCCGCGCGTTGCCGCCGCGCTGAACGCGGCGGGCGTCGCGACCGGCGGCTTTGCCGACGTGTTCGGCCAGCGTGCGGCCCGGCGTGGCGCGCACGCGCCGCGCACACCGGGAGCGCAGCCGTCATGACCAAGTGGATCAAGTGGCTCGGCTGGCCGATCGGCATCGGCATCCTGCTCGCGCTGGGGCTGCACGAAGGCGTCGGCGACGTGTCGCAGATGCTCGCGCGCGCCGGTTACGCGCTGCTGTGGCTCGTGCCGTTCCACGCGCTGCCGCTGCTGCTCGACGCGTATGCATGGCACCTGCTGCTCGACCGGCGCAGTTCGCTGCCGTTCCTGTGGTGGATCGCGACCGTGCGCGAGGCCGTGAACCGGCTGCTGCCGGTGGTCGGGATCGGCGGCGAGCTGGTCGGCATCCGGCTCGCGCGCTGGCAGGTGCCCGACGCGAGCCGCGTGACGGCGTCGGTGATCGTCGAGGTGCTGGTGACGATCGTCGTCCAGTATGCGTTCGCGGCGCTCGGCCTCGTGCTGCTGCTGTCGACGACGGACAACATGGGCGGCGGCACGATCGGCCTCGCGCTGCTGCTGACGCTGCCGTTGCCCGTGCTCGGCGTCGTGCTGATGCGGCGCGGCGGCATCTTCCACGCGATCGAGCGTTTCGCGGGCCGCCTGCTCGGCGATTCGCACCGGCTGCTGCAGGGCGTCGACGGCCGCCGGCTCGACGCCGACATCGACGGGCTGATGTCGCGCACGGGCCTGCTGTTCAGCGCATTCTTCTGGCAACTGGCCGGCTACGTGCTCGGCGCGCTCGAGATCTACTGGGCGCTCGCGCTGCTCGGCCATCCGGTGTCGATCGGCGGCGCGATCGCGATCGAGGCGATGACGCAGGCCGTGCGGCATGCCGCGTTCATGGTGCCGGGCGGCCTCGGCGTGCAGGAGGCGACCGTCGTGCTGCTCGCGCAGATGTTCGGCGTCGACCGCGAGACGGCGCTGTCGCTCGCGCTGGTCAAGCGCGGCCGCGAGGTGCTGTTCGGCTGCCTGGCGCTCGGTTCGTGGCAGCTCGCCGAACTCGTGCGCACGCGCCGCCGCATCGGCGCGCCGCCGGCCGTGCCGCGCGCGCCGCATCCGGCGAGCCGCATGCCCGAAACCGAAACTCAAGCCGAAACGACGCATTGAACACGAGACGGGCCGCGCGCCCGTCTCGCGCTTTTGGCGTCGCGCGGGTATGCTTGCCGCGTGTTTTCTCGACGCGCAATTCTTCCGATGATTTTCCGTTTCCGGCTGCTTCCCGTGACGATGCTGGCCGCCGCGCTGGCGCTGACTGGCTGCGACGACAAGCAAGGTAACCTCGACGTGCAACGTATCAGGGACTTCTTCAACGCGATCAAGCCCGCGCCGCTGCTGCTGAAGGGGCTGAAGGTCGGCGAATCGACCGAGGCCGACGTACGCGGCACGATGGGCAAGCCCGAGACCGAGCGCGAGTTCACCGACGGCTCGAAGCGTTTCGAATATCCGCGCGGCCCGATGGGCAACCAGACGTGGTTCGTCGATCTCGATGCGAACGGCCGCTACACCGGCGCGACGCAGGTGCTGACCGCCGAGAATTTCGCGAAGGTGCGCCCCGGGATGAACGAGGACGAGGTGCGGCGCCTGCTCGGCAAGCCGGGCGACATCGCGCAGTATCCGCTGAAGCCCGAGACGGTCTGGAGCTGGCGCTGGCTCGAGGACGGCGTCAACACCGACGCGTTCTTCAACGTTCATTTCGGCCCGGACGGGCTTGTCTATACGACGTCGCGCTCCGACATCCTGAAGGGGCGGTAAGCCGGCCCGCGTTCGGCGCTATATCGAAAAAGCGACCGGAAAATTGCAAAAAGTCCGCTTCCCTGCGTGTCATCCGACTGTCAGGAAGCGGCTTTTTTCCTTTTGAAACAGCGGAGTAGGCCGGGGTCGCAAATGGCGGGGCGGGTTGCTGCGATGCAGCAATCGCATGCAAGGTGATTTGAGACAAACAATTTCGCTTGCGACTATCCGCGTCAGCCCGGCGCGGGACAGGCATTCGCGTCGGCATCCATTCCAACTCTGGAGACGCGCGTGTTCCTTTACGGCTTTGGTCCTGTCCTCTGGGCCGGCACCGTGCAGACCATCGAGCTGTCGGTGCTGTCGCTCGCCACTGCGGTGGCGCTGGGGCTGATCGGCGCGGTGGCGAAGCTGTCGCACAACCGGGTGCTGCGAGCGATCGCGACCGGTTATACGACGCTGATCCGCTCGGTGCCCGATCTTGTGCTGATGCTGCTGCTGTTCTACAGCATCCAGATCTGGCTGAACCAGTTCACCGACCTCGTCGGCTGGAACCAGATCGACATCGACCCGTTCGTGGCCGGCGTGCTGACGCTCGGCTTCATCTACGGCGCGTACTTCACCGAGACCTTTCGCGGCGCGTTCCTGTCGGTGCCGCGCGGCCAGCTCGAGGCCGGTGCCGCGTACGGGATGAGCGGTGCGCGCGTGTTCGTGCGGATCATGTTTCCTCAGATGATGCGCTTTGCGCTGCCCGGGATCGGAAACAACTGGCAGGTGCTCGTGAAGGCGACCGCGCTGGTGTCGATCATCGGCCTCGCGGACGTCGTGAAGGCAGCGCAGGACGCCGGCAAGAGCACGTTCAACATGTTCTTCTTCATCCTCGTCGCGGCGCTGATCTACCTCGCGATCACGACCGTTTCCAACCTCGTGCTGATCCAGCTCGAGAAGCGTTATTCCATGGGCGTGCGGCACGCAGAACTATGATCGAGATCCTTCAGGAATTCGGCAAGGCGTTCCTTTACTGGGACGGCCAGCGCCTCTCCGGCCTTGCGGTGACGCTGTGGCTGCTCGTTGCGTCGATTTCGCTCGGCTTCGTATGCGCGGTGCCGCTCGCGGTCGCGCGCGTGTCGAAGAAGAAGTGGGTGTCGATGCCCGTGCGGTTCTACACGTACGTGTTCCGCGGCACGCCGCTCTACGTGCAGTTGCTGCTGATGTACACGGGCATGTACAGCCTCGAGTTCGTGCGTTCGCATTCGCTGCTCGACGCGTTCTTCCGCAGCGGCTTCAACTGCGCGATTCTCGCGTTCGCGCTGAACACCTGCGCGTACACGACCGAGATCTTTGCGGGTGCGATCCGCGCGATTCCGCACGGCGAGGTCGAGGCTGCGCGGGCATACGGGATGACGCCGTTCACGATGTACCGCCGCGTGATCCTGCCGTCGGCGCTGCGTCGTGCGCTGCCGCTGTACAGCAACGAGGTGATCCTGATGCTGCACGCGACGACCGTCGCGTTCACCGCGACCGTGCCCGACATCCTGAAGGTCGCGCGCGATGCGAATTCCGCGACCTACATGGCGTTCCAGTCGTTCGGAATCGCCGCGCTGATCTATCTTGCGGTATCTTTCGCACTCGTCGCGGCATTTCGCCGTGCGGAGCGCCACTGGCTCGCGTATCTCGCGGCCGCCCGTCATTGATTCCACTCCGAGGAGAGCCAGTTGGCCGAGATCACTCAAACGAGCGCTTCCACCAAGCTTGCGGCGCTCGACATTCACAAGCGCTATGGCGACAACGAGGTGCTCAAGGGCGTGTCGTTGAACGCGAAGGCCGGTGACGTCATCAGCATCATCGGCGCGAGCGGCTCGGGCAAGAGCACGTTCCTGCGCTGCATCAATTTCCTCGAGCGGCCGAATGCGGGGCAGATCGTCGTCGACGGCGAGACCGTCCGCACGAAGGCCGACCGCGCCGGTGCGCTCGAAGTCGCCGATCACAAGCAGCTTCAGCGGATCCGCACGAAGCTCGCGATGGTGTTCCAGCATTTCAATCTGTGGGCGCACATGAACGTGCTCGAGAACGTGATGGAAGCGCCCGTGCACGTGCTCGGCATTTCGAAGAAGGAAGCCGAGGAGCGTGCGCGCGAATACCTGGAGAAGGTCGGCCTCGCGCCGCGCGTCGAGAAGCAGTATCCGTCGCACCTGTCGGGCGGCCAGCAGCAGCGTGTCGCGATCGCGCGTGCGCTCGCGATGCACCCGGACGTGATGCTGTTCGACGAGCCGACGTCGGCGCTCGACCCGGAGCTCGTCGGTGAAGTGCTGAAGGTGATGCAGAAGCTCGCCGAGGAAGGCCGCACGATGATCGTCGTCACGCACGAGATGGGTTTCGCGCGCAACGTGTCGAACCACGTGATGTTCCTGCATCAGGGGCGGACCGAGGAAGAGGGCGATCCGAAGGAAGTGCTGGTGCGCCCGCAGAGCGAGCGGCTGAAGCAGTTCCTGTCGGGCAGTCTCAAGTAACGCGACAGGGCGGGTTTCATACGTGGTACCGGTGTCTCGTCCCGCAGGCGCCACCCGCACGACGCAGGTGGTGATCGTTGCATTGCCGCCCGTGTCGATGTCGGGCGTGGGTCCGATCGTCGATGCGCTGAATCTTGCGAACGAGATCGACGGGCGGTTGCTGTATCGCTGGCAGGTGTGTTCGTGGGACGGGCGGCCCGTGACGCTCGCGGGCGGTGCGCAGTGGCATGCCGATGCGGCGTTCAACGATGCGATCGCGTGCGACTGGCTGATCGTCGTGTCCGAGCGGTTCCAGCAGTTCGCCGATTACCGGCTGTTTCTCGCGAGTCTCGCGCGGGTCGGGCAGCGCACGCCGGTCGTGACCGGCATTCACCACGGCGTGTGGTGGCTTGCGATGGCCGGGCAGCTTTCCGGTTATCGCGTGAGCGTGAACTGGGAGACGTATCAGCAGTTCGCCGAGCAGTTCGAGCGGTCGATCGTCACGCAGCAGATCTTCGAGATCGACCGGGACCGCGCGACGTGCGCGGGTGGGCAGGCTACCGTGGACTTCATGCTGGCCATGATTGGCCGGGAACATGGTGTCGATCTCGCCGAGAGGATCGCCGATGCGCTCGGTGCGGGGACTTTGCGGAGTGGCGAGGAACGCCAGCGGATTCCTTTTGTGACTGCGCCCGGCGAGCGGCATCCTCAGTTGAACGATGCGTTGCTGTTGATGGAAGCCAATGTCGAGGATCCTCTGACTACCGACGAGATCGCCGAACTGGTCGGCGTTTCGCGCCGACAGTTGGAGCGGTTGTTTCGGCAGTATCTTGGGGCGATGCCCTCGAAGTATTACCTCAATTTGCGGTTGCTCAAGGCCAGGACGCAGTTGCAGCGCACGAGTAAGTCTGTCGTGCAGGTTAGTCTCGCCTGTGGGTTTTCTTCCGCTGCGCACTTTTCCAATGCTTATCGGGAAAGGTTCGGGGTGACACCCCGGGAAGATCGGCGAGCGTGGCTCGAAAAGCAGACTGGGAGTGAGCCTCGCGGGGGCGCGTTGGTTGAGAGGGGTGGGAAGGATTGATTCGCGGTTTCGTGGTTTGCTTGCGGTTTGTCGTGAAGCACCTGTGATCGTATCGGTCTATTAGCGTCGCCCCTGCGCGGGGCGGCGGTTACTTTTCTTTGTCTTGCCAAAGAAAAGTAACCAAAAGAAAGGCGCTCGGATAACGCATGACCTCCCGGTGCCATGGTCATCGGAGTGGCCACCGCCTAAGTGTCCGCGCCAGTCAGGAAACCGGAGTGGTTCGAGCAATGGTTCCGACGCATCACACCACCCAACGGAGCGGTATACCGCCCGCCAGCTCCATCCTCGCTTCGCGCGGCTGCAAGGTGCTTCACGTCGCTAGACTGTCGCTCGATGTTCTTCCACCCGCAACGCATCGCCTGGCCGGGCATTCTCACTATTCACGTCATTCGTGCGACCAACCGGTTGCCTGCTATCAGTGCTACTCAACTGCGCCATGCGGGCGCGAGTTTCGGTGTTCGTTGAATGCGTCCCTTTTTTCTTCGGGGAGCGGTGCGGATCGCGTGTATCGGGATTGGGGTGTTGGGTATTTCGATTGTGCTGCTCGAGGGGTGTGTACCTGTCGGCCGAGCGAAGCGAGGGCGGAGCTGGCGGGCGGTATACCGCTCTGTTGGGTGGTGAGTGATGTCAGAACCATTGCTCGAACCACTCCGCTCTCCTGACTGGCGCGGACACTTAGGCGAGGGCCACTCTGATGACCATGGCACCGGGAGATCATGCGTTATCCGAGCGCCTTTCTTTTGGTTACTTTTCTTTGGCAAGACAAAGAAAAGTAACCGCCGCCCCGCGCAGGGGCGACGCTAATAGACCGATAACAATGCAGGTGCTTCACGCCAAACCCGAGCCAACCACCCGAGAACCCCCAAAACGAGCCCCGTGAACCTCCCCACCCGCCGGGAAGGCAAAATAGCGAGAAGAAAGGGCTTCCGATAGAACCCGTCGCAATTCCGCAAGACGCTTGCGTCACCCTTACCTAAACTTGATCCTGTTGAACCCTCTTACGAAACCGAAAGGAACGACCATGACGACCTCGACCGTGACCCGCCAGACATTCGACGAAGTGATGGTGCCGGTATTTTCCCCCGCCCCGTTCGTGCCGGATCGCGCAGAGGGCTCCCGCGTGTGGGACACGGCCGGCCGCGAGTACATCGATTTCGCATGCGGCATCGCCGTGACGTCGCTCGGCCACGGCCACCCGGAACTGCTGAAGGTCCTGGACGAACAAAGCCGCAAGCTCTGGCACATCGGCAACGGCTACACGAACGAGCCGGTGCTGCGCCTCGCGAAGCGCCTCGAATCGCTGACCTTCGCCGACCGCGCATTCTTCGCGAACTCGGGCGCGGAAGCGAACGAAGCCGCACTGAAGCTCGCACGCCGCGTCGCGTTCGATCGCCACGGCGCCGATAAAGCCGAAATCATCTCGTTCGTGCAGTCGTTCCACGGCCGCACGTTCTTCACGGTCAGCGTCGGCGGCCAGCCGAAATACTCGGAAGGCTTCGGCCCCGTGCCGGCCGGCATCACGCACCTGCCATACAACGACATCGAAGCCGCGAAGGCAGCGATCGGCCCGCAAACCTGCGCAGTGATCGTCGAGCCCGTGCAGGGCGAGGGCGGCGTGATCCCGGCCGATCCGGCCTTCCTGAAGGCGCTGCGCGAAGCCTGCGACGCCAACAACGCACTGCTGATTTTCGACGAAGTGCAAACGGGCGTCGGCCGCACGGGCCAGTTCTACGCATACATGGACACGGGCGTCACGCCGGACATCCTGACGACCGCGAAGGCGCTCGGCAACGGCTTCCCGATCGGCGCAATGCTGACGACGAACGAACTGGCCGCACACTTCAAGGTCGGCGTGCACGGCACGACGTACGGCGGCAACCCGCTCGCATCGGCGATCGCCGACAAGGTCGTCGAACTGATCAGCGACCCGGCACTGCTCGAAGGCGTGCGCGAACGCAGCGTGCGCCTGAAGGGCGCACTCGAACGCATCAACGCGCGCTTCGGCATCTTCAAGGACATCCGCGGCAAGGGCCTGCTCGTCGGCGCGGAACTCACCGCCGCGTTCGACGGCCGCGCGAAGGACTTCGTCAACGCAGCCGCCGAGAACGGGCTGATCATGCTGATCGCCGGCCCGAACGTGCTGCGCTTCGTCCCGTCGCTGGTGATCCCGTTCGACCTGCTCGACGAAGGCGTCAAGCGTTTCGAGAAGGCAGTCGAACAAGTGCTCGCAGCACAGGAAGCCACCGCGCGCTGATCGGCGCACCCATCGCAGACAGGAACGACGATGCTATTTGTTCGCCCCGGCAAACTCACGGATCTCGATGCGCTCGCGCACATGGCGCGCACCGCGCAGCCGGTCCTGCACTCGCTGCCGCACGACCGCGCGGCGCTCGAAGCGCGCGTGGCGCTCTCCGAGGATTCGTTTCGCGCGGACGTCGACTTCGCCGGCGAGGAGTTCTACCTCTTCGTGCTCGAGGATTCGTCGACGGGCAAGCTGCTCGGCACGGCGAGCATCGTCGCCGCGGCCGGTTACTCGGAACCGTTCTACGCGTTCCGCAACGACGCACTGATCCACGCGTCGCGCGAACTGCACGTGAACCGCAAGATCCACGCGCTCACGATGTCGCACGAGCTGACCGGCAAGAGCCGGCTCGCCGGCTTCTACGTCGATCCGTCGCTGCGGGGCGACGCGGCCGCGCACCTGATCTCGCGCGCCCGGATGATGTACATCGCCGCGAACCGCCGCCGCTTCACGCCCGAAGTGTTCACGCTGCTGCTCGGCGTCAGCGACGGCAACGGCGCATCGCCGTTCTGGGAAGCGGTGGGCCGCAAGTTCTTCGGCCGCGACTTCACCGACGTCGACATCGCGTCGGGCGGCCGCAGCCGCACGTTCATCGCGGAAGTGATGCCGGCCTATCCGATCTACGTGCCGCTGCTGCCGGAAGCCGCGCAGCGCGTGCTCGGCGAGCCGAACGAGACGGCACTGCTCGCGTACGACATCCATCTCGAGGAAGGCTTCGAACCCGACCGCTTCGTCGACATCTTCGACGCGGGCCCGGTGCTGACCGCGCAGGTCGACCGCACCGCATGCGTGAAGCACGCCGCGGAGCGCGTCGTGCGCGAGGCCGCGCACCAGCAGGGCGACGTCGCGTACATGGTGTCGACGGGCAGCGGCGAATCGTTCCGCTGTGTGCTGGCCGACCTGCCGGGCGACACGGTCGATGCACCGCTGGCCGGCGACGTGCGCGCGGCGCTCGATGTGAAGGATGGCGATGTCGTGCGCTGCGTGCCGCTGCACCGCCGCGACGATGAAGATTTGAAGGGAGACGCAGCATGATCGTCGTTCGGGTCGTACAAACGGGCGACGTCGACGCGCTCGTGTCGCTCGCGAAGGAAACCGGGCCGGGCCTGACCACGTTCAAGCCCGACCGCGACGCGCTCGCCGCGCGCATCGAGCGCACGCGCCGCACGCTGGCAGGCGAGGCCGCGCCCGGCGAAGCCGGCTACTTCTTCGTGATGGAAGAATCGAAGACGGGCGACATCGCGGGCGTGTGCGGGATCGAATCGCAGGTCGGCCTCGAACAGCCGTTCTACAACTATCGCGTGAGCACGGTCGTGCACGCGAGCCAGGAACTCGGCGTGTGGACGCGGATGTCCGCGCTGAACATCTCGCACGACCTGACGGGTTATGCGGAAGTGTGCTCGCTGTTCCTGAGCCCGCGCTATCGCACGGGCGGCGTCGGCGGCCTGCTGTCGCGCTCGCGCTTCATGTTCATCGCGCAGTTCCGCGAGCGCTTTCCGGAACGCATCTGCGCGGAACTGCGCGGCCACTTCGACGAAGACGGCACGTCGCCGTTCTGGCGCGCAGTCGGTTCGCACTTCTACCAGATCGATTTCAACGCGGCCGACTACCTGAGCTCGCACGGCCGCAAGTCGTTCCTCGCGGAACTGATGCCGCGCTACCCGGTGTACGTCGACCTGCTGCCGAAGGATGCGCAGGGCGCGGTCGGCCTCACGCACCGCGACACGCTGCCGGCCCGCAAGATGCTCGAGGCCGAAGGGCTGCGCTACCAGAACCACGTCGACATCTTCGACGCGGGCCCCGTGCTCGAATGCCACGTGAACGACCTGCGCACGGTGCGCGAGAGCGTCGTCGTGCCGGTCGCGATCGGCGTGCCCGATGCGCGCGATGACGGTCCGAAGTCGCTCGTGTCGAACACGTCGCTCACCGATTTCCGCGTCGGCGTCGCGCCGGGCGTGGTCGCGAACGGCTCGTTCGTGCTGTCGGCCGACGATGCCGTCGCGCTCGACGTGAAGGCCGGCGAACCGGTCCGCGTGCTGCCGCTCAAAGTCAAACAGGGATAAACGAATCATGACGGAACTCTTCATCGACGGCGCCTGGGTCGCAGGCTCGGGCCCCGTGTTCGCTTCGCGCAACCCGGGCACGGACGAGATCGCATGGCAGGGCGACAGCGCGTCGGCGGCCGACGTCGACCGTGCGGTCGCGAGCGCGCGCCGCGCGTTCGCCGGCTGGTCGGCGCTCGACTTCGAATCGCGCTGCGCGATCGTCAAGCGCTTCGCGGCATTGCTCAACGAACGCAAGGAAGCGATCGCGACCGCGATCGGCCGCGAGACGGGCAAGCCGCTGTGGGAAGCGCGCACCGAAGTCGCATCGATGGCCGCGAAGGTCGGCATCTCGATCCAGGCCTACCAGGAACGCACGGGCGAGAAGCGCCAGGACATGGCCGACGGCGTCGCGGTGCTGCGCCACCGCCCGCACGGCGTCGTCGCGGTGTTCGGCCCGTACAACTTCCCCGGCCACTTGCCGAACGGCCATATCGTGCCCGCGCTGATCGCCGGCAACACGGTCGTGTTCAAGCCGTCGGAGCTTGCACCGGGCGTCGCGCGCGCGACGGTCGAAGTGTGGCAGGAAGCGGGGCTGCCGGACGGCGTGCTGAACCTCGTGCAGGGCGAGAAGGACACGGGCATCGCGCTCGCGAACCATCGGCAGATCGACGGGCTGTTCTTCACGGGCAGCTCGGATACCGGCACGCTGCTGCACAAGCAGTTCGGCGGCCGTCCGGAGATCGTGCTCGCGCTCGAGATGGGCGGCAACAACCCGCTCGTGATCGGCGAGGTCGAGGACATCGACGCGGCCGTGCATCACACGATCCAGTCGGCGTTCCTGTCGGCCGGCCAGCGCTGCACGTGCGCGCGCCGCATCTTCGTGCCGCAGGGCGCGTTCGGCGACCGCTTCCTCGCGCGCTTCGCCGACGTCACGTCGAAGATCACGGCCGACGTGTTCGACGCCGATCCGCAGCCGTTCATGGGTGCGGTGATCTCGGCGCGCGCGGCGGCAAAGCTGGTCGACGCGCAGTCGCGCCTGATCGAGCAGGGCGCAAAGCCGATCGTCGCGATGACGCAGCGCGATCCGCGCCTCGGTTTCGTGAACGCGGCGATCGTCGACGTGACGGGCGTGGCGAACCTGCCCGACGAAGAACATTTCGGCCCGCTCGCGCAGATCGTCCGCTACGCGACGTTCGACGAAGCGATCGAGCGCGCGAACGACACGGCGTTCGGCCTGTCCGCCGGCCTGCTGGCCGACGACGCGCGGGTCTGGGAGCACTTCCGCCGCACGATCCGCGCCGGGATCGTCAACTGGAACCGGCCGACCAACGGCGCATCGTCCGCCGCGCCGTTCGGCGGCACGGGCCGCTCGGGCAACCATCGCCCGAGCGCGTACTACGCGGCCGACTATTGCGCGTATCCGATGGCGTCGGTGGAAAGCACGCAACTGACCTTGCCCGCGAGCCTGTCGCCGGGCCTGCATTTCTGATCGAGGGAACGACGATGAACGCACAAGAAGCCAATTTCGACGGGCTCGTCGGCCCGACCCACAACTACGCCGGACTGTCGTTCGGCAACGTGGCGTCGCTCAACAACGAGAAGTCGGCCGCGAACCCGAAGGCCGCCGCGAAGCAGGGGCTGCGCAAGATGAAGCAGCTCGCGGATCTCGGTTTCGCGCAGGGCGTGCTGCCGCCGCAGGAGCGACCGTCGCTGCGCCTGTTGCGCGAGCTCGGCTTCTCGGGCAAGGACGCGGACGTGATCGCGAAGGCCGCGAAGCAGGCGCCCGAGCTGCTCGCCGCGGCGAGCTCGGCGTCGGCAATGTGGACCGCGAACGCGGCCACCGTCAGCCCGTCGGCCGATACGAGCGACGGCCGCGTGCATTTCACGCCGGCGAACCTGTGCAGCAAGCTGCATCGCGCGATCGAGCACGACGCGACGCGCCGCACACTGTCGACGCTGTTCGCCGATCCCGCGCACTTCGCGGTGCATGAGGCGCTGACGGGCACGCCGGCGCTCGGCGACGAAGGCGCGGCGAACCACACGCGCTTCTGCGCCGAATACGGCAAGCCGGGCATCGAGTTCTTCGTGTACGGTCGCGCGGAGTACCGCCGCGGCCCCGAGCCGAAGCGCTTCCCGGCACGCCAGACCTTCGAGGCGAGCCGCGCGGTCGCGCATCGCCACGGGCTCGCCGAAGAAGCGACGGTCTATGCGCAGCAGGATCCGGACGTGATCGACGCGGGCGTGTTCCACAACGACGTGATCTCGGTCGGCAACCGCGACACGCTGTTCACGCACGAGCGCGCGTTCGTCAACAAGCAGGCGATCTACGACACGCTGACCGCCGCGCTCGACGCACGCGGCGCGCGCCTGAACGTGATCGAGGTGCCCGACGCGGCCGTGAGCGTGAACGACGCGGTGACGTCGTATCTGTTCAACAGCCAGCTGCTGTCGCGCGCCGACGGCTCGCAGGTGCTCGTCGTGCCGCAGGAATGCCGCGAGAACGCGAACGTCGCGGCCTATCTCGACGAGCTCGCGGCCGGCAACGGCCCGATTCACGACGTGCTCGTGTTCGACCTGCGCGAAAGCATGAAGAACGGCGGCGGCCCCGCGTGCCTGCGCCTGCGCGTCGTGCTGAACGAAGCGGAGCGCGCGGCCGTCACGTCGAACGTGTGGATCAACGACACGCTGTTCGCGTCGCTCGACGCGTGGATCGACAAGCATTATCGCGACCGCCTCGCACCGGAAGACCTCGCCGATCCGGCGCTGCTCGACGAATCGCGCACGGCGCTCGACGCGCTCACGCAGATCCTGCGCGTCGGTTCGCTGTATGACTTCCAGCGCTGAGGCACCGATGTCCGCCGCCGCGCCGCTCGACGACTTTCTCGCGTTCACGCTGGCCGGCGGCACGCCGGCCGTGACGGACGGCGCCTGCGCGGGCGGGGCGGTGCGCTGGCATTGGCTCGGCGACGGGCTGCTCGCGCTCGAACCGGCCGCAGCCGACGACGCGGCGCGCGCGAGCGTGCTCGTGTCGGCGGGCGTGCATGGCGACGAGACGGCGCCGATCGAGCTGCTGTCGATGCTCGTGCGCGATCTCGCATCGGGCGTGCTGCCGCTCGCGTGCCGGCTGCTGGTCGTGCTCGGCAACGTGCCGGCGATGCGTGCGGGTGAGCGCTATCTCGACGACGACCTGAACCGCCTGTTCAGCGGTCGTCACGCGCAGGTGCCCGAGAGCCGCGAAGCGCCGCGTGCCGTGCAGCTCGAAGCGGCCGCTGCCGCGTTCTTCGCGGCGGCGCCGGCGGGCGGCGTGCGCTGGCACATCGACATGCATACGGCGATCCGCGCTTCGGTGTTCGAACAGTTCGCGCTGCTGCCGCATACGGGTACGCCGCCGACGCGCACGATGGTCGAATGGCTCGGCGATGCGCGTATCGCAGCCGTGCTGCTGCATACGGCGAAGGGCAACACGTATTCGCATTTCACGGCCGAGCACTGCGGCGCGCTCGCCTGCACGCTCGAACTCGGCAAGGTGCGGCCGTTCGGCCAGAACGACCTGGCGCGCTTCGCGCCGGCCGACCTGGCCGTGCGTCGGCTCGTATCGGGTGCGCGGGGCGACGAGGGGGCTGCGTTGCCGCGCGTATTCACGGTGATCGACCAGATCACGAAGCAGAGCGACGCGCTCGAACTGTTCGTCGCGGCCGACGTCGCGAACTTCACCGCGTTTGCGCGCGGCACGGTGCTCGCGCAGGACGGCGACTACCGCTACACGGTGACGCACGACGAGGAACGGATCGTGTTTCCGAACCCCACCGTGAAACCGGGCCTGCGCGCGGGCCTGCTCGTCGTCGACACGACGCGCGAGACGCTCGCGGCGCTGGTCTGAGCGCGGGTCCGATCGATTTCGCGGCCGCGACGGCACGCGGCCCGCGCCTGACCCGAAACCTGTCGGTATCCCGTCGTCGTCGCCTGCATGCCGGGGCGGACGGCGGGTGGCCCCCGGCTTGCGTATTTGCGACACCGTTTTGCAAGTTCGGCGGATCGCCTGACCGGCGCCGCGCACGCAGCGCAGCATCGCGCGTCGTCACCTGCTTTGCCATATCGGACCGCGTGGATTGGTACAATCGCGGCCTTGCGGCTGTTGCGCCGCATCACGGCGCGGCATTGCGATTGTCGCGGTCATCCGACCCTGCAATGATGCAAGCGCCCGTAGTTCCGGAACATTCGAGTATCGAGGAGAGCACCTGATGAAGTTGGATTGGCGTAAAGTGGCCGCGCATGCGGTGGTGGCGGCATCGGCGGTGGCGGCAGGCAGCGCGGTTGCCGCGGATCTGAAGGAGATCCGGTTCGGCGTCGAGGCCTCGTACGCACCGTTCGAATACAAGACGCCCGACGGCAAGCTGACCGGCTTCGACATCGATATCGGCAACGCGGTGTGCGCGAAGCTGAAGACGAAGTGCGTGTGGGTCGAGAACGACTTCGACGGCCTGATCCCGGCGCTGCAGGCGCGCAAGTTCGATGCGATCAACTCGGACATGACGATCACCGACCAGCGCAAGCACGCGATCGCGTTCACCGATCCGATCTACACGATTCCGAACCAGCTGATCGCGAAGCAGGGCAGCGGCCTGCTGCCGACCCCGCAATCGCTGAAGGGCAAGCGCGTCGGCGTGCTGCAGGGCACGATCCAGGAAGCGTACGCGAAGAAGAAGTGGGCGCCGGCCGGCGTCGAAGTCGTGCCGTACCAGACGCAGGACCTGGCCTATGCCGACCTGAAGTCGGGCCGTCTCGACGCGACGTTCCAGGATTCGGAAGCCGGTTCGAAGGGCTTCCTGACGAAGCCGCAGGGCCAGGGCTTCGCGTTCGCGGGCAGCACGGTCAGCGACACCGAGATCCTCGGCTCGGGCGTCGGCTTCGGCCTGCGCAAGAACGACGCGGCGCTGAAGACCGCGCTCGATCAGGCGCTGAAGGACCTGAAGGCCGACGGCACGATCGACAACCTCGCGAAGAAGTACTTCAGCGTGCCCGTGACGCTCAAGTAAGCGTTTCGTTCGATCGCACGATGCAAGCAAACCGGCCGCTGATGCGGCCGGTTTGCTTTCGGGAGGCGGGAAACGGCGGGGGCGGGTCGGCCGGCCCCCGCGTTACGCGGGGAAGAACCGGCCCAGTTCGCGCGCGAGCTCGTTGAGCACGCTCATCTCCTGCTGCGTGATCTTGCGCGCGGGCTGCGCGCCGGCCCAGTCGCCGTACAGCAGCGCGACGGTCGTCGCGCCGACGCGCACGGGCAGCAGCACGAACGCGCGCGTGTCGTCGAACGCGTCGAGATACCACGCGGGCAGGCGCTTGAGCATCTTCGGTTCCTGCGCCTGCTCGATGAAGATGCCGACCGAATTCGTGATCGCGAGATGAAACACGTCCGGCTCGAAGCGTTCGTCGAAGCGCAGCCGGTCGAGCGCCGTATCGACGCCGGTGCCGAAGCCGAGGCGCGCGGCGAACGTGCCGTCGTCGTGACGCACGAACATCACGGTGCGCGTGAACGCGAGGCCGGCCAGCAGGCTCTCCGACGCGAGCGCGAGCACCGGCGTCAGCACATGCTCGGACGGCAGCGCGCGCAGGTCCGCGAGACCGGCTTCGAGGCATGCCTCGGGCTCGGCCTGCGCGCGCGCGATCGCATCGGCGTTCGCGCGCAGCTCGACGATCTCGCGCATCACGGTGTCGCTCGCTTCCTCGCGCGCGAGCCGGTCGGCAATCTCGACGAGCGCGTTGGACTCCATGTCGAGCTCGGCGCCGTAGTGCTGCGCGAGCGCTGCAATGCGCGCGTCGCGCTGCGGGCTCGCGGGCATCACGAGCGCGCTCGCGACGTCAGTCGAGCAGCGGCTCACCGCGCGCAGCCAGCGTACGCGGTCGGCCGGGCCGTCATCGGCCGCATGACCCGCGTTGCGGTCGTCGTCGTATTCGTCGTCCGCGTCGTCGTGGGCCGCGTGGCCGCCGTCGTCGGCCATTCCCGCGCGGATCAGGTCGGGCAGCCGCCAGCGCGCGGCCGCTTCGAGCCCGATCTCGTCGAAGCCGACGCCGAGCACGTCGACGCAGGCGGTCTGTTCGTCGCCGTTCAGCTCGGCCGCGCGCCGACGGATCCGGTCCCATTCGCTGTCGAGATAGCAGACCACCAGCAGCTTGCCGACCTGGCGCATCAGCGTGCAGACGACGGCTTCCTCGCCGCCGCGCAGCTCGGCATGCTCGGTGAGCTTGCGCGCGACACAGCCGGACAGCAGCGCACGGTTCAGTTCGAGCTTCGCGTCGATGCGCCGCGGCGTGCTGTGGTGGAAATGGTCGACGAGCTTCAGCCCGACGACGAGATGGCCGACCGCGTCCATGCCGAGCACCATCAGTGCGCGGGTGACGGTCGTGATGTTGCCGCCGAACGCCATGTACATCGCGGAGTTCGCGAGCCGCAGCACTTTCTGCGTGAGCGCGAAATCCGACAGCACGACGCGCACGAGCGCGGTGAAATCGAGATCGTCGTTCTTCATCGCGGCCATCGTCGCGCGCAGCGATTCCGACAGCAGCGGGAAGTCGCCCCGTTCGTTCATCCGGGCCCACAGCTTGTCGAGCAGCGCGGTGCGGGGCAGGTGTTCGGTGATTGACATACGGATCTGTCCGGTTCGCCGCGCGTCAGGCGGCGGCGTGCAGGTGCAGCAGCTGCGTCTCGAAGCGCCGTGCGAGTTCCTCGGACGGCAGCGCCTGGCAGACGAGCCAGCCCTGGATGTGATTGCAGCCCATCTCCGTCAGCAGTTCGCGCTGCGCCTCGGTCTCGACGCCTTCGGCGACGAGCTCGAGATCGAGCGTCTGCGCGAGGCCGACCACCGCCGACACGATCGCGCGGTCGTTGCGCGACGTCAGCAGGTTCTCGACGAAGCTGCGGTCGATCTTCAGCTTCGCGAGCGGGAAGCGCTGCAGGTACGCGAGGCTCGAATAGCCGGTGCCGAAATCGTCGATCGCGAAACGGATGCCGAGATCGGTCAGCTCCTCGAGCAGCCCCTTTGCATGCGCGGGGTCGTGCATCAGCAGGCTTTCGGTGATTTCGAGCACGATGCGGCGCGGGTCGATGCCCGTCAGCGTGATCGCCTCGCGCACGCTCTGCGTGAAGCGCGGGTCGCGGAACTGCTGCGGCGATACGTTGACTGCCACGTATTGCAGCGCGAGCCCCTGGCGGTCCCATGCGACGAGCTGCATGCACGCGGCCTTGAGCACCCAGTTGCCGAGATAGTTGATCAGGCCGATCGATTCGGCGAGCGGAATGAAGGTTGCCGGCGGCACGAGGCCGTGCACCGGATGGCGCCAGCGGATCAGCGCCTCGACGCCGACCACCGCGCACGACTGGCTGTGCGTGATCGGCTGGAAATGGAGCGAAAACTCGCCGTTGCGCACGCCGTCGTACAGGTCGGCTTCGAGCTTCAGCCGTTCGGCGTCGGCCGGATCGTCGACGGGCGCATGGAACGCGAGCGCGTTGCCGCCCGATGCCTTCGCCTGCGCGAGCGCGTGGTCGGCGCGGCGCAGCAGCGGGCTGTGGTGCTGCGCACGATGCGGCGCGGCACGCTCGTCCGGATAGAGCGCGATGCCGATGCTGGCGGACAAGTGCACGGTCTGCCCCTGGTACACGTAGGGCTCGCGCACCGCGGCCTGCAGCCGGCGCGCGAGCGCGTCGGCGGTATTGCTCGCCTGCGTGCGGTCCGGCGCGCCGAGTACGACCGCGAACTTGTCGCTCGCGACGCGCGCAAGCCGTTCGTTCGGCGTGACGAGCGCCTTCAGCCGCTGCGCGGTTTCGCGCAGCAGCGTGTCGCCCGCGTCGTAGCCGAGCGCGCGGTTGATCCGCTGGTAGTCGTCGAGGTCGAGCAGCAGCAGCGCCGCGCAGGTGCCGTCCTCGTCGGCGATCTGCTGCGCGTGCATCAGTGCAGGCACGAGCGCGGACAGGTTGTCGAGCCCCGTCATCGGGTCGTGGTGCATTTCGTACGTGAGGCGCGCCTCGAGCGCGCGCCACGACGATACGTCGAACGCCGCGATCGCGAAGCCGTCGACGCCGTGGTGACGGCTCTTGAACGCGCGGACCTCGACGTCCAGCGGATAGGTGAGGGACTTGACGATGCACATCGTCGCCTTCTCGACCTGGCCCGAACGCGCGGCGCGCGCAAGCAGGCCTTCGAGCGCCGCGGTATCCTGTTCGGCGATCAGGTCGCGCAGCGTCAGCGTGTGCAGGTAGTCGCGGTGGTAGCCGATGAAGCGCAGGCTCGCGTCGGACACGTACAGAAAGCGCAGCTCGCGGTCGACATGGGCAAGGAAATCCACCGTGCCGACCGTCTGTTCCAGCCAGTTGCGCACGGAGTCGTCGCGGCGCGGCGCACCGGCGCGCGCGGGCATCAGCGCGCCGCCCGACCAGGCGAAGCGGCGCAGCGTATGCAAGGCACTGCGCCAGGAGCCCTTGCGTGACGTCTGTTTCCTGTTGGCTTCCATGTTTCTCGCTGACGTGAAGGGCTGGAACCGGTTGTCCGGAAGGAATAACGGCAGACTGTGCGGAATCTTTAACGGGCCGGGCGCGGATGGCGCTGCCGCAGGACCGGATCATGCACGTGCGTTCGACAGGCGAACGCCGACGTGGCCTACATCGAGGCTGACTTTATAAGAAATGAGGACGCAGATGAAGCGAAAACTGTTGCTGGGCGCCGTGGCGGCGCTGGTGGCCGGCCATGCGCTGATGGCGCACGCGGAATTGAAGCCGGGCGCCGCGGCGCCGGACTTCAAGACGCAGGCGTCGCTGGGCGGCAAGACATACGCGTACTCGCTCGCCGACGCGCTGAAGCAGGGCCCGGTCGTGCTGTATTTCTACCCGGCCGCATTCACGAAGGGCTGCACGATCGAGGCGCACGCGTTCGCGGATGCGGTCGACCGTTACAAGGCTTACGGAGCGACGGTGATCGGCGTGTCGGCAGACAATATCGACACGCTGACGAAGTTCTCGGTGAGCGAGTGCCGGAGCAAGTTCCCGGTCGCGGCCGACCCGGACGCGAAGATCATCCGCGAATACGACGCGAAGCTGCCGGCGCTCGACCGCGCGAACCGCGTGTCCTACGTGATTTCGCCGGAAGGGAAGATTCTCTACGAATACACGAGCCTGTCGCCCGACAAGCACGTCGAGAACACGCTGGCCGCCGCGAAGGCGTGGGCCGACGCGCATCCGAAGCAGTAAGCGGCCGGCCCTGGCACCCAAGCGGCCCGTCGTGCGGGCCGCGGGCAGCGGAACACGCGCGCCGCCGCGCGGCGGCGCACGGGGAACCGCGCTACGCGCGCAGCGCCTGCTCGATCGGCACGCCGCCGCCGACGAAGCCGACCATCTTGCGCGAGATACCGAGCTTGATCGCCTCGATCGCGGCCCATGCAACGTCCTGGCGCGATACCGGCGGCGCGGGGTCGAGCCACGCGTCGGTCAGCGCGATCTTGCCGACGCCCGGCCCGTCCGCGAGCGGGCCGGGGCGCAGGATCACGTAGTCGACGCCCGACGCGATCACGCGCTCGTCGCCTTCGCGCTTCATCTGCGAATAGTGGCGCAGCGTATCGGGGCCCTGCTCGGGCCGGTACGCGGACAGCGAGCTGATCACCACGAGCTTCTGCCCGTTGTAGGCCAGCGTGTATTCGGCCGCGCGGGCGACCGCGTCGCGGTCGATCTGTTCCTCTTCGGCCGCGCCGTCCGTTTCGGCCGAGCCGGCCGCGTAGATCACGTGCGTGATGCCCTGGAATGCGTGCGAGAAATCGTTCGTCAGATCGGCCTCGACGACCCGCGCGCCCGCCAGCGCATAGCCGTGCCGGCGCACCAGCGCCGTGACCTCGAACTCCGGCTGCTTGAGCAGCAGATCCGCGCACGCCTGGCCCGTGCGGCCGGTCGCGCCAATCAGCAGTACCTTCGTCGTCATGAAACTGCTCCTTGCTCGATGCGTCATCCTTCCAGATAGGGACGGACGACCAATAACTCAAGTGTAATGTCGAATTGGTCCGGCGGCGGACAGGTATTAAGGGTCATACCGGCGCGGGTACGCGGTCCCCGGCGACATCGCGGACGCTCAGGCGGTCATTCGTTCACACGGATTCGGGAATGACGCGCCGACCGGCTATCATGTGCGCGATGCATTTTTCGCCGCTACGCCCTATAACGCGTCGGCCAACCGGTTGGAGTACACATGGCATTACCCCTGGACAACGTCAGCATGGCCGTGTTCTGCGACTTCGAGAACGTCGCGCTCGGCGTGCGCGACGCGAAGTACGAGAAATTCGACATCCAGCCCGTGCTGGAGCGCTTGCTGCTGAAGGGCAGCATCGTCGTGAAGAAGGCCTATTGCGACTGGGATCGCTACAAGGGCTTCAAGGCGTCGATGCACGAGGCGAGCTTCGAGCTGATCGAGATTCCGCATGTGCGCCAGTCGGGCAAGAATTCGGCCGACATCCGGCTCGTGGTGGACGCGCTCGACCTCTGCTACACGAAGTCGCATGTCGATACGTTCGTGATCATCAGCGGCGACTCGGATTTTTCGCCGCTCGTGTCGAAGCTGCGCGAGAACGCGAAGAAGGTGATCGGCGTCGGCGTGAAGAAATCGACGTCGGACCTGCTGGTCGCGAACTGCGACGAATTCATCTTCTACGACGACCTGGTGCGCGAGCAGCAGCGCACGCTCGCGAAGCGCGAACAACAGCAGCGCGCCGGCAACGGCGGCGCGAAGCGGCCCGACGAGCCGTCGCGCAAGCACGACATGGACGCGCGCAAGGCCGAGGCGATCGCGCTGGCGGTCGAGACGTTCGACGCGCTCGCGTCGGAGCGCGACGACGTCGGCAAGATCTGGGCGTCGGTGCTCAAGAGCGCGATCAAGCGCCGCAAGCCGGATTTCAACGAGTCGTACTACGGGTTCCGCGCGTTCGGCAACCTGCTCGACGAGGCGCAGGCGCGCGGCCTGCTCGAAGTGGGGCGCGACGACAAGTCGGGCGCGTTCGTATCGCGGGCACGCCAGCCGGCGGCTGCGGAGCACGTCGCGGCGGGCGGTGAAGGCGCCGCCACGCACCACGGCCAGCGGGCGGCCGAGCCGGCGCGGGCCGGGCGCGAGCCGCGACGTCGCGGGCACCGGGCGGAAGCGGTCGTGCACGAAAGCGTGCAGGTCGAAGCGGAAGAGGCGGTCGTTGCCGAAGTCGCCGACGTAGCAGCGGTCGCGCCTGCCGTCACGGCCGACGTGGTCGAACCGCACGGCGACGCGAACGACGGCCGCAAGCGTGCGCGCAAGAGCGCGGCGAAGAAGACCGGTGCGAAGAAGGGCGCCGCCGCGAAGAACGCCGGCCGTCACGAGGCCGGGAAGCCGGACGACACCGCGCATGGCGCGGCGAAGCACGGTGGCGACAAGCACGCGCACGGCAAGCATGCCGACGACGCGCATCGCGACGCGGAGCACGGCGATGATCGGCATGCCGCGGTGACGCACGCCGAGCCGGCAGGCGATTCCGGCGCCGAGGTTGCCGCCGCGCAGCCGTCGCATGACGCGGCGCCGGTCGAATCGGCTGCTGAATCGGCTGCCGACGCACCGGCCACCGCCAAGCCGAAGAAGCCGGCCCGCAAGGCGGCACCGCGCGCGCGCCGTCCGCGCAAGACCGCGGCTACCGAGTAACCGCAGCCGGGCCGGGGGCGTCGAGAACGCGGCGGCACCCGGCCCGCGCAATACCGGCCGGCGCAACGCCGGCCTGCCTGCCTAGCTAGCCGTTCAGCGCATACGGCCGCGTCATCACTTCGAGGAAGTGGCCGTCCGGATCGTCGAAATACACGCCGCGGCCGCCGTTGTGGCGGTAGATGTCGCCGGGTTGCCGCTTGGCCGGATCGGCCCAGTGCGGCAGCCCGCGCTCGCGAATGCGCGCGAACACGCGATCGAAGCCGGCTTCGTCGGTCAGGAACGCGTAATGCTGCGCCGCGATCTCCCCCGTCTTTTCGTAAAAATCGAGCGACACGCCGTTGTCGAGCGGCACGACCAGCATCGCGCCGAACGGCGTCGGCGGCGGCAATTCCAGAAGCTCGGTGAGGAAGCGGCTCGACGCGCGCTTGTCGCGGCACCAGACGATCGTATGGTTGAGCTGGACGTTCATGGCGTGTTCCCGTGAAGGGCGCCGCGGTGGGCATGGAAACACGATAGCCGATCGCCGCCGGCGTTCAAGCGCGGAAAGCGGCCGCCTGACGGGCGGCCGCTGCCATCATTCCCCGGCGATCGCCGGCCCGCCCGAATTCCCGCGGCGGTTGCGCCGCTTCTCGGCCCACACGCGCAGCCGGTCCATGTACAGATAGACGACCGGCGTCGTATAGAGCGTCAGCACCTGCGACACGATCAGGCCGCCGGCGATCGCGATCCCGAGCGGCGCGCGCAGCTCGGCGCCGTCGCCGCTGCCGAACGCGAGCGGCAGCGCGCCGAGCAGCGCCGCCATCGTCGTCATCATGATCGGGCGGAAGCGCAGCAGGCACGCCTCGTGGATCGCGTCGAACGACGACTTCTGGTTGTTGCGCGTCTGGTCGATCGCGAAGTCGACCATCATGATCGCGTTCTTCTTCACGATGCCGATCAGCAGGATCACGCCGATCAGCGCGATGATGCTGAACTCGGTCTTGAACAGCAGCAGCGCGAGCAGCGCGCCGACGCCGGCCGACGGCAGCGTCGACAGGATCGTGATCGGGTGGATGTAGCTCTCGTACAGGATCCCGAGCACGATATAGACGGCCAGCAGCGCGGCGAGGATCAGGATCGGCTGGTTGTTCAGCGACTGCTGGAACGCCTGCGCGGTGCCCTGGAAGCTGCCGACGATCGTCGGCGGGACGCCGACCTGCGCCATCGTCTGGTAGATCACCTGGGTCGCCTGCGACAGCGATACGCCGGGCGGCAGGTTGAACGAGATCGTCGTCGCGACGAACAGCCCCTGGTGGTTGACCGACAGCGGCGTCGTGCTCGGCCCGAACGTCGCGATCGACGACAGCGGGATCATCGTCGACTTCGACGTCGACACGGACGCGCCCGACGACGCGCTCGACTTGCCGCTGGCCGCGATCGAGTTGAGCGCCTGGTTGCGCGCGGAATCGGACGCGATCGCCGCGGCGCTCTGCGTGGCCGTGCCGGCGCTCGACGTGCCGGCCTTCGTCGCGACATAGGTGCCGGCCGCCGCGTTGGTGGTCTGCGAGCCGTTCGCGCTGCCGCCCGACGTGCTGATCCACACCTGGTTCAGCATCTCGGGGCTCTGCCAGTATTTCGGCGCGACTTCCATCACGACGTGGTACTGGTTCAGCGGGTTGTAGATCGTCGAGACCTGGCGCTGGCCGAACGCGTCGTACAGCGTGTTGTCGATCTGCGCGGGCTTGATGCCGAACCGCGCGGCCGTCGCGCGGTCGATCGTCACCATCGCCTCGAGGCCGCCTTGCTGCTGGTCGGAGTTCACGTCGGTCAGCTCGGGGCGCTTTTGCAGCGCCTCGGTCAGGATCGGCCCCCACTTGTACAGGTCGGCGCTCGAATCGCCGAGCAGCGTGAACTGGTACTGCGCGTTGCTCTGCCGGCCGCCGACGCGGATGTCCTGCGCGGCCTGCAGGAACGTGCGCGCGCCCGCGACGTCCGCCAGCGGCGGGCGCAGTTGCTGGATCACCTGGTCGGCCGACAGCTTGCGCTCGGTGCGGTCCTTCAGCGTGACGAACATGAAGCCCGAGTTGGTCTGCGTGCCGCCGGTGAAGCCCGCGACGCTCTTCACGTTCGGGTTCGCCTGCACGATCCGCATCATCTCGGAGAACTTCAGCTTCATCGCCTGGAACGACGTCGACTGGTCGGCCTGGATGCCGCCGATCATCAGCCCGGTGTCCTGCTGCGGGAAGAAGCCCTTCGGCACGACGATGTACAGGTAGACGTTCAGCCCGATCGTCGCGAACAGGGTCATCAGGATCAGCAGCGGCCGGCGCAGCGCCCACGACAGCGTGCGTTCGTAGCCGCGCTGCATGCGCGCGAAGCAGCGCTCGAGGAAGCGCCCGAAGCGGCCTTCGTTTTGCGGGTCGTGCGACTCGGACAGCAGGCGCGCGCACATCATCGGCGTGACGGTGAGCGACACCGCGAGCGACACGGCGATCGCGAGCGACAGCGTCAGCGCGAACTCGCGGAACAGGCGCCCGACGATGCCGCCCATCAGCAGGATCGGCAGGAACACCGCGACGAGCGAGATGCTCATCGACAGCACCGTGAAGCCGACCTCGCGCGCGCCGTCGAACGCGGCCTGCATCCGCGACTTGCCGTTCTCGATGTGCCGCGAGATGTTCTCGAGCACGACGATCGCATCGTCGACGACGAAGCCGGTCGCGACGATCAGCGCCATCAGCGACAGGTTGTCGATCGAGAAGCCGAGCAGGTACATCGCGCCGAACGTGCCGATGATCGAGATCGGCACCGCGACGCTCGGGATCAGCGTCGCGCGCCAGTTGCGCAGGAACAGGAACACGACCATCACGACGAGGCTGACCGCGATCAGCAGCGTGTGCTGGGTGTCCTTCAGCGACGCGCGGATCGTCGTCGACCGGTCGAGCACGGGCGTGACCGTGATGTCGGCCGGCAGCGACGCGGTGAGCTGCGGCAGCGCCGCGCGCACGCGGTCGATCGTGTCGATGATGTTCGCGCCGGGCGAGCGGTAGAGGATCACGAGCACCGCGCGCTTGCCGTTCGCGAGGCCCAGGTTGCGCAGGTCCTCGACCGAATCGACGACGTCGGACAGGTCGGACAGCCGCACGGCCGCGCGGTTGCGGTAGGCGACGACGAGGTCGCGGTACTGCGACGCGCTGGAGGCCTGGTCGTTCGTATAGAGCTGGTAGCGCTGCGGGCCGAATTCGATCGCACCCTTCGGCGCGTTGGCGTTTGCGGACGCGAGCGCCGCGCGCACGTCCTCGAGGCCGATCCCGTAGTGGAACAGCGCCTGCGGTTCGAGCTCGACGCGCACGGCCGGGTTCGCGGAGCCGCTCACCGAGACCTGGCCGATCCCGTCGATCTGCGACAGCGACTGCTGCAGCACCGTCGACGCGGCGTCGTACAGCTTCGCGGGCGACGAGGTCTCCGACGTCAGCGACACGATCATGATCGGCGAGTCGGCCGGGTTGACCTTGCGGTAGGTCGGGTTGCTCTTCAGCGCGGCGGGCAGGTCGGCGCGCGCCGCGTTGATCGCGGCCTGCACGTCGCGCGCGGCGCCGTCGATGTCGCGGTTCAGGCCGAACTGCAGGATGATCCGCGCGTTGCCGACCGTGCTCGTCGACGTCATTTCGGAGACGTCGGCGATCGAGCCGAGGTGCCGCTCGAGCGGGCTCGTCACGCTGGTCGCGACGGTCTCGGGGCTCGCGCCCGGCAGCGACGCCTGCACCGAGATGGTCGGGAAGTCGACCTGCGGCAGCGGCGACACCGGCAGCTTGATGAACGCGAACAGGCCCGCGAGCGCGACGCCGAGCGCGAGCAGCGTCGTCGCGACGGGGCGGGTGATGAAGGGACGCGACAGGTTCATGTCGGCACTCGCTGGGCCGCCCCGTGTTCCGACGGATGCGTTTTCGGCAGATGGGGGGGCTGCGCCCCCCCACGCGAACGAAGTGAGCGTGGGGGTCGTTTCATTTACGCATCCGTGCGCGTGTCGGCACCGGGGCCGTGGCGTTCGAACCAGCCGCGCACGCGGCGCGCGAGCGAGTCGAAGCCGAGGTAGATCACGGGCGTCGTGAACAGCGTCAGCACCTGCGACACGATCAGGCCGCCGGCGATCGCGATCCCGAGCGGCTGGCGCAGCTCGGAGCCCGCGCCGGAGCCGACGATCAGCGGCACCGCGCCGAGCAGCGCGGCGAGCGTCGTCATCAGGATCGGCCGGAAGCGCAGCAGGCACGCCTGGAAGATCGCCTCGCGCGGCGGCTTGCCTTCGACGCGTTCGGCCTCGAGCGCGAAGTCGATCATCATGATCGCGTTCTTCTTCACGATGCCGATCAGCAGCACGATGCCGATGATCCCGATGATGTCGAGATCGTGCCCGGTGATCATCAGCGCGAGCAGCGCGCCGACGCCGGCCGACGGCAGCGTCGACAGGATCGTGATCGGATGGATGTAGCTCTCGTACAGCACGCCGAGCACGATGTACATCGTGATGATCGCCGCGAGGATCAGGAAAACCTGGTTCGACAGCGATGCCTGGAATGCGAGTGCCGCGCCCTGGAAGCGCGTCTGGAACGACGCGGGCAGGTCGATGTCCTTCTCGGCGGCCTCGATCGCCTTGACGGCTTCGCCGAGCGACGCGCCGGCCGCGAGGTTGAACGAGATCGTCGTCGACGGGAACTGCGACAGGTGCGCGACCAGCAGCGGCGACGGCCGCTCGTGGAACGACGCGATCGACGACAGCGGCACCTGGCCGCCGCCGGCCGACGGCAGGTAGATGTCGTTCAGCGATAGCGCGTAGTGCTGCTCCTTCGGCTCGGACTCGAGAATCACGCGGTACTGGTTCGACTGCGTGAAGATGGTCGACACGATGCGCTGGCCGAATGCGTCGTACAGCGCGTTGTCGACGGTCGCCGGCGTGATGCCGAAGCGCGCGGCGCTTGCGCGGTCGATCTCGATGTAGACGGATTGTCCGTTGCTCTGCAGGTCGGTCGCGACGTCGGCGAGCGACGGCTCCTGCTGCAGCCGCGCGACGAGCTTCGGCACCCAGGTCGCGAATTCGTCCGAATTCGGGCTCGTCAGCATGAACTGGTACTGCGTCGGGCTGACGGTCGAGTCGATCGTCAGGTCCTGCACCGACTGCATGAACAGCGAGATGCCCGTGATGTTCGCGACGCGGTGCTGCAGGTCGCGGATGATCTGCGCGGCCGTCTCGGTGCGCGCGTCGCGCGCCTTCAGGTTGATCAGCATCCGGCCGCTGTTCAGCGTGATGTTGCTGCCGTCGACGCCGATGAACGACGTGAGGCTCTCGACGTTCGGGTCCTTCAGGATCTCGGCCGCGAGCGCCTGCTGGCGCTCGGCCATCGCGCCGTACGAGATCGATTGCGGCGCCTGCGTGATCGCCTGGATCACGCCGGTATCCTGCGCGGGGAAGAAACCCTTCGGTATGTAGACGTACAGCAGGCCGGTCAGCACGAGCGTCAGCAGCGCGACGACGAGCGTCGAGCGCTGGCGGTTCAGCACCCATTCGAGCGCGACCGCGTAGCGCGCGATCACCCGGTCGATCGCCTGGTGCACGCGCGCCTCGAAGCGGTGGCTTTCGGGCGGCGGCGAATGGCGCAGCAGCTTCGCGCACATCATCGGCACGAGCGTGAGCGACACGATCGCCGAGATCACGATCGTCACCGCGAGCGTGATCGCGAATTCGTGGAACAGGCGCCCGACCACGTCGCCCATGAACAGCAGCGGGATCAGCACCGCGATCAGCGACACCGTCAGCGAGATGATCGTGAAGCCGATCTGCTTAGAGCCCTTCAGCGCGGCCTCGAGCCCCGATTCGCCTTCCTCGACGTAGCGCGCGATGTTCTCGATCATCACGATCGCGTCGTCGACGACGAAGCCGGTCGCGATCGTGAGCGCCATCAGCGACAGGTTGTTCAGCGAGAAGCCGGCCAGGTACATCACCGCGAGCGTGCCGATCAGCGACAGCGGCACCGACAGGCTCGGGATGATCGTCGCGTAGACGTTCGCGAGGAACAGGTACATCACCAGCACGACCAGCCCGACCGCGAGCAGCAGTTCGAACTGCACGTCGCGCACGGCCGCGCGGATCATCGTCGTGCGGTCGGTGACGATCTGCACGTCGAGCGCGGCCGGCAGCGTTTCCTGCAGCTTCGGCAACTGCGCCTTGATCGCGTCCACCGTCTGGATCACGTTCGCGCCGGGCTGGCGCTGCACGTTCAGGATGATCGCGGGCTCCGAATTCACCCACGCGCCGAGCTTGGTGTTTTCCGAGCCGGCGACGACCGTCGCGACGTCGGTGAGCATCACCGGGCGGCCGTTCTTGTAGGCGACGACGGCGCTGTTGTACTGGTCGGCGCTCGTGAGCTGGTCGTTCGCGTTGATCGTGTACGCGCGCGTCGGGCCGTCGAAGTTGCCCTTCGGCGTGTTCACGTTCAGGTTCGAGATCGTCGTGCGCAGGTCGTCGAGGTTCATCCCGTACTGCGCGAGCGCGGTCGGATTCGCCTGGATCCGCACGGCCGGGCGGTTGCCGCCCGACAGGCTGACGAGGCCGACGCCCGCGATCTGCGAGATCTTCATCGCGAGGCGCGTGTCGGCCAGATCCTGCACCTGCGTGAGCGGCAGTGTCTTCGACGTGACGGCGAGCGTGATCACCGGCGCGTCGGCCGGATTGACCTTCGCGTAGATCGGCGGGGCGGGGAGGTCGGACGGCAGCAGGTTGCCGGCCGCGTTGATCGCGGCCTGCACTTCCTGTTCGGCGATGTCGAGCGGCAGGTCGAGCGAGAACTGCAGCGTGATCACCGACGCGCCGGCCGAGCTTTGCGACGACATCTGGTTCAGCGACGGCATCTGCCCGAACTGCCGTTCGAGCGGCGCGGTGACCGACGAGGTCATCACCTCCGGGCTCGCGCCCGGGTAGAAGGTCTGGACCTGGATCGTCGGGTAGTCGACTTCGGGCAGCGCCGCGAGCGGCAGGAAGCGCAGCGCGACGAGGCCGGCCAGCATGATCGCCGCCATCAGGAGGGCGGTGCCGACTGGCCGGAGAATGAAGAGGCGGGACGGATTCATCGAGCGGCCCGCGCGTTATTGGGCCGCTGCTTGCGACGCACCGTGCTTGTGTCCGCCGCGATGGCCGTCGGCGCCCGATGCACCCGACGCCGCGCCGGCGCCGCGCGCGCCCGACGCGCCTTTCGGCTTGTCGGCCGGGATCGAGATCGTCGCGCCTTCGCGCAGGCGGTCGGAGCCGTCGGTGACGACGCGTTCGCCGAGCGCGATGCCGCTGACGATGCTGGTGCGCTCGCCGTCGACCGGGCCGATCTTGACCTTGCGCACCGTCACCGTGTTGTCGGGTTTCACGACGTAGACGAACTGGCCGATCGAGCCCGTCAGCACCGCGGACGTCGGCACGATCGTCGCGTCGCGCATCACGTCGACGAGCAGCCGCGTGTTCACGAACTGATTCGGGAACAGCATGCCTGCCTTGTTATCGAAGTTCGCGCGCAGCTTGACCGTGCCGGTGCTCGTGTCGATCTGGTTGTCGAGCGTCGCGAGCGAGCCCGTCTCGAGCGGCACCGTGTTGTTGCGGTTGTACGCGGTGACCGACAGCTTCTGGCCCGCGTTCACCTGCTTGAGGATCTGCGGCAGGTTGTCTTCCGACGTCGTGAAGATCACGCTCATCGGCTGCAGCTGCGTGATCACGACGATGCCGGTGCTGTCGCCCGGCGTCACATAGTTGCCGGGGTCGACCTGACGCAGGCCGACGCGGCCCGACACGGGCGCCGTGATGCGTGCATACGTGAGGTTCAGCTTCGCGGAATCGATCGCGGCCTGGTCGGTCTTCACCGCCCCTTCGTATTGCTTGACGAGAGAAGCCTGCGTATCGACGGTTTGCGACGCGATCGAGTCCTGCGACAGCAGCGTCTGGTAGCGCTTCAGGTCGAGGCGCGCCGTCGCGAGCAACGCCGAGTCGCGCGCGTGCGTGCCTTCGGCATTCTCGAGCGACACCTGGTACGGGCGCGGGTCGATCTGCGCGAGCACGTCGCCTTTCCTGACGATCTGGCCTTCCTGGAACGACACCGACTGCAGGTAGCCCGACAACTGCGTCTTCACCGTCACGTTCGCGAGCGGCGTCACGGTGCCGAGCGCGGACAGCACGATCGGCATTTCACCCTGCGTCGCGGTCGCGACGGACACGGGCTGCGGAACGTTCGCCATCGCGGCGGGGCCGCCGCGGCCGCGATGGCCGCCGGCGCCGCTGCTGGCACCACTGCCGGCGCTTGCGCCGGCCGCTGCGCTGCCTGCCGCCGGCGTGCGGTTCCACGGTTGCCACCACAACAGGCCGCCGATGACGACTGCCGCGAGCGTCCCGATCATCAGCGTGCGGCGCGGGCGCCGTGCGGCGGGGGAGGCGGGGTCTTTCGAAGGGGGCGTGGGCTTTTGTTCGTTATCCATCGGGTTCTGTCAGGAAGACGGCGCGGCGTGCCGGGATTCGGACTGCTCATGGCTGCGCGTGGGCGAGCGGTGCCGGGAGGGGCAACCCGGCTCGGTCCGGGGCCCTCCCGACCCGCGCGGGAAAAGAGCTGTGCGCACCGCGAATGCGGCGCGACGATGGGCATGATCCTACGTCCCGCCCCCGTTACAGTCCAGCGCTCTATCTTTCAACGGGTTACGGTCGTTACAGAACTCGACAAAGCGCGACAGGACGATGACGGAACGATTACACGCTGATGCGCCGGGCCGGCGCGCCGCCGATCTCGCGCGTGATTCTCGCGATGCATTCGTGCAGTGCGGGCACGACATGTTCCTGTAGCCATTCCGGTGGACACTGGTGCGACGCGCCGCCGCAATTCACCGAATAGCGCTGGCCGGACGGGCCGACGAAACCGGCCGCGACCGCATTCAGGCCCTCGCGCCATTCGCCGATCGCGATCGCGTGGCCGTCGCGCATCGCGTCGTCGAGCGCGGGATTGAGCCTGGCGGACACATGCGGCCAGTCGTCGCCCGCCGTCGTGCGCAGCGAGTCGAGCAGCAGGCGCCGCTCGTCGTCCTCGAGTGCCGCGAGATACGCGCGGCCGACGGCCGTGCGCGCGATGTCCATCCTCGAGCCGATCTCGAGGCGCGTGACGAGCACGGCCGAGCGCGGCCGGATCACGTCGATCGCGACCATGTCGAGCCGGTCGCGCACCGCCAGGTGCACGGACAGCGACGTGCGTTCGGCCAGCTCGATCATGAACGGCCGCGAACGCGCGCGGATGTCGAAGTTGCGCAGGAAGCCGTGGCTCAGCTCGAGCACCGACGCGGTGAGCACGAAGCGCTCGCTGTCGGGCAACTGGAACAGGAAGCCGGCGCTGACGAGCGTCGCGGTGATGCGCGATACCGTCGGCTTCGGGATGCCGGTCAGTTCGGTCAGCTCGCGGTTGCTGACTGGCGCGTCGGCAGCCGCGATGCGGCGCAGCACGGCAAGGCCGCGGGCGAGCGCTGTGATCTCGTCGGGCGACGATTCACGGTCCCGGGACGCGGGAGGGATTACAGTTGTCGACACGAGGGACTCTCTCAATTTCCGAAACTCGATTTCAATTTTGTTGGTATTGTAGGACGATTGTCAAAAGATGCATGTTCTGCGGGCGAACCGGTCATTGGATGAGATTTTACGGGTTCACCCTTGGTTTATTAGGAAAACGCTCAAATGAGCGTTGCCGGAAAGTGCATGAGCCGGTGCAAATACCGCTTGACTTGTCGGGCGGAAACGGAAAGAATGTCTCACGTTTTCGAAACATCGTTTCAAGAGTTTAACCGGCAACGATGTTTCGCGCAGTCTCTCAGGTTCTAGCACGGCCCTCGGAATGGCTAGAACTTTTTTAGCGCCACGGTCTCCGTGGCGCTTTTTTTTGCCCGTTATCCGGCGACAGTCCAGTCGGCCGGGATCGAAACAGCACCGTTCCACGGCAGCGAAGTCCGCGCCGTTCGACGCGCCCGACATTGCCCGGCCCATGATTTTAATTAATTTCGGCTATCGGGACGATTTCCACAATACACCGCCCATCTTCCTTACCCCCGCGCCGCGCACGCCAGTACGTCGGCGGGCGGCGTGGACGACGGCTGTCGTGACCCCCTCCATGTGCCGTCGCACGCTGCCGTGACCCGGTCCGGGCGTTTGTCGCCCGATGAGCGGTCGCGCGCGGCACGCTCGCCGATCGCAGGTCCGCCAGGTCGCCCCGATCCGTCCGGATCTGCCCGCTGCGCCGACGCACGACGCCGGACCGCCGCACGCCCGGCTGGCGCCGGCCGGCCGCGACCGGCGCGCCTCGCACCCGCTGCCGTACCGGGCATGACGCCCCCGCTCGCCGGGCCCCCCCTACGCAAAAGTAGGGGGGTGCCCCATGCCGGGCCGACGCGTGCATCTGCAGAATCCAGATACGGGTCAGTGCGATGAGATCGCCAGCCCGCGTCCGCAGCAGAGCATGACGTCCAGCGCGTATCGCTGGTTGACCCCTAGGATGGAGGTCATATGTTCAGTACCCGCGCGTATTGCAGCAGTGTGGCGGCACTGTTGCTACTCCTGTGCGCCGTTCCTTCGTTTGCCCAGTCGTTTCGGGTTCAATGCCCGTTCACCACGCCGTCCCATCCGACGGCGCTGCCGCTCGGTGCGGCGGAACCTGCCTATACCCGGCCGTCCTTCACCGGGCAAAACTCCGCGCCGACGGGCGTCGTCAACGGCGCCATCAAGTGCCAGCAGATCTCGGGCGGAGACGGGTATGCAACGATGGCCGACGGTACGCAGACCTATCTGTTTTCCTTCGGTCCCTTGTCCGGCATTGCCGACATCCTGGCGGGCCGCCCCGGTACGGAGTTCGCGGCATTGTTCAATACGGTCGGCGATCCGAGAACGGACCCGACCTTCAATGGCGCGGTCGGCCTCGTGCCCGACCCGGAATCCTCGCCGCCAGGCCAGTTGACCGGCCACGTGGACCCGCGTCCGATCATGGATGTCGGCGTGATGAACGGCAACATGCCGGCACCCACGATGGGGATCGACGAGGACGACGAGTTCTTCCTGACGCTCACGAACGTCGGCATGATCATGCGCCCCGACCTGTTCGAGCAGCATACGGTGCACTTCCACGGCTATCCGAATGCATCGGCGTTTTATGACGGCGTGCCGGATGCGTCGGTGGCGATCAACATCGGCGGCAGCTTTACCTACTACTATCTCGCGCCCGATGCCGGCACCTACTTCTGGCACTGCCACATCACGCCGCCCGAGCACCTGCAGATGGGCATGGTCGGCCAGATCTTCGTGCGACCGCGCCAGAACCGCGTACCGGCCGGCAGGTCGCTGTACAACGCGCTGGTGACGCAGCAAGGCGATCTTCGCACCCGGTGCGGCAACGACATTCTGTGCTCGACGCCGCTGCCGCCTTCGAACACCGCGCTGCATGCCAACGACAAGAGCGGCAAGCCGACGCTGTACGCGTACAACGACGGCGACGGCTCGACCGCGTATGACGTCGAGTATCCGGTGCAGATACACGGCTTCGATCCGAATTTCCACTTCGTCGGGATGACGTTCAATCCGGAACCGTTCACGGACATGAAGGACAAGTACTTCATGCTGAACGGGCGCAGCTATCCGGACACCGTGACCACCGGCGCGATGCAGACCCCGGTGGCCGACGGCACGCCGCATTATTCCCAGCCGCTGCCGACCATCATCAACATTCCGGCCGGCGGCCGCGCGCTGCTCAGGATTTCCGACCTCGACGTCACCGAATTCCAGACGCTCGCGTCGCTCGGCGTTCCGATGCACGTGATCGGCGTCAACGCCCGGTTGCTGCGCGACATGGCCGGCAACGACATGACTTACTACTCGAACTCGATCACGCTCGGCGGTGGCGAATCCATCGACGTGATTCTCGATGCGAGCGACACGACGAAGTACGCGCCAGGTTCCGTCTATTACCTCTACACGCCGAACCTCGATCACCTGTCGAACGACGCCGAGAACTTCGGGGGCTTGATGACGGAAGTCCGCATCTGCTCGGGCGCGTTGGACCCGGCCACGAAGTCTTGCATCTAGGAGAAATATCGTGGGTCATCTCACTCATCACATCTGGATTGCAACGCGCACGGGCGCCGGACGGCTTGTGCGGCTTGCCGTGGCGATGCTTGCCGCGTTGCTCTGCCTGCCGGTGCAGGCCGCGGCGCCGGGCATCACCGGTACGCACTTCGAACTGAGCGCGGAGGTGGGGCGCATCAGCCAGCCGGACGGCACGAGCGTCTATTCATGGGGCTATGGCTGCCGCACGGCGCCGGCGGGATTCTCGCCGGCGGGAATCACGGGCGCGAACTGCCCGAGCATGCAGATTCCCGGGCCGACACTGATCGTGAAGCAGGGCGACGTGATTACGGTGACGCTCACGAACAATCTGCCGGCGGCGGCGGGCAACACGTCGATCCTCTTCCAGGGATTCCAGGTGTGCGCGGCGGTGCTCAACCAGAATGGCACGTGTCCCGCCGCACTCACCGGCGTGCCCGGGCTGCTCACGCGCGAAGCGACTCACGGCAACACGGTCACCTACAGCTTCGTCGCGGCGACGCCCGGCACGCACGCCTACTACAGCGGCACGCGGGGCGACCTGCAGATCGAAATGGGCCTGTACGGCGCGATCATCGTCCTGCCGACGTCGGCGCCGGGCGTGCTTGCCGTGCCGCAAGGGTGCCGCACTGTCGCAGCGACGCTGCCCGACGGCCAGCCGGACTACCGCAACGCGGCAGCGGCGTACAACCACGGCTCGGCGTGCTACGACCGCGAGTATCTGTTTCAGTTCTCCGAAATGGATCCGCGCATCCATACGCAGGCCGAGCAGGAGGCCGCCAAGGCGTGCGCGCAGCCGACGGGCTGCATGACCGTCGCGACCGAGCCCTATCACCCCGCGTATTTCATGATCAACGGCCGCTCGATGCCGGACGACATGGATCCCAACTATTCGTTCCAGTATCCGCATCAGCCCTACAACGGCAATCCGCACATGCACCCCGGCGAACTGGTGCTGTTGCGAATCATCGGCACGGGCCGCTGGCAGCACCCGTTCCACGAACACGGCAATCACGTCCGCGTGCTTGCGCGCGACGGGAACCTGATTCTTGCCAAGTCGGACGCGACCAAGGTCGCGGGTCCGCTGCTGTTCACCACGACCACGACGCCGGGCGAAACCATGGACGGCATCTTCTACTGGACCGGCAAGGGCCTGAACTGGGACATCTACGGACACAAGCCGGGCGACGGCAGCGTGTGCGTTCCCGATGCGAACGGCTACTACACGGCAGACCCGACGGCACCGAATTACTACGAATGGTGCGCGGACCACAACAAGGCGCTCGAAGCGCATCCGTTCGGCAACGTCGGCAGCGGCGGACCGGTCACGCTGCCCGACTCGCACATCCTGACGAACGGTGCGTGGTACGGCGGCAGTCCCTATCTCGGACCGGATGCGACGATTCGCGCGACGTCGCCGACAGGCACGACGCCGCCGAGCGGCACGATCGCGAATCCACCGGGAAGCGAAGCAGGCTTCGCATTCATGTGGCATTCGCACAATGAACGCGAGATCACCACGAACAACATCTTCCCTGGCGGAATGATGATGATGATGCTCGTTGATCCACAAGCCTTCGTGATCAACGAAGGCAACTAGAGGCGGGGAGAACGGCCATGAGATTCAACCAGTTCAAGGCGGCGCTCCTCCACCTGGTCAAGGTGGGCCTCGCTACGTCCATGCTTCTGGCTGCGAGCGAGGCATCTCTCGCCCAGACCGTCAGCCTGACGGCGAAGGCCACGACGGCCATGATGCCCGACGGCCAGAGCGTGCCGATGTGGGGCTACACGTGCTCGGCGGCCGCCGTGGCGCCGGCCACCTGCGCGGCGGCCAATCCCGGCGCCGGGGCGAACTGGTCGCCGGTGGTCGTCACCGTGCCGTCCGGCGCGTCGCTGACGATCAAGCTCACGAACAGTCTGCCAGCCTCCGTGCCGACCTCGCTCGTGATCGTCGGCCAGCTGGGTGGCGGTCTCGGCAAGACGGCGACGTCGACCGCGAGCCCGGTGCATCCGACGCAGACCGCGACGACCTGGCCGATCGCCGGCACCGGCAGCGGCGCAACCTTCACGCCACCCCCGCAAGGTCCCCGGGTCCAGTCGTTCTCGACGGAAGTGGCTCACGGCGCGACAACGGCGCTGACGTGGAACAACCTGCGGCCCGGCACCTATCTGATCGAGTCGGGCTCCCATCCATCGATCCAGGGGCCGATGGGCCTCTATGGCGTACTCGTGGTGCGGACGCCGGCCACCGCGACGTCGCGGGCGATTGCCTATCCGGGCGTCGGCTACGACGCCGACGTCCCGCTCGTGCTGAGCGAAATCGATCCGGTGCAGAACACCGCGGTCGCTGCAGCCGTGGCGACTTCCGGCTTCAGCGAAACCAAGGTGTGGTCGGGTCTGTCGGGAGGCTGTGGCGACTCGCATTCCGCATCGTTCGGCACCTGCTATCCGCCGGCGGTGAACTACGATCCGCGTTATTACCTGATCAACGGCGTCGCCTTCGATCGCACGCATCCGAACCTGTCGTCGTTCCCGGCGAGTGCGCCCGCGTCGACCGGCCAGGTGCTCGTGCGCTTCGTGAACGCGGGCCTGCGGATGCACGTGCCGTCGGTGGTCGGTGCGCAGACCGGCAATCCAGCGGTTTCCGGGTTCGCGCTCGTCGCGGAGGACGGCAATCTGCTGCCCGGCAACCCGCGCGTGCAGTCCACCGTGTTCCTGGCGGCCGGCAAGACCTACGACGTGTTGTTGAACGCGCCGGGGCCGAACGCAGCCGCGCTGCCGGTGTTCGACCGGCAATTGAGCCTGTCCACCAACAACCAGCGCGACGGCGGCATGCAGGCGTATCTCAGCGTCAATGGCGGCGCGCTGCCGTCGGCGGGCGGCGGCCAGAATGCCGTCGCCAATCCCGACAAGTACTTCCTCGTGGCGGGCAACACGCTGACCGTGGCGGACCCGGGGAAAGGGGTGATCGCCAACGACGTCGGCGTATATGGCGTGCAGATCGTGACCAAGCCGGCACACGGCACGGTGACGCTGAACCCGGACGGCACATTCAGCTACGTGCCCAACGCCGGAACGACTTCGGACAGCTTCGTGTATCAGGCGAACGGCAATCCTGCGATCACCGCGACGGTGACGCTGGCCGCCTGCACGCAAGCTGCCGGCTGCCTGTCCGGCCCGCCGGTCGCCCACGACGACAGCTACACGAGCAACATCGCGTCGCGGCTGCAGATCGGCGCGCCGGGCGTGCTCGGCAACGACACGGACCCCGGCGGTCTGCCGCTCACCGCGGCAGTGGTGCCGGGCAGCGTCAGCGGCGGCACCGTCACGCTGAACGCGGACGGTTCGTTCGCCGTGACGCCGAACGCGCCGCCCGTCGGCGCCGCGACCGCGGGCGTGACCTTCAAGTACACGGCGGTCAATTCGCAGAAGACGTCGAGCGCAGCCGCGAACGTTGCCGTCACGTTCAAGGGTGGCAGCGGGCTCGCCGTGAAGGTGCTGGACGGGCCGAGCACGGCGCCGGGCAAGACGCCCGTGCAGCTCACCGACTATCGGTGGATCATCGAGGAAGACCGCACGTTCCAGATCGACCCGGCCTGCCAGGTGAACACGACGCCGCGGCCCGCGAACTGTCCGCCGCTGCCGGTGCCGAGTCTCGGCACGAGCTTCCATTCGAGCTACATGCCGGTGGTCGCGGCGGGTTGCGTTGGCACGGTGGCTTGCGAGTCGGGGCAGACGGTGTTCGATCCTGCAACCAACACGCACGTCCCCACGGTATGCGATATCGGCGACGGCGCGTGCCGCACGAATGCAACGCAACAGGTGGCGGTCAACCCGAGCCAGGTGTCGCTCGATCCGACCAAGCACTATTACATCTCGATCCTGCCGGGCGACGCGGGCAACAGTTTCTCGAACGGCGCAGGCGCGCCGCAGCCCGTCGACCCGAACAACCCTGACGGAGCGAAGCGGCAGTTCGACATCTCGAAGGATTGCCCGTCCGGTCCCGGCGGGGCGGATTTCGCGCCGGGCACGGGCACCTGCGGCCACACGATGGGCGGCGCGCCGATCGCACCGGCCCAGAAGAGCGTGAACGTGCTCGTGCAGGAGACGCCGTTGCAGACCGCGAAGATCTCGATATTCGTGTTCGAGGACGATGCGCCCGTCAACGGGGAAGTGGACGTGAGCGGTGGCACCGATGGCTTCGGCACCGCGCATGAACCGGGTCTCGGCGGATTCGAGATCAAGCTGTTCGACGACGCGGGCGGCACTGGCGACGCCACCGGGCAGATGACCTACGACATGTTCAACATGCCGCTGTCGAACTCGCTGCAGGGCACCATCGATCCTGCCACCGGCCTGAACGCATGTCCGATTTCGACGACGTCGAGCGACGGCCTCGTCGGCATGATCCCGACCTGCCCGAAATACGAATCCGACGGCAAGACGCTGTCGCCGCTCGTCGGCCAGGCGGTCATCGCGAACATGATGCCGGGCCGCTATGGCGTCGTCGCGACGCCGGGCGCCGACCGGATCGGCCGTGGCGAGGAATGGCTGCAGACCAACACGCTGGACGGGCAGAAGGGCCACGACGCGTTCATCAAGGTCGGCGGTCCGTCGTACTTCCAGGAGTTCGGGCCCGCGGGCTTCCACGTGTCGATCGGCTTCGCGAATCCGAAGATCATCAACGCCCGGCTGCCGCTGGTGTGTGCCGGCGCGACGTGCAACAACTCGGTCGCCGGCCGGATCACGAACCTGCACTACAGCCGCCCGCCGAACGAGAACCTGTACAGCTCGGGCTCGCGCGACTCGCTGGGCTTCACGCAGTGCTACGTGAGCATCGGCGACACCGACGGGGAGGACATCGCCTTTACCAAGTGCAATGCCGACGGCACGTTCAAGGTCAGCGGCCTGCCCGACGGCACGTTCCGCATCACGGTGTTCGACCAATGGAACGACCAGATCGTCGACGGGCTGGCGACGGCGACGCAGTTGAAGGGCGGACAGTCCAAGGACCTCGGCGACATTCCCGTGCTCCAGTGGCATACGAACCTGTATACGCGGACCTTCTTCGACCGGAACAGCGACGGCGTCTCGCAGGACAGCGAGCCGGGGCTCACGCTCGTGCCGACCAACATCCGTTTCCGCGACGGGAGCTATTCGAACTTCAACAACACGGACCTGAACGGGTTCGCCGGGTTCAACGAAGTGTTCCCGCTGTTCAACTGGTACGTGGTCGAAGCGGACACGACGCGCTACAAACAGACGGGCGTGCACGTGGTCTATGACGCGGGCGGCCCGGTCGACGGCACGACCGGCGGAGGCAACTCGAACATCGCAGCGAACTTCGCCAACACGATCGAATCCTCGACAGCGCATCTGCCGACGAACCTGCGCGTGCCGGGCGCCAGGTATTGCAACGACGCGGACTGCAACGACCAGTCCGGCACGAGCCCGTCGACCGCGCGGATCGATCCGCCGTGGGTGACGACCGAAGGCTGGCAGGGCTTCTCGGGCCAGAATTCGTTCATCGAGTTCGGCAAGGCGCCGTACCTCCCGACCGAGAACGGCGGGATCAAGGGCGAGGTGATCTACGCTTCGACGAGGCCGTTCGACGACCCCGCGCTGCTCATTCACACGAGCTGGACGCCGAACGTCCCGAATGTGACGGTCAACCTGTACCAGGAGGGCACGGCTGCGGACGGCACGACGACGCTCGCGCTCGTCGATACGACGAAGACGAGCAGCTGGGACGACTGGGCGCAGGGCTTCCGCTCCGACGGCATTCCGAACATGAACTGCCCTGGGCAGGAGGCGAGCGACCCGTTCTTCTACACGTTGAAGAACAGCCCCCAATGGCTCGACCCGACGCATCGCGCGTTGCCTGCGAATTCGCAGTTCAAGTGCTATGACGGCATGCACGCGTTCAACCAGGTGCAGCCGGCACCATACGACGGGATGTACCAGTTCCCGAGCGTGACGGCGCGCAACACGTCGACGGGCAAGCCGACGGCCACGAATTGCACGATCTGCGTGCCGAATCCGTCGGGCGACGGCACGCAGATGCTGCCGACCGGGAAATACGTCGTCGAAGTGATCGTGCCGCCGGGCTACGAGCTCGTGAAGGAGGAAGACAAGAACATCCTGATCGGCGACAACTACATCGCCCCGGTGACGCAACAGTTCGGAGGCCTCGGCAATATCTTCATCCTGCCCGATCAGGCGGCGATGAATTCGACCTTCAACCGGAACAGTGCGCAGAACCCGACGTCGGACCTCGGCTCGACGCCGCGGCACGAAGGCGACACGGGCAGTGTCGAGACATTCTGGCCGTGCGTCGGCGCGCTGCGTATCGTGCCGGACTACATCAGCCTGTTCCCGGGCTCGAAGGAGGTCGCTCCGTTTGCAGGCGCCTCGCGGCACCTGTGCGACCGCAAGGAGGTCACGCTCACGAACGAGATGTCGGCGCTCGCGAAGTTCTGGCTGTTCAGCTCGACGCACGTCGCCGCGCACTACACGGGCTTCATGCTCGACGACTTCTCGTCCGAGTTCGATCCGTACTCGCCGCAGTTCGGCGAGAAGTTCGCGGTGCCGAACGTGCCGATCTCGATGAAGGACTTCGCCGGCAATGAAGTGGCGCGCACGTATTCGGATTCGTGGGGCATCTTCAACGGGCTGAACTATTCGACGTGGCAGGTCAACCCGCCGAATCCGACCGGCTATGCGCCGACGATGATGGTCGCCTGCATGAACGATCCGGACATGCCCGACCCGGCGCATCCGGGCCAGACGATCCGCGATCCGTTGTTCAACCCGGCATACAGCCAGTTCTGCTACGAGATCCCGTTCATGCCCGGCCAGACCCAGTACATGGACACGCCGGTGGTGCCGGTCCAGGCGTTTGCTTCCGGCTACAACCCGCCTGACTGCGCGTACCCGGACGGCACGCCCGCGATCGCCAGCGTGACCGGCGACTCGAGCGGCGGAGGGGCGGGCCCGTGGGTCAGCACGGTCGGTCACCAGCTGACGATCAAGGCGCTCGGCGATCAGGTCGTGCCGAACCATGCGTACGACGGACCCGCCGCGACCGCGGCGCCGTTCAACCAGAAATTCGTCAAGCGCCACTATGGCTTCGGCTCGACGCAAGGCAAGGTCACGATCGGCGGCAATGCGGCGTTGGTGCAGTCGTGGACCGACTCGGAGATCCATGTCGTCGTGACGTCACTGATCGGCTCGAGCTGCACGATTCAGCAGCGCGGCGTGTTGGCGCCGACGTCCTGCGGCGAACTTGTCGTCACGACCGCAAGCGGCAAGAACACGATCGACACGGTTACCGTGACGGTGGGCGGCAAGGCGCCGACGTACGTGAACGGCGAGAACGCGACGAACGACGCGCTGCAGACCGCGATCGACAAGGCGACCCCGGGCGACATGATCATCGTGGGTCCGGGCACCTACAACGAAATGGTCGTGATGTGGAAGCCGGTGCGGCTGCAGGGCGTCGGCGCCCCATCGGTGGTGATCAACGCGAACACGCATCCGTCGGGCAAGATGGACGCGTGGCGCAGGGAGGTCGACTGTCTGTTCGGTGTCGCAATGAACGGCGCGATGATCTCGGCATCGAACCCGTTCGATCCGAGCGGCACGTACACCTGTCCGACCGCGATGCAGCGCAAGGTCGATCCGATCCCGTTCGAGCCGACCGTGGGGTGGGACGCGAACCTGAACGGCAACCTCGGCGAAATGCTGCTCGAGCCGACGCTGATGGGCGCCTACGAAGGCGCAGGCATCACGGTGGTCGGCAAGGGCGTGAGGGACGTGCTGGTGGGCGGCGTGCCGCAACCCGACCCGAACTGCACCGCGAACGGGATTTGCGTGCCGCTCACGGGCCCGACCCTGTTCCAGCCGAACCCGCCGGATTGCAGGAATAACCCGAGCAACTTCCTGTGCAATCCGTCGCGCATCGACGGCATCACGGTCACGAACAGCTCGCAAGGCGGCGGCGGGATTTTCCTGCACGGCTGGAACCATCTGATGGAGGTGTCGAACAACCGTGTGTTCTCGAACGCCGGCACGCTCACGGGCGGCATCTCGGTCGGCCAGGTCGAGGTGCCGGACGGCACCATCGCGGCCGATGGCGTGACCGAGCTTCCGTTCGGCTTCAATAAAGCCGTGAATGTGCACCATAACTCGGTGACGTCGAACGCGGCGTACGGCGACGAAATCAATTCGAGCACGCCGTCGTCGGCCGGAGGCGTCGTGTTCTGCACGGGCGCCGACAACTATCACTTCAACTACAACTGGGTGTGCGGCAACATGAGCAGCGGCGACGGCGGAGGCGTCGCGCACTTCGGGTTCAGCTACGCCGGCGATATCTCGCACAACTGGGTGCTGTTCAACCAGAGCAACAACCCGACACTGCCCACCTACGGAGGCGGCATCATCGCACAGGGCGTGCCGCCGGATGGCACCTTCTGCGAAAACTCGACGGTCGACATCGACTGCGCACCGCAACTGTCCGACGGTATCGGGCCGCGGCTCGTGATCGACGGCAACCTGATCATGGGCAACACGGCGGAGAGCGGCAAGGGCGGCGGGTTGCGGCTGCAGCAGGTGAACGGCACGGACGTGCAGCGCAGCCCCAACAACGCGGCGAATTGGTACACGGTTCGCGTCATCAACAACATCATTGCGAACAATGTCGCGGGCTGGGGCGGCGGTGGCGTGTCGTTGCAAGATGCGGTGGGCGTGAGCTTCGTCAACAACACCGTGATCTCGAACGACGCGACGGCGTCCGCCGGCGTGCTGTTCAACACGGATGCGGCCACCCAGGCGAACGTCGGGCCGCCGAACTGCACCACGGTCGGCGCGCAAACGACGTGCAACCCGATCACGACGTCGACGTACCAGCCGGCCGGACTCGAGACCGCGCGGCATACGGCGAACTTCATCGCCGCATTCACCGCACCCGGCGTCGCGTGTCCGGCGGGCCAGCCGAACTGCAAGACGTTCTCGAACCCGATACTGACCAACAACGTGTTCTGGCAGAACCGCACGTTCTTCATCACGGTGTCCGGATCGAATCCGAACATCCCCGGACTGCAGAACACGGTTGCGCTGAACCCGACGTTGAACCAGGCCGGGCATGCGACGGGCTATTGCGATCCGCACGCGGTCTATTGGGACATCGGCGCGTATGGCGACACGGGCCCGGGCAACCATCAGTCGGGTCTCACGCTGCACCCGCAGTACTCGATCCTGACCGATGCGGGCGACTACCCGGGCGCGAACAACAGCGGGACCAACCCGTCGGTCGTGAGCCAGTACTGCAATGGAGCGCGCGTGCCGCCGGAAGGAGGCGGAAACGGGTTCGCGGTGCCGCCCGGCATCTCGGACACGATCCTGCCGAACCCGCTGTTCAGCCTGCTGCCGTCGGCGGTGCCCGACGAGGGTAATCAGTGGATCAACATGTCGTACGGGCCGTTGTCGCTGTTCAACATGTCGATCACATCAGGCAGCGCCGGTTACGGGGTGCTGCTCGGCAACTACTCGCCGCGCGCGGGTTCGCCGGCGATCAATAACGGGACGCAAGCAGGCGCGCCGAATCATGATTTCTTCGGTACGACACGTCCGCAACAGGGGAGGTACGACATCGGTGCGGTCGAATTCAGGCCGTCCGGGCTCGTGGGCGGCCTGCCGCTCGATCCGCTGGCGCTCGGCACGGTGCCGACCGGCGGCGTGGGCGGCCTGCCGATCAATCCGCTAGGGCTTGGCACGGTGCCGAACCTGCCGAACGTGCCGCCCGGCGGCGTGGGCGGCCCGCCGATCAATCCGCCAGGGCTCGGCACGGTGCCGAACCTGCCGAACGTGCCGCCCGGCATCGTGGGCGGCCTGCCGATCAACCCGTTGGGGCTCGGCGCGGCGCCGAATCAACCTTGAAGGGGGAGGGCCATGAACCGTTCACGTTTGCTGCGCAGGCGAGCGGCGCTTTACGCCGTCGCCGCCTGCCTTGCCGCCGCGGCTCTCGCAGTGCCGGCCGCGGCGCAGCAGGGCGCGCCTGCGGCGCCCGGCGCCGGAGCGAAGCATTCGCCGTACCGGCCGGACCTACCGCGGCGCGCGAGAACCTACTACATGATGACGAGGGGGATCGACAACCTGAAGGTGCACCGCATCGCATCGGACAACCTGATCCGCTTCAGCTACCGCGTGACCGACCCCGTTGCCGCGAAGCGGCTCGCCGACAGGAGCGCGACGCCTTATCTGTACGGACAGACGAGTCACGCGCTGCTGGAGGTGCCGGTGATGGACAAGGTCGGCCAGCTGCGGCAAAGCGGCGGCATCGAGACCGGCCGGGAATACTGGATGGTGTTCTCGAACAAGGGCAACGTCGTCAAGGCCGGCGAGCGCGTGAATGTGATCATTGGATCGTTGCATATCGACGGGCTGGTGGTCGAATGACGATCCGGCCGCGATTTGCGGCACAGGGAGAGGAGAAGACTCATGACCCGGTTTCTTTCGATAGTGATTGGGGCGGCCTCGCTGGCCGGTTTGCTCGCGTCGGCCCCCGACGCGATCGCGGCTTCGGCGGCGGGGACCGCCCAGGCCAGGGCCGCCGCATCGACGGGGCGCATGAGCGCTGCGCAGATCGTCGAGCGCAACGTGGCGGCGCGCGGCGGGCTGCAAGCGTGGCGCACGGTCAATACGTTGACGCTGTCGGGGCTGATGGAGGCGGGCGGCACGAAGAACACCGCGCTGCCGTTCGTGATGACGATGAAGCGCCCGCACAAGAGTCGCTTCGAAGTCCGCTTCAACGAACAGACGGCGCTCCAGGTCTATGACGGCACGCAAGGCTGGAAAGTCAGGCCGTTTCTCGGCCGTAACGAAGTCGAGCCCTATACGCCTGCCGAGGCGAAATCGGCGGCGCAGTCTGCGGAACTGGACGGGCCGCTCGTCGATTACGCGAGCAAGGGCAGCACGGTCCAGGTGCTTGGCTCGGAAACGGTGGAGGGGCATCGCGCGTACGTTCTGAAGGTGACGACGAAAGAGCGGGCGGAGCGTCGCGTGTGGATCGATGCGGCCACGTTTCTCGAACTGAAGATCGACGGCGAGCCGCGCGTGCTCGACGGCAAGACGCACAGCGTCGCCATCTTCTATCGCGATTACAGGAAGGAGAACGGCGTCGTCGTGCCGCATACGCTCGAGACCGTCGTGAGCGGCGCCAAGCAGACGCGCAAGATTACGATCACGCATGTCGCGCTGAACGAGCCGGCCGACGATGCGATGTTCGGCAAGCCGCCGCTCACCGTCGCGAAGGCTGCGAGCCGTTAGTCTCCAGCCACTGGTCAGGCATCCGAACGGAGGGGGGTAGGAGGCCATGAGACGAATCGAATCGTGGGTGCTCGCCGGCTGCGTGACGGCGGCCCTATGCGCGTGCGAGCAAATGCCGGGGAATGGTCTCACCGCGGACCAGATCGTCGAGAAGAACATCGCGGCGAGAGGCGGGCTCGACGCATGGCGCAAGATCGAGACGATGGTGTGGTACGGCCATGTGGACAGCGCGAACGCCCCCACGCGGAACATGCCGTTCATCCTCGGGATGAAACGCCCGAACAAGACACGCTTCGAGCTCACGGTGTCGAACCAGAAGGCCGTGCGCATATTCGACGGCAGGGAGGGCTGGAAGCTGGGCGCGAGCAGCGGTGGCGGCGCGATTCCTCGGCCGTACACGACGGACGAGTTGGCGTCCGCGCGCGACGAGCAGGTTATCGACGGGCCCCTGATCGACCATGAAGCGAAGGGGGTCGGCGTGACGCTGGAAGGTGTCGACCAGCTCGGCGGGCACAATGCGTACCGCCTCGCGGTGAAGCTGCCTTCCGGCGCGATCCGCCATGCGTGGATCGACGGTCGGACGTTCCTGGACGTGAAGTACGATCGTGAGGTGCAGGGACCGCGCGGTACGGTCACCGTCGAGGTGCGTTACAGCGAGTACAAGTCCATCGACGGCCTGCAGATCCCGCTCAGGATCGAGAGCGGAACGGCGGTCTCGCCGACCAAGGACACGCTGATCATCGACAAGGTGTCGCTGAATCCGCCGCTCGGCGATGCGCTCTTCGCGCGGCCCGTAGCGCCGGGCGGACGCCGTCCGGCGTCGATCGATGCCAACGTGTCGCCGGCGCCGCCGGGCGCCGGCCGGCCGACGGCACGACCATGAACGGCATCAGGGGGCGACTGCGCGCCCTCGCGGCGGCGCGCCCGCCGGCCTCGCGCGGGCGGCTGGTGCGGTGGGTGTTGCTGGCCGCGTTGTGCGTAGGCGTGGGCCACGCGCTCGGCGACGAGGCCGCGGCGCCCGTCGTGCCGGCGGACGCGGGAGAAGCGATCTTCCAGCGCGGCATCCTCGGTTCGGGCGCACCGCTCGAAGCCGTGCATCAGGACGGCGTGCGCCTGCAAGGCGCCGCCGCCGCCTGCATCAATTGCCATCGGCGCAGCGGGCTGGGCTCGAAGGAGGGCAACAACACCATCCCGCCGGTCACGTGGCGCTACCTGGTGCATCCGCGCGCGCAGACCGCCGAGGATCTCGACATTCCGTACGTTTCCGGCATGCGCACCGATCGCGAGCCGTACACGGAAGAACTGCTCGCACGCGCCGTGCGAGACGGAATCGATTCCGAGGGCAAGCCGCTCGGCAGGCTGATGCCGCAATACGCGCTCGGCGACGCCGACATGGCCGCGCTGACCGGCTATCTGAAGCGTCTCGATCGCCGCAAGCCGTCGGGCGTGACGGACACGGTGCTGCATTTCGCGACGATCGTCACGCCGGACGCGGACCCGGTGAAGCGCGCGGGCATGCTCGACGTCCTGCAGCACTACTTCGCGGACAAGAACGCGTTTCCGTTCGGCGCGACGCCGCCGCTGCGTTCCACGCGAAAAATGATGTTCATGGTCAATCGCCGCTGGGAACTGCATGTGTGGGAACTGAAGGGGCCGCCGGACACGTGGCGTGCGCAATTGACGCAGTTTCTCGCCCGGCAGCCGGTGCTGGCCGTGGTGTCGGGGCTCGGCGGCAGGAACTGGGCGCCCGTCCACGACTTCTGCGAGGCGGAGGCCGTGCCCTGCCTGTTTCCGAACGTCGAAGTGCCGGTCGAAACCGACCACGATTTCTATTCCGTGTACTTCTCGCGCGGCGTGCTGCTCGAGTCGGACCTGATCGCGAAGCGCATCCTGGACGAAGCCGGTGCGCGGCCGCCGCCGCAAGCGGTGAAGACGGTCTGGCAGGTCTATCGCACCGGTGACAACGGCGAGCGTGGCGCACGCGCGCTGGCTGCCGCGCTGAAGGCGCACGGCATCGCCGTGTCGAATCGCGCGCTTGGATCCGGCGACAGCGTCGCGAGCGCATTGCGCCGGCTGCCGCGCGGCGACGTGCTCGTGCTGTGGCTGCGGCCGCCGGACCTCGCGGCGCTCGCTCACGTGCCGCCCGCGTCGGACACGGTATTCATGTCGGGGCTGCTCGGCGGGCTCGACAATACGCCGCTGCCGACGAGCTGGCGCGGCGTGACGCGCATCGCCTATCCGTTCGACCTGCCCGAAGGGCGGCGAGTGCGCGTCGACTATGCGTTCGGCTGGTTCTCGATCCGGCAGATTCCGATGGTCGCGCCGCAGGTGCAGGCGGACACGTATCTCGCCTGCGGCCTGCTCGCCGAGACGCTCAGCCATCTGGTCGATGCGTTCGTGCGCGAGTATCTCGTCGAGCGCATCCAGGACATGCTCGAGCGCCGCATCCTGACCGGCTACTACCCGCGCCTGACGCTCGCGCCGGGGCAGCGCTTCGCGTCGAAGGGCGGCTATATCGTCCGCTTCGCCGGGCCGGATCGCCTGAAGCTCTCCGCCGACGGGGGCTGGATCGTCCCCTGAGCGGCCGCGCGCGCCGAGATGGAGTAGGGATCAGACCGCGTAAGGAGGGAGTCGCCCCATGCCGGTTTTCATGGGCGTTTCGCACAATGAAGACATCGCCCGACGTGCGCATGTCGCGTCGGAACGTGGCGACACACGGCATGGGGGGAAACAGCCATGACAACGTTCCTAGTCGGCCATCGCGCGCGTCCTCGCTGGAGGCATTGCGGCTGGATGGCCATGCTCGCGATGCTCGCGTTGCTGCAGGTGTCGGCCGCACGGGCGCTGCCGATCTTCGCGCGGCAGACCGGGCAGAGCTGCGTCGCATGTCATGCCGGCGGACAGTTTCCGGAACTCACGCCGTACGGACGCTTGTTCAAGCTGAACGGCTATACGCTCGGCGAGCGAACGATTCCGATCGCCGCGATGGCCATCGGCGATCTGAGCACGACGCGCGGCAACACCGACTCCAGCGGCAACAAGATCAATCCGAAGAACGGGTTGCCGATCTTCGATTTCGCGAGCGTGTTCCTTGCCGGGAAGATTACCGACAAGATCGGCGGCTTCGCTCAGTTTACCTATGCGAACTACGATCATCAGGACGGTAGCGGCAAATGGAAAGGTCAATGGTCATCGGACAATACCGACATCCGCTTCGTCGACCGGATCATCTCCAGTGCGAACGACCTGATCCTCGGCGTGACGGTACACAACAATCCGACCGTGCAGGACGTCTTCAACACCGCGCCGGCGTGGGGCTATCCGTACATTGCGTCGTCGATCAGCCCGGCCGCCGGCATTCCTGCGCTGCCGGTGCTCGAAGGAAGCCTCGCGATGCAGGTCGTCGGCGTGGGCGGGTACGTGTACTGGAACAAGACGGTGTATGCGGAGCTGACCGCCTACAGTACGGCCGACGGCATCTGGTCGTTCCTGAGTCACGGGAACAAGCCGGGGAATCCGGACCACCCGCAGGTTTATCTGCGCGGCTACAACCCGTATGCACGCATCGCGCTGACGCGCGAATGGGGTCCGCATAGCCTGATGGTCGGCGCGTTCGGACTGAGCGTCGACATCTATCCGAACGACCCGAACAATCTCCCGATCTTCGGCAGCGGTGTCACGCGTTATCGCGACTACGGTTTCGACGCGCAGTACCAGTACCTGCTGGAGCCGCACACGATTACTGCGCAGGCGCGCTACGTGCGCGAGAACATCCACGATCCGAACAACTTCGTGCTGGGGGACAGCCCGTCGGCGAATCTCAACTCGCTGCGGCTCAAGGCGTCGTACATCTACCAGAACAAGTATGGCGTGAGCCTGTCGTTCTTCAATACGACCGGGACGACGGACAGCACGCTGTATGCGGGCAGCGCGAACTTCCATCCGAACACGCAGGGCTGGACGCCGGAAATCTTCTGGATACCGGTCCAGTACGTGCGCGTCGGCCTGCAGTACACGCATTTCACCCGCTTCCTCGGCGCGGCGACCAATTACGACGGCATGGGGCGCAATGCGAGGGACAACGACACGCTGTTTCTCTATCTATGGGTCGCATCGTTCTGACATCCCGTCCGGCGTTTCCCGCACACCGGACCGACCGAAGCACGCGCGGCGAGCGGGTGTCGCGCATCTCGCATCGCGTCGCGATGCGGGCACGTATCCCTGTCGAACGGAATCGGTTCGGCAGGCGACGGAAGTTGCGGCAAGGAGGTGGCTGACATGAACAAGGTGGCCCATATCGTCTCGCTCGCGATGGTGCTGGCCGGGGCCGGTTGCCACGACCTGGAGCGGTCGCGGCAGGTCGACAACCCGGCGGTGCCGGGCAAGACCATCGCGCTGCAGGTGTGTTCGAACTGCCATGGCGCGACCGGCGTGTCGGTGTCGCCGATGTTTCCGAAGCTGGCCGGACAGCGCAAGGAGTACCTCGTCGATCAGTTGACCGACTTCAAAAGCCACGCGCGTGCCGATCCGAACGCGAAGCGGTACATGTGGGGCTTCACGCATCTGACCGACAAGCAGATCGACGAGCTTGCCGCCTATTTTTCTGGCCAGGCGGCGGAGCCGGGCGAAGCCGGCGATCGCACGCTGCTCGACGCGGGCAAGGCGATCTTCGTGGGGGGCCTGCCGGACAAGGGCGTTGCGGCCTGTATCGGGTGTCATGGCCAGCATGGCGAGGGCATGAGCCGGTTTCCCCGTCTCGCCGGCCAGCATGCGGACTACGTGGTGAAGCAGCTCACGATTTTCCGGGAAACCGATACACGGCCACGCGGCGCGATCATGAAGTCGGTATGCGCGAACATGACGGAGCAGGACATGCGCGCCGTCGCGGCCTATGTCGAGGCATTTCCGGCGGAAGCCGGCGTATCGGCGAGCCCGCCGGCAGCCGGTGCATCGGCGAGCCCGCCGGAAGTGGGCGTATCGGTGAACCCACCGGAAGGGGGCGTACCGTTGAACCCGCCGGAAGTCGGTGCGTCGCCGAGCCCCGCGGAAACCGGTGCATCGATGAACCCGCCGGAGGCCGGTGCACCGACGAACTCGCCGGAAACCGGTACATCGGCGAGCCCGCCGGCCGAAAAATGAGCAAGCGCCGCCGGTTCGGCGTCGCATGCGGCACGTGCCGCGCGGCGGGCAGGCGACCGGCGCCGGCAGTGATCATTTAGGTGTTTCGTCTCCCCCGGGGCGGGGCACCTCTTTTTCTTCCAATCCTGCGCGGTTCCGTTCCGGTGAATACGATGAAAGCGATGCAATCCTCTCGCGACAGCGCGGCGTCGGTCGCCAGGCTGCCGTATCGGCGACAACACGCGTCCGCCGCGGTTCGTGCATGCGAGCCGGGCGACGATCGTCCGTTCCTCGCACGCCTGTCGCTGATCGACTGGCTGTTCGCACTGGCGCTCGTGGTGGGCGCGGGCTATGCGCTCGTGCACTACGACGCGCGCATGGATTACTACGACAAGGCCGTGATGATCGGCACCGTGCCGGCGCTCGTCACGCTCGGCTGGCGCTGGAAGCCGGTGCGGCTGATGATGGCGTCGATCGCCGTGCTGTCGCTGCTGTCGATCCAGATCTACCAGGGCGATCTCGCGCGCGCCGATGCGGCGTTCTTCCTCAAGTACTTCCTGTCGAGCCAGTCGGCGATCCTGTGGATGAGCGCGCTGTTCGTGCTCGCGACGGTCTTCTACTGGATCGGCTTGCTCGCGCGCTCGGAAACCGGCGCCGCGATCGGCCAGAAGCTCACGTGGGTCGCCGTGCTGATGGGCTTCACGGGGCTGATGGTGCGCTGGTACGAGTCCTACCTGATCGGCGCCGACGTCGGGCATATCCCCGTATCGAACCTCTACGAGGTGTTCGTCCTGTTCAGCCTGATCACCGCGCTGCTCTATCTGTATTACGAGGGCCATTACGGCACGCGCTCGCTCGGCGCGTTCGTTCTGCTGGTCATCAGCGCGGCGGTCGGCTTCCTGATGTGGTACTCGGTCGCGCGCGATGCGCAGCAGATCCAGCCGCTCGTGCCTGCGCTGCAGAGCTGGTGGATGAAGATCCACGTGCCGGCGAACTTCATCGGCTACGGCAGCTTCGCGCTGTCGGCGATGGTGTCGGTCGCGTACCTGATGAAGGAGCGCGGCGTGCTCGCCGATCGCCTGCCGACGCTCGAGGTGCTCGACGACGTGATGTACAAGTCGATCGCGGTCGGTTTCGCGTTCTTCACGATCGCGACGATCCTCGGCGCGCTGTGGGCGGCCGAGGCATGGGGCGGGTACTGGAGCTGGGACCCGAAGGAAACCTGGGCGCTGATCGTGTGGCTGAACTACGCGGCGTGGCTGCACATGCGGCTGATGAAGGGCCTGCGCGGCGCGGCTGCCGCGTGGTGGGCGCTCACGGGCCTGCTCGTGACGACGTTCGCGTTCCTCGGCGTCAACATGTTCCTGTCCGGGCTGCACAGCTACGGGAAACTTTGACGCGCACGCATGATGTCCTACCGCTTTCTACCCATGTGTTTCGGTGGGCATTCCCACTTCAAGCGGGTTGCGCGCCGGACCAGAATGTCGTTAGAGGGGCCGCTGCATGCCTGACGTGAGGTGGGGGGAGTCGCCATGAGACGCATCTATTTTCTGTTGCCGACGCCGCAATGCGCGCAGTCGATCGTCGACGAGTTGCTGTTGCTGCATGTCGAGTGGCGGCATATTCATTTCATCGCGAATCACAGCGTCGTGCACGATGGTTTGCAGGAGGCCACGCTGACGCAGCGCAGCGACTTGCTGCCGTCGCTTGCACGCGGCACGGTGGTCGGTTGCGCGACCGGGGTGCTGCTGGGGCTGATCGCGCTGGCGTTCCCGCCCGCGGGCCTGCCGATCGCCGGTGCCGGCTTCGTGACGATCACGTTGTCCGGCGCCGGCTTCGGTGCCTGGGCGGCGTCGATGATCGGCGTCAACGTGCCGAGTACACGCCTGAGGCGTTTCGAAGAAGGCATCGAGCGCGGCGAGCTGCTGATGATCCTCGACATTCCGAAGGACCGGGTCCACGAGATCGAGCACCTGATCGAGCTTCACCACGCCGAAGCGCATCTCGAAGGCGAAGATCCGACCATTCCCGCCTTTCCCTGAGCCGTCGGCCGGCCGGCGTGGCTCGGCCATGTTGCCGGGCGTCGCGGCGGCGCGATATCCGGCAACGCGTTCGTATGCGCCGCACGGACTGCGGCGCGTATTGCCGGAAACTTCGGCCGGAAACATCGGCCGCACACATCAGCCGCACACATCAGCCGGACACATCAACTCGAATCGAGGAGCCGCTTGTAGCGCGAGAGCACGCGCGGGACATACACGCGCGTTTGCGGCGATGACGGAATGCGATAGCCGGCGCGAATCACGGCATTTTCTCCGGCATTGTAGGCGGCCAGCGTGAGTTCGACGTTGTCCTTGAACATGTCGAGCAGGAAGCGCAGATAGTGCGCGCCGGCCAGCACGTTGTCGCGCGGATTGAACATGTCTCCGCTCGAAAAACGCCGCGCGGTGTCGGGCATCAACTGCATGAGCCCTTGCGCGCCCTTGTCCGAGACCGCCTTCGGGTTGTATCCCGATTCGACGTCGATCACCGCGCGCAGCAGCTCGGGCGGAACGCGAAACGCGCGGCTCGCTTCGTCGATCACGTCGGCGAACGAGGACAGCGCGCCGCGGGCCAGCTTCGATGCGCCTTGCTTCATGTCGGGTGGGGCGGGCGCGGCGCTCGCGACGATCACCTTCAGGCCGGCCGTGCCGGGTTCGTTGGTGAGGACGATTGCGCCAGTGCTGGTGACCGTGCCGAAGATTTGCGCGTTCGCGCTGCACGTCCACGCCGAGCCGAGTGCCACGCATGCGGCAGCGATCGCGATTCCCAATCCGGATAAAGGTCGACGGTGCATCTTCCAGGTCTCCTGCACCTGGATTGTCGGCGACGGGAAATCGGATCGGCAATGGGGCACCCCCCTACACTTCGAGGGCAAAACGGCGGCCAAAACGGCGACCGCAAAAAACGGTGCAAAATTGTTACCCCCGTAACGGTGGGTAATTGGTGGTAACTAACGAAGATTGACAATCCTTACTGCGCACCGTTGGTTTCTTCTCGATTTGGCGTCGTCGCGGCGGGAATGTTTTCATTCATGCTGAAACGCGAGTGGCATTCCCGCTATCGGTAATCACACTGACGCGCTGAAAAACCTGAAGTCGATACAGTTTTGAAACATTTCAGGAGGGTGGCGCGGTCGCGCCGCGGACCGGCGCAATCCGGCGCGCCGCCGCCGCAGGCTCGGCGCGCGGTGGCGCGATCCTTGCTGCAGCGACACGCATGGCTGTCGGTTGCCGCGAATATCGATAATGAATCTGGGCAAGGGGAAACCACGCAGCGAGCGTGTCCGGAACTGCGCAGGATGTGCCGATACGGCACGCCGCGCAGGAATGGAGAAACGGGGGAGTGACGGTCGTGAATACCAAATGTCGCGTTGTAATTGCAGAGGACCATGACCTGCTGAGAAATGGTCTGCGGTCGATGCTGTGCGCGCAAGGCGACTACGACGTCGTCGGCGAGGCACGGGACGGCAAGGAGGCGTGTCATCAGGCGCTGGCGCTGGCTCCCGATCTGATCCTGATGGATCTGTCGATGCGCGGGATGAACGGCATCGATGCGAGCGCAACGATCAAGCGGCGCACGCCGACGGTCCGGATCATCGCGCTCACGGTTCACCAGAGCGAGGAGTATGTGCGGGAGGCGCTGCGCGCCGGGGTCGACGGTTACGTGCTCAAGGACGTTTCGTTTGACGAATTGCTGCTCGCGATGCGCATGGTCAGGCAGGGGAAGAAGCATCTGAGCGCGGACGTGTACGGCTACATGGTCGACTCGTTCGTGACCGGCCGCGAAATGCCTGCGCCGAGAAAGGCCTGGGACATCCTCACCGCGCGCGAGCGTAGCGTGCTGAAGCTGATTGCCGAAGGGCGCACCAACCGGCAGGTCGGCCAATACCTGAATCTGAGCCCGAAGACGATCGAGAAGTATCGGGCGAGCATGATGCACAAGCTCCATCTCGCGAACCTGACGGAACTGGTGCTGGTCGCGATGAGCATGGGTCTGTTGACCACGCTCGCGGCGAAGTGCGCGGAACCGGATGCGGACGACGTGCCGACTCACACGATCGACGACGTCAGGGCTCCGGAAGATGCCGGCGCGCATGCGAGACTGGACGATTATCCGCTCGGCGGCGTGAAGGATTAACCGCTGGATTAACCGCGGGATCGACTGCGGGATCGACCGCGATCGCGCGCGTCAGCCGGCCCAGCTCGCCGAGATGAGCGTGCCCGTGGTGGCCGACGACTGGATCGAGAACGTGCCGCCGTGCGACTCGACGCGGTGCTGCATGCCGATCAGGCCGAGCCCGTCCGTGTGCGCGTCTTCCGTCGTCAGCGGGCGATGCTCGTAGCCGATGCCGTTGTCGCGAATCGTCAGCAGCAGGCCGTCGGCGTCGTGGCGCAAGCCGAGTACGATCTCGGTGGCCTCCGCGTGCTTGACGATGTTGTTGAGCGCCTCCTGCGCGACCCTGAACATGTCCGCCTTCAGATGGTCGGGTATGTCGTCGTCGTCGACATCGCAATTGAACTCGACCGTCAGCGTGTTCACGTCACGCTCGATGCGCCGGCACAGCGAAGCGAGGGCCGCCGACAGGCCGAGCTTGTCGAGCATCGGCGGCCGCAATTCACCGCATATCTGCCGGACTTCGCCGATCGTTTCGCGGATCCGGAGCACCGTCGAATCGAGCAGATTCGCCGCCTCGTCGATTTCGCCGCGACGAATGCGCATCAGCGCGTCCTCATTCATCAGCTTGATGAGCGTCAACGCCTGACCGAGCCCGTCGTGCAATTCCGCGGCAAGCCGGTAGCGCTCCTTCTGCTGGCCCATCAGCAGATAGGCGTGGCGGGCAGGCGTGCCCGCGTAGCGCTCCGCGGCTGCATCGGGCGGCTCGGGCTCGAGGGCCGGCGGTTCCTCGAACAGCGTCAGCAACAGGCGGGTGCTGGTTGCCGTGGCGGGAAGCGCCTGCTGGTGCACCATGAACTGCGCGGGATGGCCGGTTCGCCCGCTGAGCATCGCGGTGAACGAATGACAGGGAAGGGTGGTGCCTCTCGACAATTCGTCTGCCAATTCGGCGTGCGTATCGTCGAGCGCCATGTCGAACAGACGCTTGCCGACGAGCTCGGTGTTCGAATAGCCGAACAGCGCCGCGGCGCTGCGATTCGCCGACACGAAGGTTCCGTCGGCCGTGAGAACGGCAAGGGCGGCGCCGCGTGCATCGGTGACGATACCGGCGTCGCGATCGTCCGCGCGCACCGCACCGCGAAGCTTGCGCATCGCATCGATCAGATCGAGCAGCCTGATTTGTGGCCTGGCGGGCTGGCGTTCAATCATGGGAGCTCCCGATGCGCAGGTTTCAGGAAATCGTAAGGTTTCTGCCATTCTAGGACGCGACCGACGCAAGTCGCAACAAGGGGAATGCGCGCGGGAGCGTAGGGATATCCCGGCAGTCGCCGGCGGGTATTCCGGCAAGCGGACATACCCTACCGGCCTTTGGGGGGCGTCATCCCATGACGCTCGCGACCAAATTCAAGACACTGCGCTGACGAGGCTCGGAAACCGCCATTGCCTTGTTTATCGTCAGGGGAGGTCGGTATGAAACGGATTGCCAGATCGACGATGGGGGCATTCGTGGTGGCGAGTGTCACGATCGCCGCGACCGCCGCGTGGTGCGCGCCCGTCGATGGCGTCGCCGAGGGCGCGGGCGAGAACGTCAGCGAGCACGTCGGCGAACATCCCGCCGCGAGTGTCGATGAACATGCGATGCCGGCGATGCCGGCGATGCCGGCGATGCCGGATGCTGCCGCGAGCGCCGACGACAATGCGATGCCGGGCGCTGCCATGAGTGCCGGCGAGAACGCGATGCCGGATGCTGCCATGAGTGCCGGCGAGAGCGCGATGCCGGACACCGCCGCGAGTGCCGGCGACCACGCGATGCCGGACGCCGCCGGGCACGTCATGGAGCACGACGCGCAGGGCGCTGCCGGGAGCGCGGTCAAGCAAGTTGATGAAAGCACAACCGAAAGCGCACCCGGAAAAACCGCTGAAAGCAGCACCGGGGACGCCGCCGGACCCGCCACGGAAAACGCCGCGCCACACACCGCCGGGGCCGCGACCGAAGCGGCCGGCATGCACATGCATCACGTCGTGATGCCGGGCACGATGCACACGACGGCCCAATACACGCTGCCGACGGTCGACCTCGTGCGCGACGACGGCAAGACCGTGTCGCTGGTCAAGGAAGTGGACGACGGCAGGCCGGTGATCCTGACGTTCATCTACACCACCTGCACGACCATCTGTCCGATGATCAGCCAGACGCTCGAGCGGCTGCAGGGCGAGCTGGGCCCCGACCGCGACAAGGTGCACATCGTATCGATCTCGATCGATCCGGAGCAGGACACGCCGGAGCGGCTCAAGGCCTATGCCGCGCACTTCGAAGCCGGGCCCGAATGGCAGCACTACACGGGCACGGTCGAGGCGAGCCTCGCGGCGCAGCGCGCGTTCAACGTCTTTCGCGGCGACAAGATGAATCACACGCCGGTGACGTTCATGCGGTCCGCGCCCGGCCAGCCGTGGCTGCGCATCGACGGCTTCGCGACGCCGACCGAACTGCTCGCGGCCTATCGCGACGTCGTCGCTTCCAACTAGCAACGCGTCCGTCAGGGAGCGTCGAAATTGGAAAAGAAGCATCGCGTGCTGATCGTCGAGGATCAGCATCTGCTGCGGCTCGGTCTCAGCCACATGGTGTCCGAGCTGGACGACTACTGCATCGTCGGCGAGGCGAGCGGCGGGTTCGAGGCCTGCCGTCTCGCCGCGCAGACGCTGCCCGACCTGATCCTGATGGATCTGTCGATGCCGGGCGGCAGCGGCTTCGAAGCGATCGCCGCGATCAAGCGCGATGCGCCGCGTACGCGGATCATCGTCCTCACCGTCCATCGCAGCGAAGACAACGTCAGGGAGGCGTTCGCGTCCGGTGCGGACGGCTACGTCGTCAAGGATTCGTCGTTCGCCGACCTGGTCCGCGAGATGCGCTTCGTGATGCAGGGCAAGTGCGTGATCAGCCTGGACGCGTATCGGGCCCGCGCCGGCCTGCAGGGGCTGCGCGAGGCGAGCGCGCACAAGGCGCGCCTGTGGAATGCGCTGACGAACCGCGAGCGCACGGTGCTGCGTCTCGTCGTCGAGGGGCACACGAGCCGGCAGGTCGGCGAGTGCCTGCAGCTCAGCCCGAAAACGGTGGAAAAGCATCGTGCGAACCTGATGCGCAAGCTCGGCATCGTGAACCTGACCGGCCTCGTCCACTTCGCGATCGACATCGGCGTGCTCGCGCTGACCGACGACGACCGTGTGTGAAAACCCTCCATCGCGCCATGGCGCAACTGGGGGGGATCTACCCATGTCGATGGACGGCCCTCCCTACTTCTGACGCGTATCGCCCTGAACAAGAATGCAATCAAAGGCTTCAGCGGTGCTGAAGCGGCAGGCGATACAGGGAGAAAGCCGTGCGCGACGAATTGTCCTCGATCCGGCCCGGCATGCCGGGGCAGCAGCGGCAGGGCGGCGGGCTCGCTCGCCGCATCCGTGCGAACCGCGGCTTCACGCTGCTCGAGCTGCTCGTCGTGATGGTCATCATCGGGTTGCTGGCGGGGCTCGTCGCGCCACGGTATTTCGAACAGGTCGGCAAGTCGAACGTGAAGATCGCCCGTGCGCAGATCGTGTCGCTCGGCCAGGCCCTCGATCAGTACCGGCTCGACGTCGGGGTCTATCCGACGACCGAGGAAGGGCTGGACGCGCTCGTCAACAAGCCGCAGAGCGCGCCGCGGTGGAGCGGCCCGTATCTGCAGAAGGCGGTTCCGGCGGATCCGTGGGACCGTCCGTACCAGTATCGCTCGCCCGGCGAGCACGGCGACTACGACCTGTATTCGCTCGGCAAGGACGGGCGCGGCGGCGGCACCGGCGAGAACGTGACGATCTCGTCGTGGTAGGGCGGCGCGGCCCGGCGGCCGTGCCTGTCGTGAGCAGTCAGCAAGGAGAGTCGACGTGAAGTTCGTGCTGCGTGTCTTCGATACGAATGGCTCGGTCCAGACGCTTCGCCTCGACAGCGATTCGCCGGCGACCGCGGCGGCGCTCGCGCGCTCGCGCGGCCTGCGGGTCGTGTCGGTGAGCACCGACGCGCGGCGGCAGCGGCGCGGCGCGCGCCGGTTCGGCATGCCGGGCGCGCGGTTCGACGTGGCGATGTTCGCGCGCGAACTCGCGGCGCTGCTCGACGCGGGCGTCGGCGTGGTCGACGCATTGCGCACGCTCGGCGGCAACGTGCGGCGCGAAGCGTCCGCGCAGGTGTATCGCGACCTGCTGCGGCAACTGGAGGAGGGGCAGTCGCTGTCGGCGGCGCTCGAGCATGCGAGCCCGATCTTCCCGCCGGTGCTGGTCGCGTGCGTGAAGGCGAGCGAGCAGACCGGCGGCCTCGCCGCGAGCCTGACCCGTTACTCGCGCAATAGCGCGACGCTCCACGAGCTGCGCGCGCGTGTCGTGTCGGCGGCGATCTATCCGACCGTGCTGCTGTTCGTCGGCGCGGCCGTCGTGTTGTTTCTGCTCGGCTTCGTGGTGCCGCGGTTCGCGTCGCTCCTCGAACACAGCGGCCGCGAACTGCCGCTGATGTCGCGGCTGCTGATGGCGTGGGGCGGCATGGTGCACGCGCACGGCGCCGGGCTGGCGGCTGCGCTCGCGGTGCTGGCCGTGGCAACCGGCGTGGCGCTGCGCCGGCCGGCGCTGCGGATCTGGATCGCCGATCGCCTGCTGGCGCTGCCCGGCATCGGGCAGCATTTCCGCGTGTTTCGCCAGTCCCAGTTCTATCGCACGACGGCGATGCTGGTCGACGGCGGCATTCCCGCCGTTCGCGCGTTCGATCTGGCGCGCGGCCTGGTAGGCCGCGCGGACCAGGCCGCGCTCGCGGGCGCGCTGCAGCAGGTCCGCAATGGCGCGCGGATCTCCGATGCGTTCCAGCAGGCCGGCCTCGCGAACGCGATCGGCTACCGCCTGCTGACGGTCGCCGAGAAAACCGGCGGCCTCGGGCCCGTGCTCGACCGGATCGCCGCGTTCCAGGAAGCACAGGTGTCGCGCACGATCGACCTGATCTCGCGACTGATCGAGCCCGCGATGATGATCGTGATCGGCGTGGTGATCGGCGGCATCGTCGTGCTGATGTACCTGCCGATCTTCGAGATCGCGTCGAGCATTCAGTAGGCTGATCTGGAGACACGCGTGGATACCGTCACCCCCCCACCGGAAGACCTCCCCGACGCGGGCCCCGCGTTGCGCGACGTCCTGCGCGCGCTCGGCAAACAGCACGGCTCCGGCCTTCGCGCGCTCGAAGTGCTGACGGCGCAGACGGCGCTCGGCGCGGACGAGATGCGCGCGCAGCTCGCCGCGCAATTCCGGATGAAGCCGATCGGGATGCGCGAGCTGGGCCGCCTCGAGCCGGATTTCGACACGGTGCCGTTCGTCGACGCGACGGCGCGCCTGTGCGTGTGCTTCCGCGATCCCGACGGCGGCGACGCGCGCTTGTTCGCGATCGCCGATCCGCTCGATGCGCGCACGCGCGGCTGGGTCGAACACCGGATGCGCGCGCGGCCGGCGGTGCCGTACGGCTGGGCGCTCGCGAGCGCCGGGGATCTCAACGCGTATCTGACCGTGCGCGAGAAGGATATCCGCGCGATGGACTCGCTCGCGTTCGACGATCCGATCCAGAACGCGCCCGATCCGGCGTCGCTCGCGCTGACGCTGCAGGGCATCAGCAACGACGACAGTCCGGTGGTGCGCCTGCTCAATTCGACGATCTACGATGCGCTCAAGATGCTCGCGAGCGACATCCACCTGGAATGCCGCGCGAACGGCCTGATGATCAAGTGCCGTGTCGACGGCGTGCTCACCGTGGTGGGCCGCGTCGAGGGCCGGGAGGTCGCCGATCAGGTGCTGTCCCGCGTGAAGGTGATCTCCGAGCTCGATATCGCGGAGCGCCGCGTTCCGCAGGACGGGCGCTTCAAGGCGATGTACGCCGGGCGCGAGATCGATTTCCGCGTGTCGATCATGCCGAACCAGTTCGGCGAGGACGCGGTGTTGCGGATACTCGACCGCTACCAGCTGTCGCAGGCCGCGGGCGGCCTGACGCTCGAGGCATTGGGCTTCCAGCCGGGCGACACGCGCTTCATGCGCTCGGTGGCGTCGATGCCGTACGGGATGCTGCTCGTCACGGGGCCGACCGGCAGCGGCAAGACCACGACGCTTTACGCGATCCTCACCGAGATCAACAACGGTCTCGAGAAGATCGTGACGATCGAGGATCCGGTCGAATACCAGCTCGGCGAAATCCTGCAGATTCCGGTCAACGAGGCGAAGGGCCTGACTTTCGCGCGCGGGCTGCGGTCGATCCTGCGGCACGACCCGGACAAGATCATGGTCGGCGAGATCCGCGATCCGGAAACCGCGCAGATCGCCGTGCAGGCCGCGCTGACCGGCCACCAGGTGTTCACGACCGTGCACGCGAACAACGTGTTCGACGTGATCGGCCGCTTCACGAACATGGAGGTCGATCCGTACAGCTTCGTCTCCGCGCTCAACGGCGTGATCGCGCAGCGGCTGCTGCGCCAGTGCTGCCCGGATTGCCTGGCCGAGGACGCGGTGGACGCGGATGCGCTCGCCCGCTCGGGCATCGACCCGGATACGGCCGGCAGCTACCTGTTTCGTCGCGGCACCGGGTGCGCGATGTGCCGCGGCAGCGGTTATCGCGGCCGGCGTGCGATCGCGGAGGCGCTGCGCATGAACGACGAGCTGAGGCAACTGCTGTCGGAGCGCGCGCCGCTCGGGCACATCAAGGCGGCGGCGCTGCGCCACGGGATGACGACGTTGCGATCGGCGGCCATCGAACTGGTGCGGCGCGGCGAAACGACGCTCGAGGAGATCAATCGTGTCACGATGGTTGAATAACCCGCTTGCGGTCGGCATCGGGACGCGCGAGATCGTCGTCGGCGTCCGTTCGCCCGCACTGTGGCGACCGCGCAAGCGCGCGTTCGCCGCCGATCCGGTCAGCGTCGCGATTCCCGACGCGCAATTCGGCAGCGAGGCGGGCGTGCTCGACGCATTGCGCGCCGCGCTGGCCGCGACAGTCGCGACTTCCGGCGGCGCGGCCGATGCCGCCGTCACGCACGGGCACGCGCGCAGCCCGATGTCGCCGACGCGCGGCGCGCACGTCGTGCTCGACGATTTCTGGTGCCACCACGCGATCTTGCGCGGCGACTTCCGCGCATTGCGCATGCGCGAACTCGAAGAAATCGTGCTCGCCCATTTCTCCGACACGTACGGGGTCGACGGTGCATCGCTGGTCGTGCGCTTCTGCGTGCAGCAGCGCGGCCGCGCGCTCTTCGCCGGTGCGCTGTCGCGCACGCTGCACGACGGCATCCATGACGCGGCGGCGTCCGCCAGGGTCCGCGTCTGCAGCCTGAGATCGGGGCTTCCGGAGACGCTGAATCGCATCGCGGTGAAAGCCGGCGACGATGCGCTGCTGATCGTCGTCGCCGATGCGTTGATGCAGGCGGTCATGATCGAGCGGGGCGGCTGGGCCGCCTACGATGCGCAACGCCTCTTTCCCGGCGAGTCCGGCGACGCATCGCGGCTGACCGAACTCGCGGAGCAGTTGTTCGAACGTTCGGCAACGCGGGCCGGCATGAAGCGCGAGGACTGCCCGGTCTACCTGATCGGGATCGATACCGACTTCGCGCCGTTCGGCGCGCGCTTCGCGGCCGCGGTACGGCTGCCAGGGCCGGCGCTCGACGGCTCGCCCGCGAGCCGGCTGATGGAGTACGCGCCATGATGCCGATGCTCGATATCGACTTTTGCCGGCGCGGTGCCCGCACCGGGACGAGCGGGGTGATCCTGCTGGGCGTCGCCGTGCTGCTGTGCGCCGCGTGCGGCGCATGGCTGTGGCATGCCTATGCGGAGAACGACCGCGCGCGGGCGAACGTGGAGGCCGCCGAGCATCGGACGCTCGCGCAGCGGCACGTCGTGAAGCCGCCGCCGACGGCGGCCGCGAAGCTCGCGGAAAAGCAGAGCCAGGCGGTGCTGCGCGAACTGACCGTGCCGTGGCAGACGCTGTTCGCGCTCGTCGAGGACTATCCCGACCATGACGTCGCGCTGATCGGCATCGACCAGAACCCGGCGCAAGGCCAGATCCGCATCACGGCCGAAGCGAAGAATCCGGACGCGATGATCGCGTACCTGAAGTATCTGCAGACGAGCGTCGTGCTGCGCGAAGCGGTGCTCAACGGTCATCTCGTCGAGGACAACGTACCGGGCAAGCCGGTGCGTTTCCAGATCACGGCCGTCTGGAGGACGTCATGAAAACCGATCGGTTGACGGACCGCCTGGCCACGCTGCGTTTCGAGTTGCGGCGCGCATTCGGTCTGCCGGGACTCGTCGGCCTGCTGCTGATCGGCGCGGCGGCCATCGCGGTCGCGGCGATCGCCAGCCTGGAAGCCGATACGCGTGCGATGCAGGCGCCGGCCGGGCTCGTGCGGGCGACGCACGGCCATCGTCCGGTCGCGGTGCGCGGCGCGCAGGCGGACGCGGTGGCGCTCGACGCGTTGCCCGAGCTGTTCCCGCGCTTCTCGCAAAGCGCGGACGACATCGCGTCGATCTTCGCGCAGGCGCGCGACAGCCATCTGACGCTCGGTTCCGCCGAGTACCAGGTGACGACCGAGTCGGGCGCGCACTTCGCGCGCTATCAGGTGCTGCTTCCGGTCAAGGATCAGTACGGCGCGATCCGGCAATTTCTGGCGTCGGTGCTCAATCACGTGCCTAACGCGGCGCTGCAGGAAATCCACGTCGAGCGCCCGGCGGTGGGCAGCAACATCCTCGATGCGCGCGTGCGCTTCGAGCTCATCTACCGGAGCACCCAGCCATGATTTCCGCCGCCATGAAGCCCGCGTCGCACCGGCGCATCGCGCTGGCGCTGTGCTGCGTCCTCGTTGCCGGCGCCGGGTATCGCGTGCTGGTCGCGGCGATGCAGCAGCCGGCAGCGGTCCCGGCATTCGGCGGCCTGCATCGCGACGGCGGGCGTACGCCGCCGGCGCGGAACGCCGCGCATGCGGCGGCCGCGCACGCCGCGGTGCCCGCGTCCGTGTCTGTGACCGCGCCACGACCTGCGTCGGCCGGCGTGGCAGCGGCGACGCCGCAGGAGAAGCTCGCCGCGTTGCGCGCGCCGGTGTCCGTCGAAGCGGCGCACGACCCGTTCACCGCGTCGTCATGGCTGCCGCCGCCCGTCGAAGTGCCGACGCCGCCCGAATCGCGCCCGGCGCCGCCGTCGGCGCCGCCGGTTCCGTTCACCTATGTCGGCGAGCAGGACGCCAAGGCGGCGAAGCCGCAAGTGTTTCTCAGCAACGGCGATCAGTTGCTGATCGTTTCGCCAGGTGACGTGATCGATGGCCAGTATCGCGTCGAGTCGGTTTCGGAGTCGAACGTGGTGCTCACCTATCTGCCGTTGAACCAGGTGCAGGTGCTGGCCATTCCAAGGGAAAAGTAGATGAAAACCTCATGCACACGGGGTGCGCGCCGCGTTGGGGACAGCGGCCCATCGACACGCCTTTCGCCCTTCACGACGTTCGATTTCCGGCACGCGCCGGCGAGCCGGATCGCGACGAAACGCGCACTGGCGATCGCCGTGGCGCTGCTCGCGTGCGGCGGCTGCGCGCATGTGCCGAACGTGCACGACGATCCGACCAATGCGCAGGTGAGGATCGACGCGATGCACGCGCGCGACGCCGAAGTCAACCAGTTGCTCGATAACGCCGACCAGTTCCGCAAGCAGAACCAGTTCGACGATGCGGCCCGGTCCGCCTACATGGCGACCGAGCTCGATCCGTCGAGCGAGCGCGCCCGCAGGATCGGCACGATGATCGAGCAGGACCGCAAGCATCTGGCGATCCTGCAGGAAGCGGACCGCATGATGAAGCGCGGCTCGTACGCGCAGGCGGCCGAACGCGTGCATCGCGTGCTGGTCGAGGATCCGTCCAATGCGATGGCCGCGCGGATGCAGTCGGAGCTCGACGACAAGCGTCGGCAGCAGCACTCGGAACGGGACGACAAGCTCGCCGCTTCGTCGATCATGCGCACGCCGGTGTCGCTGCAATTCCGCGACGCGAACGTGCGGATGGTGTTCGAGGCGTTGTCGCGGACGTCGGGGCTGAACGTCATCTTCGACCGCGACGTGCGTGCCGACCTGAAGACGACGATCTTCGTGCAGAACGCGTCGCTGCAGGACACGGTCGACATGATCCTGTTGCAGAACCAGCTCGACAAGAAGCAGATGAACGCCAACACGCTGTTCATCTACCCGGCGACGCCCGCGAAGCAGCTCGAATACCAGGAGCTCAAGGTGCGCACGTTCCAGCTGTCGAACGTCGACGCGAAGCAGGTCCAGTCGCTGCTGAAGGGCCTGTTGAAGGTGAAGGAGGCCGTGATCGACGAGCGCGCGAACACCGTGACGATCCGCGGCACGCCGGACATGATCAAGGTCGCCGACGAGATGATCGCGGCCCAGGACCTGCCGGAGCCGGAGGTGATGCTCGAGGTCGAGGTGCTGGAGGTGTCGCACGAGCGGATGTCGCAGCTCGGCATCAACTGGCCGAACTCGTTCACGGTATCGACGCCGAGCACGGCGAATACCTGGGGCGTGCTGCACCATCTGCCGGTCAATGCGCTGAATGTCAGCGGCCTGTCCGCCACCGCGGACTTCAAGCTCACGGACACCGATGCGAACCTGCTCGCGAGCCCGCGCATCCGCACGCGCAACAAGGAGAAGGCGCGCATCATGATCGGCGACAAGGTGCCGGTGATCTCGAGCTCGAGCACGCCGAGCACGAGCGGCCCGTCGTTCACGCAGATGATCCAGTACCTCGATGTCGGCATCAAGCTCGAGGTGGAGCCGCAGGTCTATCGCGACGGCGACGTCGGCATCAAGCTGAATCTCGAGGTCAGCAACATCACCAATACGATCCAGAGCAGCAATTCGCAAGGGCTGAACTCGCTCGCGTATCAGATCGGCACGCGCAGCGCGTCGACGAGCCTGCGCCTGCGGGACGGCGAAACCCAGATCATGGGCGGGCTGATCTCGGACGAAGACCGCCGCAACGCGAACAAGGTGCCGGGGCTCGGGCAACTGCCGTTGCTCGGCCGCCTGTTCTCGGATCATGAAGGCGATCACAAGAAGACCGAGATCGTGCTGCAGATCACGCCGCACATCGTCCGGCCGCAGGTCGCGGCGGATGCGGACACGCAGGAAGTGTGGTCGGGCACCGACGTCAACGTGCACGCCGACCAGTTGCGGCTCGATCCGGTGGCGCTGAACGCGGAAGATGCCGCGGCAACGGCCGCGACGCCCGTGACGAAGCCGGTGCCCGGCAGCGTGGGCGGCGGCACCACGGGCGGCAAGGCGCCGTCGCCGCTGGAGGCGGCGGCGAACCGGGCGCAGCCGTCGCCGGAGAGCGGGGCGTTCGGGCAGATGCCCGTCGCGCCTCGCACGACGCCGCCGCCCGACCCGTACGGCGGGCGTTTCTCGAGACCGCAGCCCGCGCTGCCCGCGCCCGCGGCGGGCGCGGCACCCGCGGATGGTGCGGCGCAGGCGGCCGAGCCGGCGGGCAACGAAGCAGCGCCGGCCCCGGGCACGAGCGTGACGCCGGTGGCGTCGCCGGCCGTGCAGGCTGCTGCACCGGCTGCACCAACTGCACCAACTGCACCGGCCGCGCCAGCAGCGCCGCCTCCGACGCTGCAGATGCCGGCGGGCGATATCCCGAGCGATAACCCGCTTCACTCGATTCAGAACGGGAATTGAACCGTGGCTACCCGGACCGGCACGACGCGCAGCGGCTGCACCGGCCGTCCGGGGCAGCGTGGCTTCACGCTGATCGAGATGGTGATCACGCTCGCGCTCGTGGCGATACTCGCGCTCGCGGTCATGCCGTTTTCCGAGCTGGCCGTGCAGCGCCAGAAGGAGCACGAGCTGGGCGCCGCGTTGCGCGAGATCCGCACCGCGCTCGACGCGTACAAGGACGCCAGCGATGCGGGGCAGATCGAAAAGGAAGCGGAAGCGTCCGGCTATCCGCCGTCGCTGGCCGTGCTGGTGACCGGCGTGAAGAACGCCCGGGATCCGAAGGGCGGGCTGCTGATGTTCCTGCGTCGGGTGCCGCGCGATCCGTTCTTCGCGGGCGATCCCGACACGCCCGCCGAGGAGACCTGGGACGTGCGCGCCTATGGCACGCCGCTGGATCCGGCGGCCGGCGATCAGGCGGCCGGCGGTCCGCCGGGCGGCGATCCATCCGGGAGCACCGAGGCCGGCAAGGACGTGTTCGACGTGACGTCGAAATCCGCGGCCGTCGGCATCAACGGCATCCCGTACAAACAATGGTGACGGTGCAACATGAAACACGCTCGCACGCGCAGGCCGCGCGGATTCACGCTGATCGAGATCGTGGTCGTGATGGCCATCATCGGCCTGCTCCTGACGTTGGCCGTGCCGCGCTACATGCACAGCATCGAGCGCGGGAAGGAACAGGTCCGGCAGCAGAACATCGCGGTGATGCGCAATGCGATCGACCAATACTACGGCGACAACGGCCAGTACCCGGAGACGCTCGACGAACTGGTCGCGAAGCACTATCTGCGTTCAGTCCCGCTCGATCCGGTGAATGGCGACGACAAATGGGCGGCGGTCGCGTCGCCGGACGAGTCGAAGCCGGGCGTCTACGACGTGGCGCCCGCGAGCAGCCCGCAGGGTGCGCCGCCGAGCGCGACTGGAGCGGCGAAATGAGCCGGGCCGGCCGGACGGCACGCGACGGCGCGCACGCGCGCGCGATGCGCGGCCGCCCGCGTGCCGCGCGTCAGCGCGGGCTCGTGCTGCTGGCGCTGCTGATCGCACTGATGCTGATGTCGATCGCACTGGCAGGGGCGCTGGATGTCTGGTCGCTGCAACGGCGCCGCGAGGACGAGCGGCAACTGCTGTTCGCCGGCGATCAGTACCGCAAGGCGATCATCCGCTACTACGGTCTGGCGCGCGCGTACCCGCAAACCGTCGACGACCTGCTGGACGACAACCGGTTCGTCAAGCCGATGCATCATCTGCGCCGCGCGTATCGGGATCCGATTACCGGACAGAACGACTGGGCGTTCCTGTGGCGGGGCGATCGTTTCTATGGCGTCTACAGCAACGCGGATCAGGCGACGGTCAAGCGGGCGGGATTTCCGCTGCGATACATGGACTTCGAGGGCGAGAAGACCTACCGCAAGTGGAAGTTTCTGTACCTCGCACCCGGCCTCGGCTTGCCGGCCAGCGACGCGGCGCCGGCGTCCGCGGCTGCGCCTGCCCAGGCGGCGAGCTTCCCGAGCCTGTCCGGGTTCGCGGGCGGCTACCTGCCGGGGCGGGCGCCGTCCGGCCTGCGTTGACGGGCGACCGGTCGCCGTGCGCCCCCGGCGCGCGCGCAAAAAAACGCGACGCCCGCACTGGGCATCGCGCACAAACCGGCGTGGAGCGCCGACGAAAGAACGGTGATGAAGAAAGGGGCGCCCGGCCAGGGACGCCCGGTTAGGGGCGCCGGGCCAGGGGCGGCCGGCCAGGCGCGCAAGCCCCCCTCGCGCGAAGCGCTCAGGCCTTCGCGAGCTTGATGCCGGTCTGCTCGGCCGTCAGGTAGCCGACGCTGGCGCCGAAGCGGTCCTTGAAGTTCGCGCGCACGAGCGGGTCGAGCGTCGGCTTGACCTTGTCGTGCAGCGGCGTTTCCCAGTCGCCCGCGTGCTGGAAGTTGCTCATGATGTAGGTCCAGCCGTTGATCTCGTCGACCGCGTGCAGGCCCGTCGATTCGGCGCCGGCCGGGCACGACAGCACGCGCACGAGCGACTTCGTGTCGACGTTGTAGGCCCACAGGAAGTTGTTCACGTGCATGCCCGAGTCTTCGCCGATGAAGAGCGTGCGCAGCTTTTCGGAGAACTTCAGGTTGTCCGGGTTCGCGATCCTGTCCGGGTTCGCGAGGTTGCCGAGCCCGTCGGCCGCGGCGAGATCCTCGCCGACGAGCGCGGCCGGCGCGCCCATGTCGACCGGCACCCATTCGCTGTCGATCGCGCTGCCCGTCGTGTCGCGCTGGCTGCCCTTCAGGTTCAGCGCGTAGACGGCGCCCGCGGCGATCTTCTTGTCGACCGCGACGTCGCGCGACACCGCGTTGCCCTTGACCATCGACGTCTCGATCCGCGACATCGCCGTATAGACGATCTTGTCCTTCGCGTTGACGGTCGTGCCTTCGAGCTTCGTGAACGCCATGCTGCCGCCGAGCAGCGCCGCGTAGCGGTGCGTCTCGAGGAACGCGGCCGCCTTTTCCATGCCCGGCTTCACGCGCATCCAGTTGAACTTGCCGCCGAAGTGGATCTTCGTGTAGCTCGCATCGTTCGGGTCGGTGGTCGTCAGGTCCATGATGTCCGACGCCTTCAGCGTGTTCGCGAGCGCTTCGATCTCGCTGCTCGTCGCGTGGCCGATCCTGATCCACGTGAGCGTCGCCGTGCCCGCGCCGGCGGACGACGTCTGCGTCCACTTCGCGACGTACAGCGTGCCGGCCGACAGGTCAGCCGCCTTGTCGGCGACGAACATGAACAGGCCGCCGTTGGTTGCGTCGTCACCCATCATCACGGTGCGCTGGTCCGGCATCACCTGGATCAGCTCGTGCGAGATGCGGCCGAGGCAGTAGTGCTTCTTCACGGTGCCCGTGCCGTCCGCGTTCACGGTGATCTCGGGCAGGTGGCCGTAGTGGTAGGGGTTCGCCTTCGTCTCGTCGCCGAAGGTGTTCTTGCTGAACGCCTTGAACTGCGCGTCGGTCGCGGCCTTGGTCGCGTCCGGCTCGTACTCCTCGCTCGACAGGTGCGTGCCCCACGGCGACAGGCTCGCGCCGCAGGTGATCCACAGGCCGTGCGCCTTCGACGTGTCGACGTTGTGGTACTTGACGACCTTCAGCGCGCCGGTGGCCGGATCCTGGTCGAGCGTGAGCACCGCGATCGGCGACGGCAACTGGCCGTACTGCGATGCGCTGGCCTGGTCGCGCGTCGTGTATTCGAATTGCACGACCGCGAACACCGTGTTGCCCTTCACGCCGGGCACGTTCGCGTTCTTCAGCGTGAGCAGCGAGCTGCCGTCCGGGCAGTCGGAATAGAACTGGCGCTCCTTGCCGGCTACCGAACGGTCGATGATCGGCTGGTTGTTGATGTCGTAGTAGCCGCCCGCGAGCGTCGTGCCGCCCTTGCCGTCCGGCACCATGTCGCCCGTCACGAAGAACGGCCGGTACGCGAGCTTGAAGTTGCGCGACGAGCCGTCCGAGAACGACACCGACAGCGTCGAGCCGACCGTCGTCGTGGCCATCGCGGCCGCGTTGTCGAGCGTGGGTGCGGCCATCGCCGAGAATGCCGCGGACGTATAGGCGGCGGCGACCGGGGCCGGCGTCGACGCCGGATTGTCGTCGCCGCCGCAACCCGTCAGCAGGGCCGGCAGCGCGAGGCCGGAAAGGGGCAGCATCGGCGCGCCGGCGAGGATCTTCAGGGCCTGACGACGGGCAGCATTGGGCAACGCGGGCATGTGGAGTCCAGTTTCAGTTGTTGGAAGAATGGCCTTCGCGAAGCGGAAGCAGGCGATCGGCAAGCTCCGCGAAGGCAAATTGAAAACTGGACGGAAGTGTAAGGACGCTCGATGAAAGTTTTTTGAATTGGAAACGTAATGACGTGTCGGGCGTCCGTCAGGTGCTCAGTCGCGTTCGGGCGTTGCCGAGATGCGGTGGATCGACAGGTCCGCGCCGTCGAATTCGGCCTCGCGGTCGAGGCGCAGCCCGACGGTCGCCTTCAGCGCGCCGTAGACGAGCGTGCCGCCGGCGGTGGCGATCGCGATGCCGCCGAGCGTGCCGGCGAGCTGCGACAGGAACGACACCCCGCCGAGACCGCCGAGCGCGGGCAGGCCGAACACGCCGGCTGCGAGGCCGCCGAGCGCGCCGCACATCCCGTGCAGCGGCCACACGCCGAGCACGTCGTCGATGCGCCACTTGTTCTGCACGCAGGTGAACATCGCGACGAACAGCGCACCGGCCGCCGCGCCCGTGACGAGCGCGCCGATCGGGTGCATCACGTCGGAGCCCGCGCACACCGCGACGAGGCCCGCGAGCGGCCCGTTGTACGTGAAGCCCGGGTCGTTGCGGCCCGCCATCCATGCGGCGAGCGTGCCGCCGACCATCGCCATCAGCGAGTTCACCGCGACGAGGCCGCTGATCTTGTCGAGCGTCTGCGCGCTCATCACGTTGAAGCCGAACCAGCCGACCGCGAGCACCCATGCGCCGAGCGCGAGGAACGGGATGTTCGACGGCGGGTGCGCGGCGATCCGGCCGTCCTTCGCATAACGACCGTGGCGCGCGCCGAGCAGCAGCACGGCCGGCAGTGCGACCCAGCCGCCGAACGCATGCACGACGACCGAGCCCGCGAAATCGTGGAACGGCGCACCGAACGCATGCGTGAGCCAGGCTTGCACGCCGTAGCGCTCGTTCCACGCGATCCCTTCGAAGAACGGATAGATGAAGCCGACGATGATCAGCGTCGCGACGAGCTGCGGGTTGAACTTCGCGCGCTCGGCGATGCCGCCTGACACGATCGCGGGAATGGCCGCCGCGAAGGTCAGCAGGAAGAAGAAGCGCACGAGCGCGTAGCCGTTGTGCTGCGACAGCGTGCCGATGTCGTCGAAGAACTCGACGCCGTACGCGATCGTGTAGCCGATGAAGAAATACGCGAGCGTCGACACCGAGAAGTCGACCAGGATCTTCACGAGCGCGTTGACCTGGTTCTTCTTGCGGACCGTGCCGAGTTCGAGAAATGCGAAGCCCGCGTGCATCGCGAGCACCATGACGGCGCCGATCAACAGGAACAGTGTGTCGACGCCGGATTTCAGACCAACCATGCCGTGGCTTCCTTGCGCAAAAAACGGGCAAGGAACGCAAGTATCGAGCCAACTTGGTGAATGGTCGCGTGGAATTGGTGCTCTGGCACCATGCGGCGCGGCGTTCCGGTGAATCGTGCCCGGTATCGGCGCACGCGCGGTGCGAGCCGGGGCCGCATTCCGTGCACGCGCGTGGTGCGGCGCGTGCGGAACTGGTGCGGGCGATGTGCGGGCAGGTGCGTCGTGGTGCGGCGGCGCGTGCCGCTGCGCACCGATCTGGCGCGTCAGTGGCGCGCGAACAGTTCACGCGGCCGGCGCAGCCGCAACGCGCACGCCGACCAGTACGCGGCGATGGTCGTCAGCCCGAGCGCGGCGAACGCGAGCGCCGCGAAGCCCGTGAGCGACTGGCCGTCGCCGTCGGCGCCGAGGATGCCTTGCGTGACGATCAGCGCGGCCGTCCAGAAGCCGATCACGGCCTGCGTGAGCAGGCGCGCGGACGCGACGCGGCGCGGGCGTCCGGCCTCGGCCAGGCGGCGCGCCGACGGCCGGCGCAGGCACAGGAACAGGGTGGCGGCGAGCAGCGCGGCCAGGGCGATGAGCCAGTCGACGAGGAAAGCCATGAGGAAAAAGGGGACAAGTACGAAACGGATTGAACCGTGCCCACTTTAGTGGCGTCGCGCCTGCGATTGAATCAGATAAATCCGAAATTGAAAGGCATTTTTAATCGCGGGTCGTCATTGGCCCTGTTCCACAGGCGGTATCATCGACGTCGGTCCAACCACGAGGCCGTGCAACGCGCGGCCGGAGATTGCTGATGAACATGAAGACATCGCGGGCGCGTCGCGTGCCCGGGTTCGCACTGGCGGCCGTGGCTGCCGGTGCGCTGCTGTTGCTGGCGGGCTGCGAGAAGTCCGGCGCGCCGGTCGCCCAACCCGATACGGCCGCGAGCGCGGCCGCCGATGCCGCGAACAATGCGGCCAAGGCGCTCGACCAGGTCGCGAGCACCGTCAACCAGCAGATCAACGCCGCGAAGGCCGGTATCGCGTCCGCGGCGTCGGCCGTGCCGCCGCTGTCCGCGAGCGGTCTCGCGTCGGCTGCGCAAGCGCAGATCGACGCAGCCGCTTCCGCGGTCGTCGCGCATGCGGCGTCTGAAGCCGGTGCAAAGATCGCGGAAGCCGGCAAGAAACTCCAGCAGTGGAGCCAGCAGAACGCTTCGGGCGCGAAGCCCGCAAGCGGGGAATGATGCGGGCTTGCACAATCCGCAAAATGTAACTATCATGGTTTCACATTGTCGCCGGCTGTAGTACGGGCCGGCGTCGTCGAGTGAGTCAGGAATGAATACCAGCAGCCGGTTCGCGTTTGCCGTTCACGTGCTCGCCTTGCTGTCGATGCAGGAAGGCGTACCGCTGTCGTCCGACATCATCGCGGGCAGCGTGAACACGAATCCGGCACTGATCCGCCGGTTGCTGTCGATGCTGGCGGCCGCGGGGCTGACCACGTCGCAGCTCGGTGCGGGCGGCGGTGCGCTGCTCGCCCGCGAGCCCGGCGAGATCACGCTGCTCGACGTGTATCGCGCGGTCGACGATGCACGACTGTTCGCGCTGCACCGCGAGGCACCGAATCCGGCATGCCTCGTCGGGCGGCACATCCAGGGCGCGCTGACCGGCTATATCGACGACGCGCAGCGCGCAATGGAGGCATCGCTCGCCACGCGTACGCTCACCGACGTGACGGCCGACGTGCTGGATCTGGAGCAGCGTACGCAACGGGCAGGGCGCGCCGGCGGGTGACCGGCGGCGGGCAGGGCAGGAAGCCGGGCGGCGCGCAGGCGCGGCGATCGGCGCAACGGGGGATTCGCCCCGTTTTTTTCGGTCTTATATGTAATCAATTCGGTAACATTTTTTCGGAGAATCGATATGACGCAACGTACCTTGAATATCGCGCTGTTCGGCGCCACCGGCATGATCGGCTCGCGCATCGCAGCGGAAGCCGCACGGCGCGGCCATCGCGTGACCGCGCTGTCGCGCAACCCCGGTGCGGCCGGCAACGGTATCACCGCGAAGGCGGCCGACCTGTTCGACGCGGCCAGCATCGCGGCCGCGCTGCCGGGCCATGACGTCGTCGCGAGCGCGTACGGTCCGAAGCAGGACGATGCGGCGAAGGTCGTCGCGGTGGCGAAGGCGCTGGTCGCCGGCACGCGTCAGGCGGGCCTGAAGCGGCTCGTCGTGGTGGGCGGCGCCGGTTCGCTCGAAGTCGCGCCCGGCAAGCAGCTGGTCGACAGCGAAGGCTTCCCGGAAGCGTACAAGGCGGTCGCGCTTGCGCACCGCGATGCGCTCGACTACCTGAAGACGGCCGGCGATCTCGACTGGACGTTCTTCGCGCCGGCCGCGCTGATCGCACCGGGCGAGCGCACGGGCACGTTCCGCACCGGCGTCGGCAAGCTGATCGCGGACGCGCAGGGCAACAGCAAGATCTCGGCGGAAGACTACGCGGTCGCGTTCGTCGATGCGCTCGAGCAAGGCAGCTTCGTGCGCAAGATCGCGACGGCCGCGTATTGAGCGGTCTGGCGGCTGGCGCCGCATGGGCGCCGGCCTGGCCTGGCCTGGCCCGGCCGCGGCGCGCGAGCCGCAACGGGCAGCACTCGAGGCGATTCCACCTTGACGGGGGGAGTCGCCTTGTTCGCTTGGGCGGACGCGTGCCGGCGCGCGATCGTGCGCGCGGCGGATTCTTGTACCGGATTGGTATTTATACCGGTCGACGCACGCAGGCGGTTTCCATATTGTTCCCCATTGTGCAGGATGCATAGAATAAATTTCTATCTACGAGGGACTGGAGAAATGGACGCCATCGACCGCAAGCTGCTGGAGCTGTTGCAGGCGGATGCCACGCTGCCGATCGCGGAACTGGCACAGCGCGTGAACCTGTCGCAGACGCCGTGCTGGAAGCGCGTGCAGCGGCTGAAGGAAACCGGCGCGATTCGCGCGCAGGTTGCGCTGTGCGATCCGCGCAAGCTCGGGGTCGGCACGACGGTGTTCGTCGCGATCCGCACGAACCAGCACACCGAGGAATGGGCGCAGCGTTTCACGCAGGCCGTGCGCGACATGCCGGAAGTGGTCGAGGTCTACCGGATGAGCGGCGAGACCGATTACCTGCTGCGCGTGGTCGTCGCCGGCATCGACGACTACGACCGCGTCTACAAGCAACTGATTCGCGCGGTGCCGCTGTTCGACGTCAGCTCGTCGTTCGCGATGGAGCAGATCAAGTATTCGACCGCGCTGCCCGTGCGCGATCTTGCCGAGCCGGCTTGATGCGGTACAGCGCGGCCCCGTTGCGACTTGCGCCGGCGGCGCGGGTTCAGCGGCCGCGCGCCAGTGCGCGCGCACGTTCGTCGGCCAGCGCGTCGCGGCGCACGAAATCCGCGACGAACGGGCTGGCCGGATGGTGATGCAGCGCATACGGCGTGTCCCATTGCGCGAGTTGCCCGTCCTTCATCACGCCGATCCGGTCGGCGATCGCAAACGCTTCGGCCTGGTTGTGCGTGACGAGGATCGCGGTATGGCCCGTGCGCTTCAGGATGTCGCGCAGCTCGAACGCGAGCCGCTCGCGCGTATCGACGTCGAGATTCGAGAACGGCTCGTCGAGCAGCAGCAACTCCGGCGACGGTGCGAGCGCACGCGCGAGTGCGACACGTTGCTGCTGGCCGCCCGACAGTTCGTGCGGATAGGCGCCGCCGGATTCGGCGAGGCCGACGAGTTCGAGCATGTCCGCGACGCGCGCACGGCGTTCGGCCTTCGGCATGCGACGCAGGCCGAACGCGACGTTGTCGGCCGCGCTCAGGTGCGGGAACAGCGCATAGTCCTGGAACATCATGCCGATGCGCCGCCGCTCGGGCGGCACGTCGAGCGACGGCGCCGCGACGGGCGCGCCGTCCAGCACGATGCGCCCCATGCGCACGGGTTCGAAGCCGGCGATCGCGCGCAGCACGGTGGTTTTTCCGCAGCCCGATGCGCCGAGCAGGCAGCCGATGTCGCCGCGCGGCAGCGCGAGGCTCAGCCCGTCGACCACCGTGCGGCGGCCTTGCGGCGTGTCGTAGGCGACGCAGAGGTCGTCGAGTTCGAGCAGGTTCACGGGTTCAGGCTCCGATCTTGTGGCGGGTGCGGGCGAGCAGGATCACGGGCACGAGCCCGGCCAGCACGATCGCGAGCGCGGCGACCGCGCCTTCCTCATAGGTGCCGCGCGCGGCTTCCGCATACAGCCAGGTCGCGAGCGTGTCGAAATTCAGCGGACGCAGCAGCAGCGTCGCCGGCAGTTCCTTCATCGCGTCGACGAACACCAGCAGTGCGCTCGTCGTGAGCGCGGGCCGCAGCAGCGGCAGGTGCACGCGGCGCAGCGTGCCGCCGGCCGTCTCGCCGAGCGAGCGCGATGCCTGTTCGAGCGACGGCGGAATGCGCGCGAGGCCGGCCTCGATGCTGCCGGCCGGAATCGCGAGAAAGCGCACGGTGTACGCGATCACGAGCGCGGCTGCCGAGCCCATCAGCATCAGTCCGTCGCGGCCGAGCATCGCGCCGAACAGCCGGTCGGCCGCCGCGAACGGGATCAGCAGGCCGATCGCGAGCACGGTGCCCGGCACCGCGTAGCCGAGGCTCGCGATCCGTGCACACAAGCGGGCAGGGCCCGCGCGGGCGCTGTCGCGTTGTGCGCGCGCGGCCCATGCGACGACGAGCCCGCACGCGAGCGTCGCGGCGGTCGCGGCGGTGGCGATCGTCAGCGTGTTCGCGAGCCCCGTCATCAACTGCGCGGACACGCCGCCGACGAGATGCAGCCGCTTGCCGGTCTCGACCGCGAGGTACGCGGCCGGCGCGCCGAAGCCGAGCAGCACGGGCAGCCAGCCGAGCACGGCGGCGCCCAGCGCGGCCGCGCCCGTCAGGCGGCGCGGCGCGATCGGCCGCATGCGCCGGCCATGCGCGTAGCGCTGGCGGCGGCGCCCGTAGCGTTCGAGCACGATCATGCCGACGACGATCGCGAGCATCGCGAGCGCGATCTGTGCGGCGCCGGCGAGATCGGAGCGCGTGATCCACGTCGTGTAGACGGACACGGTCAGCGTCTGCACGCCGAGGAATTCCGACGCGCCGATGTCGTTCAGCGTTTCCAGCAGCGCGAGGCTCACGCCAACCGCAATCGCGGGCCGCGCGAGCGGCACGACGACGCGCCAGAACGTCGCGATGCGCCCCGCGCCGAGCGTGCGCGCGGCTTCGAGCAGGCTCGCGGACTGCGTGACGAACATCGCGCGCGTGCTCAGGTACACATACGGATACAGCACGAAGCCGAGCACGAAGATCGCGCCGGGCAGCGAACGCAGGTCGGGCAGGCGGAACTGGCGCGGGCTGTCGAAGCCGAGCAGCCAGCGGATCGCGCCCTGGACGGGGCCGATCGGGTGCAGCAGGTCGAGATACGCGAATGCGACGATGTAGGTGGGGACCGCGAGCGGCAGTAGCAGCGCCCACGTCAGCATCCGGCGGCCGGGAAAGTCGTAGGCGGTGACGAGCCATGCGCAGCCCGTGCCGACGATCGACACGATCGCGCCGACGCCCGCGAGCAGCAGCAGCGTATTGACGAGCGCCTGCGGCAGCACGAATTCGGCGAGATGCCGCCAGTGCGCGAGATCGGCGTCGAACGCGGCGGCCACGAGCACCGCGAGCGGCGCCGCGACCGCCGCGGCGATCGCCAGCGCCGCGAGCAGCCACAGGCTGCCCGCGCGCGGCCGCAGGCGCGGCCGGTACGGCTGGCGGCGCGCGCCGGCGGACGATGCATCAGTTGTCAAAGCCGACCTTGTCGACGAGCTGGCTCGCCTGCTTGCGATGCTTCGCGATGTCCGCCAGCGGCAGCGGATCGACCTTCAGCGTGCCGAAGCTCGCGATCACCGGGTCGAGCTTCACGTTCGCGCGCACCGGGTATTCGTAGTTCGCCTGCGCATACAGCGCCTGCGCTTCCGGCGACACGAGGTATTCGAGCAGCTTCACCGCGTTGGCCTTGTGCGGCGCATGTTTCGCGACCGTCGCGCCGCTGATGTTCACGTGCGTGCCGCCGCTCTTCGCGTTCGCGAACGTCGGCCGCACGACCTTGATCGCGTCGCCCCACTTGCGCGCATCGGTGCCCGGCTCGGCATTCTTCATGTGACCGACGTAGTACGCGTTCGCGAGGCCGACGTCGCAGATGCCGCCGAGGATGTCGCGCGCGACGTCGCGGTCGCCGCCCGTCGCCTTGCGCGCGAGGTTCGCCTTCACGCCGCGCAGCCACTTCTCGGTGGCGGCTTCGCCGTCGTGCGCGATCATCGCGGCGACGAGCGCCGTGTTGTACGGATGCTGGCCCGAGCGGATGCAGACCTTGCCCTTCCATTTCGGATCGGCGAGATCCTCGTAGCGGAACGCATCGACCTTCAGGTCCTTTTCGACGTACAGCACGCGGTCGCGCAGCGACAGTGCATACCAGTCGCCGTTCGCGCCGCGCAGGTTCGCGGGAATCGCGTCGTCGAGCGCCTTCGAGCGCACCGGCTGCGTGAGCCCGCCGTCGACGAGATCGAGCAGGTTGCCGACGTCGACCGTCATCAGCACGTCGGCCGGCGACTGCGCGCCTTCGGCCTTCACGCGTTCGAGCAGGCCGTCCTTCACGAACACCGTGTTGACCTTGACGCCGCTCTGTTTCGTGAACGCGTCGATGAGCGGCTGGATCAGCTTCGGCTCGCGGGTGGTGTACAGGCTCACTTCCTCGGCCGCATGGGCCAGCGGCGCGAATGCGGCCGCGGCAAGGACGAGGGCGCCGGCGAACGGCAGCAGGCGGGTGCGCGGATTCGACATGAAGACTCCGGTGGGGCAGGTGGACGAGGGAGCGTTCCGGGGCGCGCCTGCCGCCCGAGCGATCCGGAACATTACAGAATGAAAGACTCCGGATTCTAGATCGAAATGGGAATGATTATCAAATGAAAGCTTTCGGCAGGCGGTGGGAAAGGCAGGGGCGGGGATCGGAAACCGGACGTCGCGGCGGCGGCGCATGCGCGTAGAATGCCCGCTTCGACGAATTTGACCGGAGACGTACCGACCATGAACGATCAGCGCAAGAAGAACCCTGTCCGCAACGTGAGCATCCTGATCGTCGTGGCCGTGCTGCTCGTGATCGGGACGATCCTGTACAACGCGGTTTCGCAGAAGCGCGCGTACGACGAGGCCCATCCGGCCGAGGCCGCGAACGCGGCATCGCACTGACGTGCCGGTACGCGGCCCGGCCGGGCCGCGTACGGCGTGCATGCGAAAGGGGGAAGTCCGCGGCTTCCGGTGCGGCAGTCGCCGCGCGGAGCCGGGAAAGAAGCGGGCGCCGAAACCGGCGCGCCGCGCAGGCAGGTCAGCTGTGCGTCAACGTGACGCAGGTGCGAATTTCGGGCGGATCCGTGCGTAGAACACGACCGCGAGCAGCGCGAGCCACGCCGCGCCGACATACAGCGCGACACGCGTATCCTCGAACCAGCCGAGCATCACGATCACGAAACCCATGAACGCGATCGTCAGTGCCGGCGCCACCGGCCACAACGGCACCTTGAATTTCAGCGCCGCGACTTCGGCGTTCGACAGGCGGCGACGCATCGCGACCTGCGACAGCAGGATCATCAGCCACACCCACACCGTGGCGAACGTCGCGATCGCCGCGACCATCAGGAACACGTCCTTCGGCATCAGGTAGTTGAGCAGCACGCCGACGAGCAGCGCGCCCGCCATCACGAGCACCGTGACCCACGGCACGCCGTGCCGCGACGTCGTCATCAGCACGCGCGGCGCCTGGCCCTGCCGCGCCATCCCGAACATCATCCGGCCCGCGCCGAAGATGTCGCTGTTGATCGCCGAGATCGCCGCGCTGATCACGACCAGGTTGAGAATCGTCGCGGCCGACTTCACGCCGAGCGCCGAGAAGATCTGCACGAACGGGCTGCCGTCGCCGCCGACGCCCGTCCACGGGCTGATCGACATCAGCACGACCATCGTCAGCACGTAGAACAGCAGGATGCGCGCGGGCACCGCGTTGATCGCGCGCGGAATCACGCGCTCCGGGTCCTTCGCCTCGCCGGCGCTCATCCCGATCACCTCGATCCCGCCGTACGCGAAGATCACGACCGACAACGACGCGATCAGCCCGCCGACACCGTTCGGCAGGAAGCCCCCATGGTTCCACAGGTTCGCGAACGTCGGCACGTCGGCCGAATGGCCGAAGTGCATGCCGGTCAGCAGGATCGCGACGCCGCCGCCGATCATCGCGACGATCGCGCCGACCTTGATGATCGACAGCCAGAACTCGAGCTCGCCGAACACCTTCACGTGGCACAGGTTCAGGCCGCAGATGATTGCGACGACCCCGAGCACCCAGATCCATTGCGGGACATCCGGAAACCAGAAGCCCATGTAGATGCCGAACGCGGTGATGTCGGCGATCGCGACGATCACCATTTCGAGCGTGTAGGTCCAGCCGGTGACGAATCCCGCGAACGGGCCGAGGTTCTCGGTCGCGTAGTGGCCGAACGAGCCGGCGACGGGTTCGCGTACGGCCATCTCGCCGAGCGCGCGCATCACCATGTAGACGGCCGCGCCGCCGAGGATGTACGCCAGGATCACGGCCGGGCCCGCGAGCTGGATCGCGGACGCCGAGCCGTAGAACAGCCCCGTGCCGATCGCCGAGCCCAGCGCGAGAAAGCGGATGTGCCGCGCGCTCAGGTGGCGCTGCAAGTTTTTCATCGAGTCTCCGATATCGTTATGCGACGGACCGGGCGAGCGGAGCCGGTCCGAATGGCTCAAGTTGTCTATACAACTTAAATGTGAACGAATGATAACAAGCCGGGCCCGGTAACCGGAATCGGGTATTCCCTGACTGGCGCGACGAGCGGAATAGAGGGTGGGGCGGTCGCGCGCCGTCGGCGTGGAGCGGGCGGGTCATGCTTCGGGGGATCGTTGAATCGGGGAACGCCGGTGGCCGAGCCGCGTCGCGCGCGGGCCGGCCACCGGCGGGAACAGTCGAGGGTCAGGCGGGCAGGCGGATCACGCTCGCGTCCTTGCGGATCAGCAGCGACGACGCAAGCATCTGCTTGCACTGGTGCGCGAGCACCTTCAGGTCGTGCGTGAGCTCGGCGCCGACCGCATCGGATTTTTCCGCCGACACGACCATCGCGTCGAGATCGCGCGTGATCTGCTTCGATGCTTCGAGCTGATCGGCGGGCGGCGGCTCGCCGGCCTCGGCCTTCTCGAGATTGTCGAGCACGGCGGCGAGGCCGCGCTGCAGCGCGTCGTCATGGACGAGGCTGTCGTCGGCCGTGCACGCGTTGCGGATCAGCGGCGCGGCGGCCGTGATCTGCGCGCCGAGCACGTGCGTCTGCACGAGCAGGTCGTTCAGCTCGGGCACGAAGCGCTGATGCGCCTTCGGCTCGATCATCATCCGCTGGAACGCCTGCCCGAGGTTCGCGAACGCGATATGCACGTCCTTGCGCGCGAGGCGGTAGCGGTAGTCGTCGTCGAGGCTCGTGGCCGGCGTCTCGACCGCCGCGGCGATGACCGGCACGACGGCCGCGCCGTCGGCGGCGGGTACGGGCGGCGGCGACGCACCGCGACCGGCGCGCCACACGGCTTCGAAATACTTGCGGGTCGCCACGAGCATGTCGGCGACCTGCTTGCCCATCAGCCGGTATTCCCAGTACGGGAACAGCCGGCTCGCGGCGATCGCGATCATGCAGCCGACCACCGTGTCGATCGCGCGCTCGCCGATGATCCGCATGCTGCCCGGCGCGAGCAGGTGGAACATCAGCAGCACGTACGACGACGTGAATACGACGCTCGCCGCGTAGTTGAACAGCAGCAGGCTGTAGCTCATCACCATCGACCCGAACATGATCGCGATCAGCAGGTGCGGCTCCTTCACCGTGTAGATCAGCGCGATGCTCGCCGCGCAGCCGATCAGCGTGCCGACGATCCGCTGCGCGTTGCGCTGCTTGGTCAGCGAGTAGCCGGGCTTCAGGATGATGATGGTCGTCATCACGATCCAGTACGCGTTCGTGAGCGGCAGCAGCCGGCCGAGCCAGAAGCCGACCGCTACGGCGATCGTCACGCGCAGCGCGTGGCGAAAGCTCGGCGAGCGCATGTTCAGGTTCGAGAAGATCAGCAGCGGCGACATCCGGCGGCGCTGCAGGAAGCGCGTGAGCGCCTTGTCGATCTTCAGTTCGGTTTGCTGCGGATCGGCGTGGCCGGACAGGTTGCGGCGCATCCGTTCGATCAGGCGCGTCGCGCTCCAGATGCGCCGGAACGTCGACAGCACGGCCGCATACGCTTCCGCGTTGGTGGCCGCGAAGTTCTTCTTGCGCATCAGCTCGATCTCGTACTCGATCGCGCGCAGTTCGGCCTTCACGCTGATCCGCGAATGCGGCGCACGATTCTCGAGCACCGCGAGGCCGATTTCCTCGAGATCGCGGGCCGCCTTGCGGATCAGGTCGCGGTAGAAAATGATGAGATCGGAGCCGCCGAACGTGTTGCGCACGAGCGGGTAGTCGGTGTGCGCGCCGACGAACAGCTCGTGCAGGTCGACGCTGTTGATGAACAGGTTGTACATCGTCGTGCGGCCGGGATCGAGCTTGCCGCGCCGCAGCTTCGGCAGGTTGCGCAGCACGATGTCGCGCGCGGTTTCCTGCGTTTCGACCGCGGTGATCTGCCGGGCGACGAGATTGCGATAGCACTCGTCGAGATCGGCATCGAGATCGTAGAACTGCGCGCGCGCGAGCAGGTAGTCGGCGCATGCGAACAGGCTCTCGGCCAGCGCCTGCTGCTCGATCCGGCGCGCCTGCCAGCGCGACACGAGCGTGGCCCAGTACGTATACCAGAGGCCGCCTGCGAGAATCCAGCCGGCGTTGACGAACGCCTGCAGCGGCGTGAATTTCTCCTCGAGCGTCATCACCATCATGAACAGCGTCGCGAAGCTGATCTGCGGCCAGCGGTTGCCGTAGACGACGATCAGCGACAGCACGAACGTGAGCGGCACGATCGTGAGCCACAGCGCGAAGATGTGCGGTGTCGCGAGGCCGGTGGCGAGCGCGGCCAGGAAGCCGATCACGCTGCACGCGAGCATTTCGTTGTGCTTGTACTTCAGCGGGCCCGGCATGTCGACGACGCACGCGCCGAGCGCGCCCGTCGAGATCGTGAAGCCGAGCTCCCGGTTGTGAAACACGATCAGGCACAGCACGGCCGGCAGCGAGACGCCGACCGCGATCCGCAGGCCGCCGAAAAAGTACTGGCTGTAGAAAAACTTTCTGATTTCGACCGAATAGCGCATCGATGGGCTGAATGGCAGACGAAGAGGCCCGGGGGCGGCATGTTGACTGGCGACGAGTCTATCGTATTTCGCGGTCCGCAAAACCTGGCTTTCCGGACGAGGCTCGCGGCGGCGGTCCATTTGCTATCCTTGGGGACCCTGTTCGCCCGGCCCGGCCGGTGCGAGGTCCCGACGCCTGCCTCATGCTCCATCTCTTCTATTCGAATCGTCACGAAACGCTGGCCGACGCGCTGCTCGAGGATCTGGCCGCGTTCCCGGCCCGCAACGGCCCGTGGGCGCCGCAGCAGGTCATCGTGCCGAGCGCGGCGCTGCGCCGCCGTCTCGAGCTCGACATCGCCGCGCGCAACGGCGTGTGTGCGAACGTCGAGTTCACGTATCTCGCGCAATGGCTGTGGGCGCAGATCGGCCGCGTGATGGAGGTGCCCAAGCGTTCGCCGTTCGCGCCCGACCGCCTCGTGTGGCGCTGCTACCGGCTGTTCGCGCAGGCGGCCGACGGCGCGCCGTGGCTCGCGTCGCCGCGGCTTGCCGCTTATCTGTCCGCGTCCGACGATGCGATGCGCTACGAACTCGCGCACCGCGTCGCGGCCGTGCTCGATCATTACCTGACCTATCGTCCCGAATGGCTGGCCGCGTGGCAGGCCGGCGAATCCGTGCTCGCGGGCGACGGCGCGCCGCGCGGGATCAGCGACGCCGCGCGCGACGACGAGCGCTGGCAGGCCGCGTTGTGGCGCGCGCTGCTCGCGGAACTGAGCGACAGCGGCACGCCGCCCGCGCACCGCTTCCTCGTCGAGGCGCGCCATCTCGATGCCGATGCGGTCGCGCGCGCCGACTGGCCGGAATCGGTCAGCGTGTTCGCACTGCCGACGATGCCGCCGCTGCACGTCGCGCTGCTGCGCGAGTTGTCGCGCTGGATCGACGTGCGCGTCTATGCGCTGAACCCGTGCCGCGAATTCTGGTTCGACATCGTGACCGCCGCGCATGCCGAGGCGCTCGATGCGGCCGGGCGGCTCGACTACCAGGAAGTCGGCCATCCGCTGCTCGCCGAGTGGGGCCGGCAGACGCAGGCGCAACTGCACATGCTGCACGAACTGACTGAAAGCGCTGCGTCGGGCGATGCGTCGCGTTTCGTCGAGAATCCCGCGCCGACGTGGCTCGCACGCGTGCAGAACGCGATCCTCGAGCTGCAGCCGGAGGCCGAAGCCGGCGATCCGCCGGCCGAACGCGGGATCGAGGTGCACGTGTGCCACAGCCTCGCGCGCCAGCTCGAGGTGCTGCACGACCGGCTGCTCGCGTGGTTCGACGCGGACGCGAGCCTGCAGCCGTCCGACGTGCTCGTTGCGGTGGCCGACCTCGCGGCGGCCGGGCCGCTGATCGATGCCGTGTTCGGCACCGCCGGCGCCGGCGGCGCGCGCGTGCCTTACCGGATCACCGGCCTGCCGCCGTCGCAGGCAAACCCGGTCGCGCGCGTGCTGCTCGACTGGCTCGCATTGCCGGAGCGGGAGGTCGGCGCGCCGGAGCTGGTCGAATGGCTGCGCGTCGACGCGGTGGCTGCGCGCTACGGCATCGATGCGGCCGCGCTCGAGACGGTGCAGACCTGGCTCGCGGCCGCCGGCGCGCGGCGCGGGCTGTCGCCGCTCGCGAGCGACGACGCGGCCGTGCCTTCGCCGCGCCATACGTTCTCCGATGCGCTCGCGCGGCTCTTTCTCGGCTATGCGATGCCCGAAGGCGCGGCGCCGGTCGGCGCGTGGCTGCCGATCGAGGCGGCCACGGGCAGCGAGGCCGAGCTGCTCGGCCGGCTCGCGCGCTTTACCGACGATCTCGACGGCTTCGCGCGGCGGCTCGCCGAATCCCATACGCCGCGCGGCTGGAGCGAACTGTTCGCCGACACGCTCGCGCGCTTCTTCGATTCTGGCGCCGCGTATGCGGACGCGCTTGCCGGTGTGCGCGACGCGCTCGACGCAATGCTGGCCGCGATGACGGAGGGCGCGCCCGACGAAGCGTTGCCGGCGGCCGTCGTCCGCGCGGGGCTGACCGCGGCGCTCGACGATCCGGCGCGCGGCGGGGTGCCGTGGGGCGGCGTCACGTTCTCGTCGCTGACGAGCCTGCGCGGCCTGCCGTACCGCGTCGTCTGCCTGCTCGGGATGGACGACGGCGTGCTGCCGAGCCTTGCGCGCGCGGACGAATTCGACCTGATGGCCGTGTTGCCGAAGCTCGGCGACCGGCAGCGCCGCGACGACGAGCGCAACCTGTTTCTCGACCTGCTGCTCGCCGCACGCGATCGGCTGCTGATCGCGTACACGGGCCGCAGCATCCGCGACAACGCACCGCTGCCGCCGGCGGCGCTCGTCGACGAACTGCTCGACCATCTCGCGCTCGTCACGGCCGGGCCCGACGCGGCGCCGGACGCCGTCGATGCCGCGCGACGTGCGTTCATCGTCGAGCATCCGCTGCAACCGTTCGCGGCCGCGTATTTCCAGCCCGGCAGCGGGCTCGTTTCCTATGACGCCGAGCGTGCGGCGCTCGCGTCGCTGCTGGCCGCCGATGCGTCGCGCGACGGGCCGCGCGAACTGCCGTTCTTCGCGCAGCCGCTGCCGGCCGAACCGGTCGAGCCCGTCGTGTTCAGCGAGTTCGAGCGCTTCTGGCGGCATCCCGCGCGTGCGCTGCTGCGCGCACGGCTCGGCATCGTGCTCGCCGACGCGCAGGCCGAATTGCTCGACAGGGAGCCGTTCACGCTCGACTTCGCCGGCAGCGACGCACTCGCCGAACGCGTGCTGCCGCTCCTGATCGAATCGGATGATGGGGCCGCGCACGATCATGCGTTGCGCATTGCCGATGCGAGCCCCGAACTGCCGGGCGGTGCGACGGGCGCCGTGTGGCGCGACCAGGCGCTCGGCTCGATGACGCAGCTTGCGTCGAACGTGCGCCGCGCGCTGGCCGACGGCATCGAGCGGCGGCCGTTTTCGCTCGTCGTCGTGCCTGCGTGGCCCGACACGGAACAGGCGCTGTTCGGCGCCGACGACGCGATGCTGTCGGGCGATGCGGTGAGCGCGCCGCTCGAACTGCACGGCACGCTGAACCGGCTCACGCCGGCCGGGCAGATCATCTACCGCTATGCACGGTCAAGCGCGCGCGACTACCTGTCCGCGTGGCTCGCGCATCTCGTCTATTGCGCGGTCGAGCCGGGTGGCCCGCGCCGTACGCTGTGGTTCGGCAGCGGCGGTGCGTTCGAACTCACGCCGGTCGCGGCGCCGCTCGAGCGGCTCGCGCCGCTTGCCGCGCTGTTTCGCGCAGGGCGGCGCATGCCGCTGCGGTTTTTCCCGCGCAGTGCGTGGGCGAGGGTGTCCGACGGCGAGGCCAAGGCCGCGAGCGTCTGGATCAACGAGCGCGTCGTGAGCGAAGCCGACGATCCGGCCATCGCGATCGCGTGGCGCGGTGCGCATGCATCGCTCGACGAGCCGTTCGGCACGCTCGCGCGGCTCGTGTTCGAGCCGCTCGTCGAACATCTGAAGGAGGTCGCATGAGCGCCGTGTCGCAGCCGCAGCCGGCGCTCGAACTCGACGTGTTCGCGTGCCCGCTCGACGGCGTCAACCAGATCGAGGCGTCGGCCGGCACCGGCAAGACCTGGAACATCTGCGCGCTGTATGTGCGCCTGCTGCTCGAAAAGGATCTGGGCGCGGACGAAATCCTCGTCGTGACCTTCACGAAGGCGGCGACGGCCGAACTGCACGAGCGGATTCGCGGCCGGCTCGCGCAGCTCGCGCACGTGCTTGCGAAAGGCGACGACGGTAGCGATCCGTTTATCACTCGCTTGTTCGAAACGACGCTCGGCGAAGGCGGCACGATCGATCGCGAAATCGCCGAGAAGCGGATCCGGCGCGCGCTGCGCGCGTTCGACCAGGCCGCGATCCATACGATCCACGCGTTCTGCCAGCGCGCGCTGCAGGAAGCGCCGTTCGCGGCCGCGATGCCGTTCGCGTTCGACATGGAGGCCGACGACGCATCGCTGCGCTTCGAGCTTGCGGCGGACTTCTGGCGCACGCGCGTCGAACCGGCGGCCGCGCGCTGGCCGGGCTTCGCGACCTGGCTCGTCGAATCGGGCGCCGGCCCGGCCGCGCTCGATGCGCAGCTCGCGCGCCGGCTGAAGAAGCCGCTCGCCGCGCTGCGCTGGGACGGCGTGACCGAGCCGGACGAATCGGCCGAGGCCGCCGCGGCCGAATGCTTCGCCGAGGCGGCGCGGATGTGGGCGGCCGAGCGTGAGGCGATCGATGCGTTGCTGCGCACCGCGCAGCCCGCGCTCAACCAGCGCTCGCACAAGCCCGATGCGGTTGCAGATGCGCTCGCCGCGTGGGCCGCGCATTTCGCGCAAGGCGAAGCGACGGCTGCGCTGCCGAAGGCCGCACTGAAGCTCACGCGCACCGCGCTCGTGAAAGCGACGAAAAAAGGCGGCGCGACACCCGAACACGCGTTCTTCGACGTGGCCGACGCGCTCGAAGCGGCCGTGGCGGCGGCCGAGGCCGCGCAGCGCGCGCGCTGGCTCGCGCTGATCGCCGAATGGCTCGACATGGCGCCGGGCGAACTGGCCGAGCGCAAGCGTACGCGGCGTGTCGTCTCGTTCGACGATCTGCTCGCGAACCTGTACCACGCGCTGCATGCGCATCCGTGGCTCGCCGAGACGCTGCGCGTGCGCTATCCGGCGGCGCTGATCGACGAGTTCCAGGATACCGACCCGCTGCAGTTCGCGATCTTCGATCGCATCTTCGCGCCGGGCGGGCCGCTGTTCCTCGTCGGCGATCCGAAGCAGGCGATCTACAGCTTCCGCGCGGCCGATCTGCATACCTATCTTGCGGCACGCGCGAGCGCGAGCGCGTGCTACACGCTGGCAGTCAACCAGCGCTCGACGCCCGCGATCGTCGATGCGTGCAACCGCTTCTTCATGTCGAATCCGCGCGCGTTCGTGCTCGACGGGCTCGACTATTACGCGGTGCGTGCCGGCACGCGCGTGCGTGCGCCGTTCGTCGACGAAACCGATCCGGGCCCGGCCGGCGATTTCCGGGTCTGGGCGCTGCCGGGCGGCGAAGGCACGCTGCTCAAGCGCGATGCGCAGGCGCAGGCCGCCCAGGCCTGCGCGGCCGAGATCGCACGGCTGATGCGCGGCGCGCGCGAAGGGCGCGTGCGGCTGGGCGACACGCCGCTGTCGCCGGGCAACATCGCGGTGCTCGTGCAGACGCACCGGCAGGGCAGTCTCGTGAAACGTGTGCTCGCCACGTGGGGCATCGGCAGCGTCGAACTGGCGCAGGCATCGGTGTTCTCGACCGGCGACGCCGAGCAGCTCGAACGCGTGCTGGCGGCGATCGACGCGCCGGGCGACTTGCGGCGCCTGCGCGCGGCGCTCGCGGCCGACTGGTTCGGCCTCGATGCCGGCGCGCTGTGGCGGATGGAGCAAGGCGACGGCGATGCGTCGCACGAAGCGTCCGCGGCCGACAGTGCCGACGCGATGAGCTGGGTCGAGCGTTTCTCGCGGTATCGGCTGCTGTGGCGCGAACGCGGTTTCGCGGTGATGTGGCGCACGTTCACGCGCGAACTGCGGATTGCCGAGCGGCTGATGGCCGGCGCGGACGGCGAACGCCGCGTGACCGACATCAACCACCTGGCCGAGCTGACGCAGGCGCGCGCATCCGCTCAGCCGGGCATCGCGCCGACGCTGCGCTGGCTCGCTGCGCAACGGCTCGACGGCGGCGGCGAGGAAGCGCAGTTGCGCCTCGAATCCGATCGCAACCTCGTGCAGATCGTGACCGTGCACAAGTCGAAGGGCCTTGAATACGCGATCGTGTTCTGTCCGTTCCTGAACGACGGCGGGTTGCGCGAGCCGCCGGCGTCCGCGCTGCCCGATGCGCGCGAGTATCACGACGACGCGGGCGACGCGGTGCTGCATTACGGATGCGACGACGAGGCGGCTGCGCACGCGGCGCGGCAGGCGCTGCGCGAGCAGGCCGCGGAACGCGCGCGGCTCGTCTACGTGGCGCTCACGCGCGCGGTCTATCGCAGCTACGTCGTCGCCGGGCCATACCTGTCGTCTCGCTCGACGCGCGAAGCGCGGCGCAGCGTGCTCAACTGGCTCGTCGCGGGCGCCGGCCACGCGTTCGATGCGTGGCTCGACGAGCCGCCCGACGAAGCCGCGCTCGACGCCGCGTGGCACGCGCTTGCAGGTGGCCCCGTGAGCGTCGCGCCGCTGCCGGTGCCCGCGCGCCGCGAGCGTCTCGCGGCCGGGCACGACGCATCGCAGACGCTTGCGGCGCGCCATGCGACGCGCGTGCTGCGCGATGCGTGGCGGATGGCGAGCTTCAGCTCGCTGACCGCGTCGATGGCGCGCGAGGAGGCGGGCGTCGCGGCTGTGCCCGACGACGAACTGCGGCCCGACCACGATGCACTTGCCGAGGTGGCGCCGGACGGCGAGTTCATCCTGGCCGATACGGTTGCGCCCGAACCGCCTGACGACGACATCCTCGTGTTTCCGCGCGGCGCGGCGGCGGGCGAGTGCCTGCACCGGCTGTTCGAACTCAGCCGGTTCACGGAACCGGAGTCGTGGCACAAGGCCGCGCTCGGCGCGCTGCACGACCGGCCGGTCGAGGCCGAGCCCGAACTCGCGACGCGCCTGCCGACGATGATGGCGCGGCTCGTCGACGACGTCGTGCGCACCGAACTAGTCCCGGGCATGCGGCTTGCCGATCTCGATCCCGCGAAGCGGCTCGACGAAATGGGGTTCCTGTTCCCGGCGCCGTCGCTCGACCTGGCGGCGCTGCGCCGGCTGCTGGTCGCGCACGGCTACCCGGACGTTGCACTGGAGGCGGGCATGCTCGCCGGTTTCATCAAGGGTTTCATCGACATGATCGTCGAACACGACGGCCGCTTCTGGATCGTCGACTGGAAGTCGAACCATCTCGGCACGACGCCGGACGCGTACGGCCCGCGCGCGCTCGACGTCGCGATGGCCGATCACGCGTATCACCTGCAGGCGCTGCTCTACACGGTCGCGCTGCATCGCTACCTGCGCGGGCGGTTGCGCGATTACGACTACGACACGCATATCGCGGGCTACCTGTACCTGTTCGTGCGGGGCGTGCGGCCCGACTGGCGCAGCGGCGGCGAGCCGGCCGGCGTGCATGCGCGGCGGCCCGGACGCGCGCTCGTCGACGCACTCGACCGGATGATGGAAGGGGGCCGCGCATGAATGCGTCCGACGACTTGCTCGAATTTACCGGCGGCCTCGTCGCGCGGCTGCCCGAGCCCGCCGATTTCGGCATTGCGCTCGCGGAAGGTTTCGCGCGCCGCATCGGCGACCTCGCGCGGCGCGCCGGCGCACCGGCCGCGGCCGCGCGCTGGGCCGCGCGCGCCGCGTTCGCGACGAGCCGCGCGACCGCGGGCGGCCACGTGTGCGTCGCGCTCGGCGCGCTCGCGCAGCGCTACGAAGAACCGCTCGACGAGATCCGCGCGGCGCTCGCCGCGAGCGGCGTGGTCGCGTTCGGCACGCTCGCGCGCGGCGACGAGCGGCCGCTGATCGTCGACCGGCACGACCATCTGTACCTGTCGCGCTATTTCGATTACGAACGGCGGCTGGCCGATGCACTCGTGGCGCAGGCCGGCGTCGCGGCGCCGGACGAAGGGCTGTCGCCCGACCGGTTGCGCGACAATCTCGCGCGTTACTTCGGGCCCGCGACCGGCGACGTCGACTGGCAGCGCGTCGCGGCGATCGTCGCGCTGACGGGCCGCGTGACGATCGTCAGCGGCGGCCCCGGCACCGGCAAGACGACGACCGTCGTCGGCGTGCTGGCCTGTCTGCTCGACGCGCACCCGGGGCTGCGCATCGCGCTGGCCGCACCGACCGGCAAGGCCGCGCAGCGGATGCAGGAAGCGCTGCATGCACGGGCCGGCGACCTGCCGCCCGAACTCGCGGCGCGCCTGCCCGACACGTCGTACACGCTGCATCGCCTGCTGGGCGGCGGCGGGGCGGCCGGCTTCCGGCATCATCGCGACAATCCGCTGCCGTACGACCTGATCGTCGTCGACGAGGCGTCGATGATCGACGTCGCGCTCGCCGCGCATCTGCTCGACGCGCTCGCGCCGGGCGCGCGGCTCGTGCTGCTCGGCGACAAGGATCAACTGGCCGCGGTCGAGGCGGGTGCAGTGTTCGCGGAACTGAGCGCGCGGCCGGCGTTTACCGCCGCGGCGCGCACGCGCATCGCGCTGGCGCTCGGCATCGACGAGGCGGCGTTCGTCGCGGCGTTGCCGGTGCCGGACGAAGCGGCGACTGTGCCTGCTGCGAATCCGGTTTCCACTGCGGCACCGGCCCAGGTTTCCGCTTCGGCATCTGCCGTCGCTTCGCGCAAACGGGCGTCGCGTCCGCGCGCCGATGCGCGACAGGCGTCGCTGTTCGACGACGAGCCGCAGGACGACGCGATTGCCGCGGCCGACGTCACGCCATCGGCGTCCGCCGGTCCGGCATTGACCGATGCAGGCGATATCGGCGATGGGGGCAGCGCACCTGCATGGATCGAAGTCGACGAACTCGCATGGCTCGACGCCGTCGAGCTGCCGCCGCTCGACGCAGGCGACGCGGCGCTTGTGTCGGTGGCGTCGACATTGCCTGGCGAACCCGCTGCATCGCCCGCCACGCCCGCACCGGCACCGCTCGCCGACTGTGTCGTGTGGCTCGAACGCAATTACCGCTTCGGCCTCGATTCGCCGATCGGGCGGCTGTCGCTCGCGATCCGCCGCGGCGACGTGCAGGCTGCGCTCGACGCGCTGCCCGCGGACGACGCGGCTGCCGCGTCGTTCCACGACGATGCGGGCGAGTCGCTCGCGTCGTCGACGGTCGAGCGGCTCGCGCGGCGGTTCGGCGCCTACCTCGATGCATTGCGCGGCGTGCTGGCCGCGCCGGTGCCCGATCCGCTGCCGCTGTTCGATGCGCTCAACCGGTTCCGGATCCTGTGCGCAACGCGCAGCGGCTTGCGCGGCGCGGAGCACGTCAACGCGCTCGTGGCCGCGCACGTGCGGCATGCGGCGCGCGTGCCGCTCGCGGTCGGCGCGCACTGGTTCACCGGACGGCCGATCATGGTGACGCGCAACGACTATGCGCTCGGGCTGTTCAACGGCGACATCGGCATTGCGTTGCCCGACGCGCACGGCGTGTTGCGCGTGTGGTTCAGGCGTGCGGACGGCACCGCGCGCGCCGTGTCGCCGGCCGCGCTGCCGCCGCACGAAACGGCGTTCGCGCTGACGGTCCACAAATCGCAGGGCTCGGAATTCGACGAAGCCGCGCTCGTGCTGCCGGCATCGTTCGGCCGCGTGCTCACGCGCGAACTCGTCTATACGGCCGTTACGCGGGCACGCACGCGCGTGCAGGTGATCGGGCCGCGGCGCGTGCTGGCGCAGGCGGTCGCGACGCGCACGCAGCGCGATTCGGGGCTCGCGGCCCGCGTCGACGAGGCGATTGCACGGCGACGCACGGAGGCTTCGCGATGATGATCCGCTATACGCTCGATCCGGCGGAGGTCGAATGGACGGCCGTGCGCGCGCAGGGCGCGGGCGGGCAGAACGTGAACAAGGTGTCGAGCGCGATCCACCTGCGGTTCGACATCCGCGCGTCGTCGTTGCCGCCGGTCATCAAGGAGCGGCTCCTCGCACTGTCCGACCAGCGCATCACGCGCGACGGCATCGTCGTGATCAAGTCGCAGGAATACCGCACGCAGGAGAAGAACCGCGAAGCCGCGCTGGCGCGACTCGATGCGCTGATCGCCGGCGTCGCGTTCACGCCGCGCGCACGGGTCGCGACGCGGCCGACGCGCGCGTCGAAGGAGCGACGGCTCGAGCACAAGTCGCGCCGCAGCACGGTGAAGTCGGGAAGAGGGAAGGTGGTCGACTGACGAATGGATGGCCGGAGGGCCGCACGCTCGACGGGCATCGCGGGCGAATGCCCGCCGCCGCGCCGGCTGGCTAGCGCATCACGGTCCCTGCGCTGTCGAGCACGAAATCGACGCAGAACACGACGAGCCGGCTCTGCGCACGGATCGCGACGGCGGCCGTATAGCAGTCGCGGCCTTCGGTCAGCGAGAAGTGCGGGCCCATCAGCGCGACGCGCCCCGGCGCGGCGATCGCGCGCTGGAAGTACGGGCGCCGCGACCAGTTGCTGTGCGTTTCAGGGAACAGCGGCGACAGGCGGGTGGCGATTGCCTGGCCATCGTCGGGTGGCGCGCCGATCGACGGCAGGAACTGCTCGCCGATCTCGTCGGTGACGAACACGCGGCGCGCGGCCGGCACCGCGAACACGCGTTGCGCGGCATCCTGCAGGTTGCCGCTTGCGGAAAACGCGGCCGCGCCGGTGAGCACGAGCCGCTCGATCGCGTCGAAGCCCGGCTGCTCGGGGACGACCGGTGTGTGCCGGCGCGCGATGAAGCGCTTCCACGCGGCGTCGAGCATCGCGGGCGCGGCCGCGCTCGCGTGCGCGATCGACGTGTCGGGCTGGCCGAACTGGAAACCCTGCACGAAATCGATGTCGGCCTCCATCAGCGCCTGCAGCGCGTCGTCGCTTTCGACGCCCTCGGCAAGCACCATCGCGCCGGCCTGGTGCAGCATCGACACGAGGTGATGCATGATGCGGCGGTCCTCGGCCGACCCGGTCGTGCGCTCGACGAGCGAGCGATCGAGCTTGACGATGTCGGGCCGCGCGCGCCACACGCGGTCGAAGTTCGAGAATCCCGTGCCGAAATCGTCGATCGCGATCAGGAAGTCGCGATGCTGGATCATGTCGATCGTGCGGGCGAGCGCGGCTTCGTCGCGCGCCGGCTGTTCGATGACTTCCAGCACGATGCGGTTCGGCGGCAACACGAAATGCCGGCACAGCGCCTCGACGAACTCGCGCTGCACGAGGCCCGAATCGAGCACGCGCGGCGTCACGTTCAGGAACAGCCAGCCGTCGCCGATGCCCTGCGCGACGAAATTGGCCGTGTGCAGGCAGCGCGCGAGCCGGTCGAGCAGCAGTGCGTCGGCGTCGGCGCGCGTCTTGTCGAAGAGGGCAGTGGGCGAGATCAGCGCGCCGTTCGCGTCGACGACGCGCAGCAGCGCCTCGTATCCGACCACACGCTTGTGCGTGATCGACAGCACGGGCTGGAATACGCTGCGCAGCGTCGTGGTGCGAAAGGTGGCGTGCCAGCCGCCGGGCGTCAGCGTGAGGCGTTCGAGCAGGGAGTCGAGCGAAAGGTCGCGGGCGGGCTTCATGTCAGCGGTGCCCAGGGGCGAGCGGCGGGCCGGCAGCGCGCCGCCACGCCAAAGCAGTCGCACGCGCAGGCGGACGCGAAAGAACGTGAGGCATCGTGACCGCCTTCTGCGAAAGAATGTTACGAGTGTAACGGGAATGCGGCGGCGCGCGTATCAGGGAAACTCCAGACGCAAACGGGACACGGCGCGGCCTTGGCCGGCGCGCAGCGGTGATCGGCGTCGCTGGAGTGCGTGCAGTGCATGACCGCCACGCAGTGAAAGGTGCCGCAGAAGCACATGACAATCCCGCGGCATGAACTGCGTCATGGCCGCATGGCGCGCGTGGCGGTGCGGGAAAGCCCGGCGCGGGCGCGGTCGCGTCCGAACGTTGCCGTCAGGGCGGATGCCGTCGCGCTGCAGCGCCATCCTCGGCGCGACGGGGAGCAGGCGGCGATCACCTCACGACGAACGACGAACGGCGGCGTGCGCCCGGATCCTCAGGTCGCTTCGCCGCCACGCGGCCCCAGACCGGGAATTCGCTTGATCACGCCGGTCGCGAGCGCGGTGCCGACGAGCACGATCGCGCAGCCTTCGATCATCACGGCCGACACATGCTCGCCGAGGAACAGCGCGCCCCACAGCAGGCCGAACACCGGGATCACGAACGTCACGGTAATCGCGCGGGCGGGGCCGACATGCGCAATCAGGTAGAAGAAGATGAAATACGCGATGCCCGTGCAGGCGATGCCGAGGCCGAGCACGGCACCCCATGCGTGCACGCTGACCGGCGCGGCCGGCCAGGTGGCGATCGCGAACGGCAGCAGCAGGACGGTCGAGCCGATCATGCTGCCGGCCGCGTTGACGAGCGGATCGACGCCGGTGAGCTTGCGCTTCGTGTAATTGGCCGCGATGCCGTACAGCAGCGTCGCGCCGAGCGCGGCGGCGGCGGCGAGCGCGGTCGCGCTGGCGCCCGTGTCGCCGTGTGCATTCGCGATCTGGTTCCACACGAGCGTGAGCACGCCGGCAAAACCGATCACGAGGCCGAGCGCGCGCGGCAGCGACAGCTTGTCCTTCAGCCACAGGTAAGCGACGAGCGCGCCCCACAGCGGCGTCGTCGCGTTGATCACCGACGTCAGGCCGGCCGACAGCGTCAGTTCGGCGAACGCGAACAGGCAGAACGGTATGCCCGAGTTCAGTGCGCCGACGACGAACAACGGCCACGCATGACGGCGCAGCCGCGCGCCGAGATCGGCGGGTTTGAAGCGCGTCAGCGCAAAGCCCGTGAGAAACAGCGCACCGATGCCGACGCGCAGCGCCATCAGCGGCGCGACGCCGAAATCGACGACGCCGACCCGGATGAACAGGAACGACGCGCCCCACAGGGCAGCGAGCACGGTCAGCAGGATGGCGTTCTTGGGTGACATCGATCGTGAGGGCGAGGGAAGGGATGCGGTGGATCTTACACCGCGTTACCACGCCGTCGTTTCACGATTCGATGAAACGACAAGAAACGGGAGATTCGCTGTTTGCAGGCGCGGGACGGCGCGGCCACCGGCCGCGCAGCCCGATCAGTGATGGTGCCAGCCGCCGCGTCCGCCGCGTCCGCCGAAGCCGAAATTGAGCGACAGCGCCGGTCCCCAATAGCCGCCCCACGCCGGTGCGTACGCAGGCGCCGGATAGTAGTAGGCGGGGCCCGGATCGACGTACACGGGTGCCGGCTGCACCGGTGCAGCCGCGTAATAGCCGCCAGGATAGTAGGCGCCAGGATAGTAGCCGTACGGGTAGTAGCAGCCGGCGAGCGTCGTGCAGGCGAGCGCTGCGGCGACGAGGATCCTGTTCATGATGTCTCTCCGGCGGAGCCGGCAATCGGCAGATGCTTAAGCTTAGGCCGCGCACCGATGACAGGGTGTGCAAAACGGTAACGGATCATTTCCGGGCCGCTGCGGCGTGCTGCGGCGCCGCATACGAAAAACGGCGCTTCCGCAGTGCGAAAACGCCGTCAGGCCGGAACTCGCCGCGCTTCGCGCGGCGGCCGGATAGCCGGTCGGCTTATTTACCGACCTGGTTGCCGATGATGCCGCCGGCCGCCGCGCCGCCCAGCGTCGACAGCGCGTTGCCGCCGATCGCCGCGCCGGCGACGCCGCCGATACCCGCACCGATTGCCGTGTCGCGCTGGCGTGTCGTCATCGAATCGCAGGCCGACAGGGTGGCCACCGTCGCGACGAGGAGCGCGCATACCCCAATACGCCGAATCGAATTCATGATCGTGTCCTTGTGGTAGTGAACGGAGGACGCGCGACCGGCTGGCGGCCACGCATGTCCCCAATCTACGCGCCGTCCCGCGACGCTGCTGTAAGGACTTGTTAAGCCGCGCGCGGTTTCGTAATCAATTGTTTCCCGTGCATCGGCAGGTACACGACATGCGCAAAAAAGCCCGCTCGAAAGCGGGCTTCGTGCATCGCGATACGTGTCCGGTGCGGACCGCCGCGTTCGCTTATTGACGGTGGTAGATCTCGGCGCCGGTCTTGACGAATTCGACCGCCTTCACTTCCATCCCTTTCTTCAGCGCTTCGGATTCCGACACGCCCTGCTGCGCGGCGAATTCACGCACGTCCTGCGTGATCTTCATCGAGCAGAAGTGCGGGCCGCACATCGAGCAGAAGTGCGCGACCTTCGCCGAATCCTTCGGCAGCGTTTCGTCGTGGAATTCGCGCGCCTTGTCCGGATCGAGACCGATGTTGAACTGGTCTTCCCAGCGGAACTCGAAGCGCGCCTTCGACAGCGCGTTGTCGCGCACCTGCGCGCCCGGGTGGCCCTTGGCGAGGTCGGCGGCATGCGCGGCGAGCTTGTACGTGATGATGCCTTCCTTCACGTCGTCCTTGTTCGGCAGGCCGAGGTGTTCCTTCGGCGTCACGTAGCACAGCATCGCGGTGCCGAACCAGCCGATCATCGCCGCGCCGATGCCCGACGTGATGTGATCGTAGCCCGGCGCGATGTCGGTGGTGAGCGGCCCGAGCGTGTAGAACGGCGCTTCCTTGCACCAGTCGAGCTGGAGATCCATGTTCTCCTTGATCAACTGCATCGGCACGTGGCCGGGGCCTTCGATCATCACCTGCACGTCGTGCTTCCACGCGATCTGCGTGAGCTCGCCGAGCGTCTTCAGCTCGCCGAGCTGCGCTTCGTCGTTCGCGTCGTAGATCGAGCCGGGGCGCAGGCCGTCGCCGAGCGAGAAGCTCACGTCGTACGCCTTCATGATCTCGCAGATCTCTTCGAAGTGTTCGTACAGGAAGCTTTCCTTGTGATGCGCGAGGCACCACTTCGCCATGATCGAGCCGCCGCGCGACACGATGCCCGTCATCCGGTTCGCGGTGAGCGGCACGTACTGCAGGCGCACGCCCGCGTGGATCGTGAAGTAGTCGACGCCTTGCTCGGCCTGCTCGATCAGCGTGTCGCGGAAGATTTCCCAGGTCAGGTCCTCGGCCTTGCCGTTGACCTTTTCGAGCGCCTGGTAGATCGGCACCGTGCCGATCGGCACCGGGCTGTTGCGGATGATCCACTCGCGCGTTTCATGGATGTGCTTGCCGGTCGACAGGTCCATTACCGTGTCGCCGCCCCAGCGGATCGCCCACGTCATCTTGTCGACTTCCTCACCGATCGACGACGTGACGGCCGAGTTGCCGATGTTCGCGTTGATCTTCACGAGGAAGTTGCGGCCGATGATCATCGGCTCGGATTCCGGGTGGTTGATGTTCGCCGGAATGATCGCGCGGCCGCGCGCGATTTCGTCGCGCACGAACTCGGGCGTGATCTCGGCGAGCGCATTCGCGCCGAACGCGGCAGCGCCGAACGCCTGGCCCGGATGCTGGCGGCCCATCATTGCGGCGAGCTTCGCGCCGTTCGGGCCGCTCGTCTTCAGGCTCTCGATGTACTCGGCGCGACGCTGGTTCTCGCGGATCGCGATGTATTCCATTTCCGGCGTGATGATGCCCTGGCGCGCGTAGTGCATCTGCGTGACGTTCTTGCCGGCCTGCGCGCGGCGCGGGTTGCGGTGCAGGCCCGGGAAACGCAGGTCGGCGGTGGCCGGATCGGCCGCGCGCTCGAGGCCGTACCGGCTCGACAGGCCGGACAGCACTTCGGTGTCGCCGCGCGCTTCGATCCAGAGCTGGCGCAGCGCGGGCAGGCCCGCGCGGATGTCGATCTTGGCTTCCGGGTCGGTGTAGGGGCCCGACGTGTCGTACACGTAGATCGGCGGATTCTTTTCGCCGCCGAAGCCGGTCGGCGTGTCGGCCTGCGTGATTTCGCGCATCGGTACGCGGATGTCGGGCTGCGAGCCGGTCACATAGACTTTCCGCGAATTCGGCAGCGGCGCGACGGCGGCGGCATCGACGTGGGCGTCGGCGGACAGAAACTTCGGATTGGCGTTCATGCAATCTCCTGTGTGAGCGCCGGACAGGCGCTGCGGCGCTTGCCCGGAGCCCTTGACGAATGTGGGGCTCGAGCTAAGCAGGAGACGAGGCTTGGTGAGGCGGCGGATTTCGTCAGAAGGATGGCGGCGGAATCCGTACGCTTCCCTGCGCTGGCATTATCCAGATCAGGTTCAAAGGGTATTTCTCACCCGCAATGCCGGTTTGTTGACCGGGCGCATTGCAGGACCCCCGCGTTAGCAGCGCACACGATACACTGGCTTTGCGGCGGTTTCAACCGGTGGCAGATCGGTAACCGCGGTGCAGTTGCAGCATTGCGGGCGGCGCGCCTGCCGCGCAAGCCGCGATGCATGACACCGCCGCACGGTCCTGCAGCCCGGCTGACAACGACGGCGCGGCGCAGCATTGCGGCACTTTTGGCAGCCCCAAAAAAATATTTTCGAAACGACTGTCATTTCCCGCGACGTCCTCCGTCTATTCGGCTCCTCAAACCCATGTTTCGGAGAGATGTCATGAAAAAAGTACTGATCGCAGCCTGTGTCGCCGGTTTCGCCATGATCGCAACGGGCGCGTATGCGCAGAACGACGCGATGTCGAAGGAAGGTTCGTCGATGTCGAAGGACGCGATGGGCCACGACGCGATGGCGAAGGACGACGCGATGGCCAAGGGCGGCGCGATGAAGAAGGGCGCCATGAAGAAGCACGCGATGAAGAAGGACGCGATGTCGCACGACTCGATGGGCAAGCCGAAATCGGACGACAAGATGGCCCCGTCGAACTGACGGAAACGGACGGAGCGCGGCCGACGCGCGTGTCGCCGCTGCGTGCCGGGACGGTACGCGGTGCCGGGTGACGCGCGGGGCACGCGCCACGGCGGCGCGTCAGCGCATGCGTCGCCTGGCCGGTTTCCGGCCCCGTCTCGCGCTCCGTCGCTTCATTCCGGGAGTTTTCATCATGCAAACCGTTCCCGCCACCGGGCGCGCGGCCGCCACGCCGCCCGCGCGTCCGATTCATCCGCTGTGGGTGCGCGCGAGCCACTGGCTCAACGCGCTCGCGGCCGTGCTGATGGCGCTGTCCGGCTGGCGCATCTACGACGCGTCGCCGATCTATCCGCCGTTCACGTTTCCTCACGGCATCACGATCGGCGGCTGGCTCGGCGGCGCGCTGCAATGGCATTTCGCGGCGATGTGGCTGCTTGTCGGCAACGGGCTGTTCTACCTGACGATGTCGCTTGCGACCGGCCGCCTCGTGCGCAAGATGCTGCCGGTCACGCCGGCATCCGTGTGGCGCGACGTGCGCGCGGCGCTCGGCGGGCGGCTGTCGCATGCCGACCTGAGCGTCTATAACGCGGTGCAGCGCGCGGCATACCTGACCGCGATCGTCGATCTCGTCGTGCTGGTGCTGTCGGGGCTCGCGATCTGGAAATCCGTGCAGTTCCCGCTGCTGCGCGAACTGTTCGGCGGTTACGACAACGCGCGCGTCGTGCATTTCTGGGCGATGTCGCTGCTCGTCGCGTTCTTCGTCGTGCACGTCGCGATGGCGCTGCTGGTGCCGCGCTCGCTGCTCGCGATGCTGCGCGGCCGTTGAACGGCACGAAGGTGCCGAAGGAAATCATCATGTCCGAATCCGAACACAAGCGCGACCGCCCGCGCTGGGCACTCGACCGGAAGTCGCTCGAACTCGACGTGCGCCGCGAGCTCGAGATGCCGTCGCGGCGGCTCTTCAACCGGCGCGTGCTGACGCTCGGCGGCCTGACGATGCTGACCGGCTGCACGCTGCAGGACGACGCGTCGGTCAACGCGTTCCTCGAGAAAGTGTCGCGCATGAACGATCGCGTGCAGGCGTGGCTGTTCAGCCCCGACCGGCTCGCGCCGACCTACACCGAAGCCGACATCACGCGGCCGTTCCCGTTCAACGCGTACTACGGGATCGACGACGTGCCGCACGTCGATGAATCGACCTATCGGCTCGTGCTGTCCGGCCGCGTGACGGGCAAGCGCGTGTGGACGCTCGACGAGCTTCGCGCGCTGCCGCACGCGGAGCAGATCACGCGGCATATCTGCGTGGAAGGGTGGAGCGCGATCGGCCGCTGGGGCGGCACGCCGTTCGGCGCATTCCTCGCGCGCGCGGGTGCCGATACGCATGCGAAATATGTCGGCTTCAAGTGCGCGGACGACTACTACGAGAGCATCGACATGCCGACCGCGCTGCATCCGCAGACGCTGCTCGCGTTCGAGTACGACGGCCGCCGCCTGCCGCCTGAATTCGGTTTCCCGATGAAGCTGCGGATGCCGACCAAGCTCGGCTACAAGAACCCGAAACACATCATGGAAATCTTCGTGACCGATACGTTTCCGGGCGGCTACTGGGTCGATCAGGGATACAACTGGTTCGGCGGATCGTGAGCGGCGCATGGCTCGGCGTCGCAGCGCATGCGCGTGCCGCGCTGCATCGCGCGCCATGCGTCGTGCGTTGCGTCATGCGGATTCACGCACCTGGAGATCGACGCGCAAGCCGACTGCCGCGGCCATGTTCACGAGCGCGTCGAGCCCGAACAGGTTGATCTTGCCGCGCATCAGGTCGGAGACGCGCGGCTGCGTGACGCCCAGCCGTTGCGCAGCCTGGGCCTGACTGAGCTCGAGCTGCGCGATGCGCTGCTTGAGCGCGATCATCAGTTCGGAGCGCAGCTTCATGTTCTCGGCCTCGGCCGGCTGACCCTCGATTGCGTCCCAGACGTTCGTGTAACGTTCATTGGTCATCGTTTCAACTCCATCATCAGCGAGCGATAACGCCGGGCGGCCAGGTCGATATCGGTCTTGTTCGTGCGCGCCGTTTGCTTCCGGAAGCAGTGAAGCACGTAGACGGCGTCGGCGAAGGTCGCGACGTAGACGATCCGGAACGCGCCGCTCGCATCGCGCAGACGAATTTCCCGCACGCCGACGCCGACGGTGCGCATCGGCTTCCAGTCGTCAGGCGCGAGGCCGCGCTGCACCTGGTCGATCTGGTGGCCGGCGTCACGTCGCGCAGGCAGCGGAAAGTCGCGAAGATCGTCGAGCGCGCTGCCGACGAACACGACCGGCTTCGGCGGAAGAATGGTCGAATTATACAAAATTTTATATGGCTTGTGCGGGTTTCGAATGGAGGCTGCGGATGGCACGAGGAGGGCATGCCGTCCGTCACGATAAGCGTGAAGCGAGGGCCGGCGCGCATGATTGGCCGTTCGGCCGAGGTCTGGTTCGGCCGTTACGGATTGCGATGGATTGAGTGCGGGATCGAGTTCGGCACGACCGCCGGCAACATGCGCGCATCGTGCATCCGGCCCCGGATTTCACCCGCCCGTCGGCCGAAAAATGTCGCGCCGAAACGTCAGTCCTTATCCTTTCAGACAGGTCTGACGATGCTTTCGAATCCTTGATGCCATAATGCCGAGCATGCGCAGCCGAAGCGGCTGCGCGTGTTTTTTTGTCCTTCTGCCGCCGCTTGCCGGTTCTCTTTCGTCGCCGTTCGCACTGCCATGTCGTTCCGCACGTTCGCTCTGCCTTCCCGGTCCCGCCAGGACCGTTTGCCGGCATTGCCGGCGTCTTTCAGCGGAGCACGCGGCGCGACGTGCGGGCGGGTTGCCCGATGACCCCGCTCGATCGTCTCCTCGATTTCTTCTCCCGCCTTTCGTTCCGGATCCGCCTGCCGCAAAGCCGCGGCGGGCGCGTCGCGCTGGCGCTCGTATTCATCTATTTCGTCTGGGGTTCGACCTACAGCGGCCTGCATTTCGCGCTGCAGTCGTTCCCGCCGCTGCTGCTGTCGGGGCTGCGCAACCTGCTCGGCGGGATCGGCCTGTTCATCTTCGCGCTGCGGCGCAAGCCCGAATGGCCGACGCTGCTGGAGATCCGCAATGCGGGCATCGTCGGCACGATGCTCGTCGCGCTGTCGTCCGGCACGATCGCGCTCGGGATCAGCTCGGTCAGCAGCGGCTCGGCCGCGGTGATGGTGGCCACGGTGCCGCTGTTCGCGACCGTGATCGCGGCGGTGGCCGGCCGGCCGGTGACGAAGGGCGAGTGGGCGGCGGTCGCGCTCGGGATGGTCGGCATCGTCGTGCTGAATTCGGGCGGCGCGGCGGCGCAGAATTCGGCGCTCGGCACGATCTGCGTGCTGGCCGGCGCACTGTTCTGGGCGGGCGGCGCGCACCTCGCGACGCGGCTCAAGCTGCCGTCCGACCTGTTTCTGTCGACGTCGCTGCAGATCGGCCTCGGCGGCCTGATTTCGACGCTCGTCGCATGGCTGATCGGCGAGCGCATCGAACACGTGATGGCGGGGCCGGTGTTCGCGTTTCTGTACCTGATGGTGTTCTGCACGATGGCCGCGTATGTCGCGTACGGCTACCTGATCCGCCACACGAGCCCGATCATCGCAAGCAGCTGCATGTACGTGAACCCGATCGTCGCGGTCGCGCTCGGTGCGCTGCTGCTCGGCGAACCCGTGACGATGGCGACCGTGGTCGCGACCGTCGCGATCCTCGGCAGCGTCGGGCTGTCGTTCGTGTTCGATCCGGCGCGCCGGCCCGCGGCACGCGCGGCGGCTGTCGGTTCGACGACCGTGGCGGCCGCGTCGGCGGAGGACGTTGCGTCCGCACCCGATCAGATCGCACTGCCGGATGCTGCGCCCATCCTGGTGCCTTCCGCCGTTCCGCTTGCGGTACCGACGCCCGCTGCCGTGATGGATCCGGCAGTCGTCATGGAGCCGGCGCAGGCGTTCGCATCGCCGCCCGCCGACGAACCGGCCGCACCGCGCGCCGACGCGTGACGCCGGCGCTGCCGGGTGCGCTCAGCCGCGCCGGCCGCCGCGATGGTGGGACCAGCCCGCGAGTGCGGTGAACAGCAGCCCGGCCGCGCACATGCCGGTCCAGCCGAACGCGTGCCATGCGGCGACGCCGGCCGACGAGCCGAGCGCGCCGCCGATGAAATAGCACACCATGTACACCGTGTTGACGCGGCTGCGTGCGTCGGGCTTCAACGCATAGATGCGCGACTGGTTCGAGATCTGCGCGGCCTGCACGCCGACATCCAGCACGATCACGCCGATCACGAGCCCGACGAGGCTCGAGCCCGACAGCGCGAAGATCACGAACGACAGCGCGAGCAGCGCGATCGCAAGCGAAATGATCGCTCGCGGGCCGCGCGTGTCCGCGAAACGGCCCGCGTAGGGCGCCGCGAGCGCGCCCGCCGCACCGACGATCCCGAACAGGCCGGCCGCCTGCGGACCGAGATGGAACGGTGCGCCGGCGAGCAATAGCGTGAGCACGGGCCAGAACGCGCTGAACGCCGCGAACAGCGCGGCGCCCGTCAGCGACGCCTCGCGCAGCCCGCGCAGTTCGACCGCCAGATGCCACATCGAGCCGAGCAGCTTGCCGTACGACAACGTCGACGTCGGCGAGCTGCGCGGCAGCCGCAGCACGATCACGGCGGCCAGCGCGACGAGCGCCGCGACCGACGCGGCGAACACCGCGCGCCAGCCGAAATACTCGGCGACGAAGCCGGCGGCCGTGCGCGCAAGCAGGATGCCGAGCAGCAGGCCGCTCATCACGGTGCCGACCGCGTGCCCGCGTTCGGCGGGCGGCGCAATTTCGGCCGCGAACGGCACGGCCTGCTGCGCGATGGTCGCGAGCACGCCGATCGCGAGGCTCGCGACCGCGAGCACGGCCAGCGACGGCGCGGCGGCTGCGACGATCAGCGCGACCGACAGGCCGGCGATCTGCATCAGGATCAGCCCGCGGCGGTCGAAACGGTCGCCGAGCGGCGCGAGCAGGAACATGCCGGCCGCATAGCCGAGCTGCGTCGCGGTCGGCACCACGCCGATCCACGACGCGCCGTCGGGAAAGGCCGAGCGGAAGCTGTCGAGCAGCGGCTGGTTGTAGTAGATGTTCGCGACGGACACGCCCGCAATCGTCGCGAGCAGCAACAGCAGGCTGCGCGAGTAGTGGGGCGAGGCGGCGTCGGCCGGACGGTCGGTGGAGGCGGTGGACATGGCTGCGCGGGCGAGGTTGGGCGGCGCGGCGCGCGGCGCACGCGCCGGGTGCGCAGGCGGGCCGGGCGCCGGCCGAGGCTGCCGATCATACCGGAGCACGGTGAATCCTGCCGGGTGGGCGGTGAACCGGCACAACCGGCACAACCGGCACAACCGGCACAACCGGCACAACCGGCACAACCGGCACAACCGGCTCAACCGGCACAACCGGCTCAACCGGCTCAACCGGCATGACGGGCCGCCCGTCATTGCACATGCTTCACGCGGTCAGTCGACCAGCTCCCCGGTCGGCTCATAGAACGGATACGGCCCGGCGCCTTCATCCACGTACACGTGGTGCGACGTCATCCCCGTATCCGGCTCATAACGATGCACCGCGAACGCCGGCGGTTCGAGCCGGAACGCGGACGGTGCATCGGCCCGCAGGTCGAACGCGACCTGGTGTGCGGGCGCCGGCACCGCCGACGCGAGCGTGCCGCCGAAACGCGTAAACATCATGCGGTGCACATGGCCGCACAGCACGCGTTCGACGTTCGGATAACCGCGCAGCAGCGCATCGAGTTTCGCGGCGGCGGCGGGCGCGAGGCGCAGTGCGTCCATGTGGCCGATCCCCGACGCGAACGGCGGGTGATGCAGCGCGACGATCACCGGGCGATCGCGCGCGGCGTCGAGCTGCGCGGCGAGCCATGCGAGCCGCGCGTCGCACAGGTCGCCGTGGCTCGCGCCGGGCACCTGCGAATCGAGCGCGAGCACGCGCACCGCGCCGACGTCGATCGCGTACTGCACGAACTCGCCGTCGTGCAGCTCCGGGCGATCGGCGAACGCGCGGCGCAGCCCGGCGCGGTCGTCGTGATTGCCGATCATCAGGTAGTACGGAATCTCGAGCGGCGCGAGCAGGTCGCGCAGGTTGGCGTATTCGTCGTCGTGACCGAAGTCGGTCAGGTCGCCGGTGACGAGCACGGCGTCGGGGCGCGGCACGAGCGCGTTCAGCCTCGCGATGCAGCGCGCGAGCGCGGCTGCCGTGTCGACGCGCCGGTACGCGAGCTGACCCGGCCGCTTGATGTGGAGATCGCTGATTTGAGCTAGCAGCATCGTCGTTTCTCGGAATCGTCTGGTTATTGTAGGTGCGGCGTCATGCGCCGCGGTGGGGTGGTGCATGGGTGCTGCAATCGAAGTGCCGAAGTGCATTACGCGCCGAGCGCGATCAGGCCTTCCGGTGCAATCGTAATGCCGACCGCCGTGCCGTGCGCGAGCGCGATGCGGCCCGGTACGTCGATCACCAGCGCGTCGGGCGCCGCGTGCTCGATCGTGAGCCGCGTGCGCTCGCCGAGGAACGCGCATGCACCGACCGTGCCGCGCAGCGGCGCATGTGCGGGATCGGCGAGTTGCGCATCCTCGGGACGGAAGAACCACTCGTCGCCGGCATGCGGCGTGACGATCGCGCCGCCCGTCGTCACGAGCGCGCCATCGCGCCATTGTCCGTCAAGCCGGTTCAGCGTGCCGATGAACTGCGCGACCGTACGGTTGGCCGGCCGGTAGTAGATGTCGCGCGGCGTGCCGATCTGTTCGATGCGGCCCGCGCCCATCACGACGATCCGGTCGCCGAGCTCCATCGCTTCGGCCTGGTCGTGCGTCACGTAGACCGTCGTCACGCCGAGCTCGCGCAGCAGCGCGTTCATCTCGCGACGCAGCACGTCGCGCAGTTTCGCGTCGAGTGCCGTCAGCGGTTCGTCGAGCAGCAGCACGCGCGGCCGCACCGCGAGCGCGCGCGCCAGCGCGACGCGCTGGCGCTGGCCGCCCGAGAGCTGATCGATCGGCTTGTCCGCGTGCGCGTCGAGCCGCATCATCGCGAGCAGTTCGTCGACGCGCTCGCGCAGCGCGCGCGGCTCGGTCTTGCGGATCTTGAGCCCGTAGCCGACGTTGCCGCGCACCGTCAGGTTCGGAAACAGCGCGTAGTTCTGGAACACCATGCCGACCTGCCGGCGCTCGATCGGCAGGGCGGTCACGTCGTCGTTGCCGAACGCGATCGTGCCGCCGGCGTCCGGCGTGTCGAGGCCGGCGATCAGCCGCAGCGTCGTCGTCTTGCCGCAGCCCGACGGCCCGAGCAGCACGAGCGTTTCGCCCGCGCCGATCGACAGGTCGAGCGGTTCGAGCACGCGCGTGCCGCGGAACGTCTTCGCGCAGCCGGTCAGGGTGATGGGAGTGGAATCGAGTTTCATCGGAACGAAAGTTTCAGCGCGAGCGGCGCTTGAGCGCACGCGTGCCGGACGGGTCGACGCCGAGCCATTGCATCGCGACCAGGAGCGGCAACGTCATCAGCAGGAACAGGATCGTATATGCGCTGCCGACTTCGAGACGCAGCGACGCATAGGTATCGGCGAGGCCGACGGGCAGCGTCTTGGTGTCGGGCGTGTGCAGCATCCACGTGAGGTTGAATTCGCCGATCGACAGCGTGAGCACCGCGAGCGCGCCCGCGACGATGCCGGGGCGCAGGTTCGGCAGCACGATCGTGACGAAGCGCGTGACGAACGACGCACCGAGGCTGGCCGCGCCTTCCTCGAGCGTGCGCAGGTCGGCGCCGGCCGCGACGGCCGCGACCGCGCGCACCATGAACGGCAGCGTGAACACGACGTGGCCGACGACGATGAACCACAGGCTCATCCGGAACGCGGTGAAGCCGCCGTACACGACCAGCAGCGCGAGCGCCGACGCGAGGCCCGGCAGCGCGACCGGCAGCACGAGCGCCTCCTCGATCGCGCGTGCGACGCGGCTCTTGCTGCGCGCGAGCGCATAGCCGGCCGGCACGCCGACCGCGAGCACGATCGCGAGCGTCGCGAACGCGACATACAGCGACAGCGCGACCGAGCCGTGATACTGCTGCCACACCTGTTCGAGCCAGCGCAGCGTGAGGCCGCTCGACAGTCCGCGGAAGTAGTTGACGGTCAGGCCCGCGAGCACCGACATCACGACGGGCACGATCAGGAACGCGCACAGCAGCAGCGTGACGCCCCATTGCAGCGTGGCGATCGCGCGTGCACCCGTGACGCGCGGCGCGCGCCGCGCGACGCCGCTCGCCTGCACGGGAGCGGGCGCCGGCGACGACGCGGAAGAGCCGGAAAGCGATTGCATGCAGGAATCCTCAGGCCGCGGCGGCGGCGGTTTGGCCGGTGAAGCGGCGCGCGAGCGCGAGCACGGCCCAGGTGACGATACCGAGCACGATCGACAGGCCGGCCGCCGTCGCGATGTTCGCGTTCAGCGTGAACTCGGTATAGATCGTCATCGGCAGCACGTTCAGGTCGGTGGCCAGCGTGAACGCGGTACCGAATGCGCCCATCGCGGTCGCGAAGCAGATCGCGCCGGCTGCGATCAGCCCCGGCGCGAGCGCGGGCAGCACGATATCGACGAAGATGCGCCACGGCGACGCGCCGAGCGAGCGGGCGGCTTCCTCGAGCGACGCATCGAGCTTCGACGCGGCCGCGATCACCGTGACGATCACGCGCGGAATCGAGAAGTACAGGTAGCCGACGAACAGGCCGGCGACCGAATACGCGAATACCCACTTGTCGCCCGTGAGCTTCGCGGACAGCATGCCGATCAACCCCTGACGCCCGGCGAGCATGATCACCATGAAGCCGACGACGACGCCCGGGAACGCGAGCGGGAACGTGAGCAGCGCGAGCAGCACGCGCTTGCCGGCGAATTCGCGGCGCGCGAGCAGCAGGCCGGAGATCGTCGACAGCGCGAGCGTCGCGAGCGTAACGCCCGCGGACAGCGCGATGGTCTCGCCGAGGCTCTTCATGTAGCGCGCATTGCCGAGCAGCGCCGCGTACTGCGAGAAGAACGCGCCGTCGGCGGACACCCGCACGAGCGCTGCCATCGGCAGCAGCCAGAACGCGGCGAACACCGCGAGCGCCGGCGCGACGAGCGCGACGCGCCAGCGCAGCGGGAAAGTCTGGTCGAGCATCCGTGGCGCCCCGTCGCTTACTGCATCACTTGCAGGTACTGCTGGCCGAACGCCTGCTGGCCGGCCGCCATCTTGCCGAAGTCGACCGACTTCGCACGCGCGTACTCGCTCGCCGGCAGGAACTTTGCGGCGACGTCGGCGCCGAGCGTCTGCGCGCGCACCGGGCGCAGGTACGCGTTGGCCCACAGCTTCTGGCCTTCGTCCGACAGCACGAAATCGAGCACCTTCTTGCCGTTCGCGTCGTGCGGCGCGCCCTTCACGAGGCTCATCACGTACGGCACCGCGATCGTGCCTTCCTTCGGAATCACGAACTCGACGTTCGCGTTGTCCTTGTATTTCGCGCGATACGCGTCGAAGTCGTAGTCGAGCAGGATCGGAATCTCGCCGGACAGCACGCGTGCATACGCGGTCTGCTTCGGCACGATCGGCGCGTTCGCCTTCAGCTTGCGGAACCAGTCGAGCGCCGGCTTGAAGTTGTCGAGGCTGCCGCCGAGCGCCTGGTTGACGGCCACCGCACCCGCGTAGCCGACGAATGCGCTGGACGGATCGAGATAGCCGACCATGCCCTTGTATTCGGGCTTCAGCAGATCGGCCCACGAGCGCGGCACCGGCTTGCCGTCGAGCGCGTCCTTGTTCACGAAGAAGCCGAGCGTGCCCGAGTGGATCGCGAACCAGTAGCCTTGCGGGTCCTTCAGGTTCGCGGGAATGTCGTTCCAGTGCGCGGGCTTGTACGGCGCGATCACGCCCTTGTCCTTCGCCTGGAACGCCGACGACACGCCGAGGTAGACGACGTCGGCAACCGGGCTCTTCTGCTCGGCGATCAGTTGCGCGATCGACTGGCCCGAGTTCTTGTTGTCGAACGGCACGCGGATGCCGGTCTTCTGCTTGATCGCCGCGATCTGCGCGGCCCAGTCGGCCCATTCGGGCGGGCAGTTGTAGCAGATCGCCGTTTCGTCGGCGTGGGCAGCGGGTGCGCCGGCGATGAGCGCGGCGCAGGCTACGGGAGCTGCGAGCGCGCGCAGCAGCGAGGTCAGGCGAAAGGACACGGTGGGTCTCCGGGCGAGTGTGTGGCGCTGGGGTGGTGTGGTGGTCGGCGCGCGTGGCGGCGCGGCTCGTGCGTTCAGGCCTTGCGCAATTGCAGGTCGGTGGCCGGCGGCGCAATCGTTGCGCCGTCGCGCACCGCATGCGGCAGGATCAGCGACGTGCGTTCGATCGTCGCGCCGCCGATGCATTCGACCAGACGCTGCCATGCGTGGCGGCCGATGTCGCGGTTCGGCGTCGCGACGCTCGCGAGCGGCGGCGCGAGCAGTTCGCCGATCGCGATCCCGTCGAAGCCGAGCACCGACAGGTCGTCCGGGATCGAGAAGCCCGCGCGGCGCAGGCCGCGCATCACGACCATCGCGAGCAGGTCGTTGCTGCAGAAGAGCGCGGTCGGGCGCGTGGCGCGCGAGGTCAGATGTGCGAGCACCGCGTCGGGCAGCTCGGGCGCGTTGAAGTCGACTTCGACCGGCGGCAGCGTGGCGACGCCGCTTTCCTCGAGTGCCTGCGCATAACCGAGATGGCGCTGGCGCGCGCGATCCGACGCGGCGAGCGAACCGGCCAGCATCAGCACGCGGCGGTGACCGCGCGCGGTCAGCATCCGCACGCCGTCATAGGCGGCGCTGCGGTTGTCGACCGACACCGACGGGCGGCGCTGCGTGTCGTTGTGCATCAGCACGTAATGCGGGCCGTCGCGGTCGAGCATGTCGAGCAGCGGGTGCGTGTCCGCGTCGGCGACGGTGAGGATCAGCCCTTCGACGCGCTGTTCGCGCAGCGTCTCGATCGCGTGACGCTCGCGCGCCGCGTCGTACTCGGTCGTCATCAGGATCAGCTTGAAGCCGGCCGCGGTCGCGAGCTCGTCGATGCCTTGCAGGCAGTCGGCGAACACGGGGTTCGACAGCGTCGGCACGACGACGCCGACGAGCCGCGTGCGTTCGCCGCGCAGTTGCCGGCCGAGCGGGCTCGGGCGGAACTGCAGCGTGTCGATCGCGGTGCGGATCGTCTGCAGCGTGGCGGGGCTGACGGTATGCGGTGCGTTGATCGCACGCGAGACGGTGGCGATCGAGAAGCCCGCGAGGGCAGCGACATCCTTGATGGTCGAGGTCATGAAGTAGCGCGATGTAAACGTTTTCGGCCGGGGAATTATCGAAAACGTTTGTGACCTCGCGATGACGCACGCGACGCTTGTTTCGCAAAAAAGGACGACACAAACGTCTGACGGTTGGACCCGTCGGACAAGGCGGACTCGATTGTATCGGCGGATGTTGCGGCGCGGGACGAAATCGCAGGCAGTGTCGTATCGGCGCTGATTACACTGGATGAATGCGTGCGATGCGGCGGTGCATCGACGGGCGATGGGGCGCGCAGGTTCGATGCGTTCCGATGCATCTCGCCGGAATAAGGGAACGCATGCACAAGCAATGGTAGAATCCCGTCCGCCCTCTTGCCGGGGTGATGAAATTGGTAAACATAGCGGACTTAAACGATTGAGTGCCCGTCCGGAAACGGTCGGTGCAGAACCCTTCAAATTCGGCGAAACCCCTGATGCGCGCATCGAGGCAACGCCGAGCCAAGCCTCGCGGTTTCCGCGAGGAAGGTGTAGAGACTAGACGGGGGGCGCCTAAGGCGCACGGGCAGCGGTCACGCCCGCGCGCGACGGTGAAGGCATAGTCCAGCGCACGAACGGTTTCGCCCACGCGACGCCGGCTTTGAAAGAAGCAGTGTGACGAAAATCCGCCGCCTTAATTGGCTTGCCGGTTCAAGTCCGGTCCCCGGCACCACGATCGCTTCCACGCGATTCCATGAAGGTACGAAAACCCGCGAGAGATCGAGCGCTCGCGGGTTTTTTGTTTTTGCGGCGTGGCATCGGATGCGTTTGCCGTCCGTGGGCATGCAGCGAGCATGCTTCTTCCGCACACGTTGCAACTCGATATTCATAACGATGGCCTTCGGGGGCGGGTCGGTCATTCGACCGATGCCGTCGAGACCCGTTGAATGCCACGATCGTCACTCAAGGAGCGGCGCTGGCGTCGCGGTAACGGAATTCAGGTTCACACCGGGGCAAACCGGCGCAACGCCATTCCTTCAGATCAGGCCCATTGCCGATGCCTTGAGCGTCGCTGCCGCGCGCGTCGAACATCCGAGCTTGCGAAACACGCTTTCGATGTGCGTGCGTACCGTGCTCGGGCTGATGGTCAATTCCCGCGCAACCTCCTTGTTGCTCGCTCCGCGCGAGATCACGCGCAGCACGTCGATCTCTCGCCCGGACAGGCCGGCACCGGACAGTGCGCTTCTGGATACGCGTCTGGCGACGGGGATGCCTGCCGACGTCAGCACACCGACCGCTTCTCCGCATAGCCGGCCATTTGCGGCCTCGTCTCGCAGCAGGTGGGCGGCCGCCTCGTCGGTCAGCGCGGCGCGCCAGGGGCGCGGCGATCGCAACGCGACCCACGCGACGGACGCAGCCAGCACGCGCGCCTCCGGTGTCAGCGCAGGGGCGTGCGCGCCGCGGAAATACCCCGAACCGTCCAGCCGTTCGTACGCATGCGATGCAAGCAGGGCGGCCTGGCTCAGCGCGCCGGACTGTTTGCCGGCACGTTCCGTCCAGTACGGTACCAGTCGCACCTTCTCCCACGCGCTTGCCGGCAAGCGCGTGGGCAGGTTCCATACATCGTTGGGGACGGCGGCCCGGCCGATGCCGTGAATCAGTCCGGCCTGGTAAACGAGCGAGCGCCCGGCGTCATCCGGTTTGAGTCGCGCATGACACCCGGCCGCCGTCACCGCGACCGCACGCGAAAAACCCGTCATCCACGGCAATTTCAGGTCGATGATGTCGGCGATCAGTTCCGCGGATGTCATCCGCTGCATATCGGACGTCGCCAGCGCGATGTCGAAATCGGCCGGCGACGTGCGTTCCAGCTGCGCCAGCCACGCTTCTGCGTGACGTATCGTCGTCTCGACGAGGTGCACCGGGTACCGCGAGTCGGCACGCCGCTCGATCAGCCCCAGTGCCCGCTCGACGCCGTACGTGCGACTCAACACCTCCAGATCGCCGGCAAGCGCAACGACCGGCACGACTACGGGTACCTGTTCGCGTGCGAGTTGCGCAGGTACGCCGCTGCCGTCCCAGGCTTCGAAAATGTGACGCAGCGCCGTTTCGGTCACCGTCGAAAGACCCAGTATTCGCGCGACCTCGCCGGATACTTCGCAGTGGATTCGCGCGAGTTGCAACATCGACGCACCGGCGTTTCCGATTGCCTCGGCCATGCCGGGCCTGTTCTCGAGCATCGCCGTGCGGATCGCGATGTCGTCGCCGAACACTTCCGCGAAACCTGCTGCGTTCGCCGTACAACCCGACCAGCGAAGCAGCGACACCTCGCGAACCGTATCGCAAGCCGATACCCCCAGTCCGGCCGCGTCCGCGAGTCGTACACCCAGCCACGCGGTGCGAAGCGAATGGTCGGTCGGTTGTCCCATGCTCAGATCGCCGATGAAAGCGATGGCTCTCACGGAATCGAATATGCGCAGTGCGGCGTGGCTGGCTTTGGCGTCGAACATCGGACTCGGCTTGGAAAATCGCTGGGGCGAGCGAACGATGATACGCGAGGGCACGGGGGCGTGCGCCCCGCTGCGTGACGCTGTCCGGGGTCGGTCATTTGACCGATCCCGGACAGCCCGGACGACCGGGACAATCTGGGTGCATGCGGAGCAAGTGAAACGCACGGCCGCTTGAATGCTTCCGTGTGCCGCGGGTGTCGCCGGTGTCGCGGCGATCGGGACCAACATCTTCAGAAGGAGTCGTCGTCTTATGCCTCATCCCATTTCCGCTCTGGGTGCCGGTCACACCATCGTCAGCCTCGTGACGTTCGCCGCGGGCCTCTACAGCTTCGCCCGATATCAGAAGATCGACAGCGCGACCCGGTCCGCCAGGATTTACCTGGCAGGGATGGCGATATCGGTATGCACGTCGTTCGGCTTGTCCAGCACCGGCGGCTTCAATGTCGGGCATGCACTCGGCATCCTGGCGCTGATCGCGACATCGGGCGGACTCCTCGTTCCGCGAATCGAAGCGCTGGGGCGTGCGCGGCCGTACCTGGCCCAGTTCGCATTCTCGTTCAGTTTCTTTCTGTTGCTGGTCCCCGGAATCAACGAGACGCTGACACGGCTGCCGATCGGCCACCCGCTTGCGAACGGCCCCGAATCCCCCATCGTGCGCGGATCGCTTGCCGCGTGGCTGGGTATCTTCGTGCTTGGATCGGTGTTGCAGTTTGTGCGGCTTCGGTCGTACCGCAGCCGTACATGAATGCGCGGCAAGCGGGCTCCCTGTCGCTTCAACGCTCGGGACGCCCGACCGCGCGGCTTTCCGGATCGGTGCCTGCCGACTGAACACGCAATGTATCGATCAGCGCACGCAGCCCGCCCGACACATGGCGATGACCGGGGTAATACAGACACAGCCCAGGCATGACCGGACACCAGTCGATCAACACGCGTTCGAGACGCCCGTCGTCCAGCGCATCGCGGACGAGATGATCCGGTACGAACGCGATCCCGATCCCGTCGATCGCCGCATCGACCATCAACGGCTGATCGGTCAGCGTGAGCGGGCCGCCGACATTCACCGTTTCGACGACACCGCGACGCTCGAACTCCCAGCGGTAGATCGCGCCGCTATCGAAGCGAAAGCGGATGCAGTCGTGCCGATGCAGATCCTGCGGCACGTCTGGGCGGCCGCGCGCGGCGAAATAGGCCGGCGAAGCGACCACGGCGAATCGCACCGGGTCGGACACGCGAATCGCAATCATGTCTTGCGGTACGGCCTCGGCGAGCCGGATCCCCGCATCGAACCCGCCGGCGACGATGTCGCTGAGCTTCCCGTCCGTCACGATGTCGAGGTGAACCTGCGGGTAGTCGCGCAGGAAGCGCGCGAGCACCGGTTTCAGCACGATGCGAATCGCGCCTTCGCTGGCGTTGATGCGCACGGTGCCGCCGGGCGTGTCGCGCAGCCCGTCGACCGCAAGCATCGCCTCCGCAACCGACGAGATCGCCGGACGGAGCTTTTCGACGAGTCGTTCGCCGGCGTCCGTCAGCGACACGCTGCGTGTCGTGCGGTTGAACAGGCGAACACCCAGACGCTGCTCGAGGCTCTTGATCGAATGACTGATTGCCGACGGCGTGACGTCGAGCTCGATCGCCGCCGCGCGAAAGCTGAGGTGCGTCGCCGCGACGAGGAACACATTGAGCGAGAAGAGATCGCCGCTTTTCAATTGATGAGCTGAATTCATCTGGACATAAAGATTGGCGAGGTTGTCATGATAATGCGCCATTCCTAGACTAGGGCGTTCTTCATCGCACCGCGGCCGGACATGGCGGAAACGACGGCGCGGCGGCATGTGCTGAAGGACTGGGCAATGAACCCTACGTTCGGTGGAACAAGGAGCAGGCAATGAAGATGAAGGCGGTTGTAATGACCGGCGCCAATCGGCCCTGGGAAGTCCGGGAAGTGCCGGTTCCGGAGGCCGGGCCGGGGCAGGTGCTGGTGAAGGTTCATGCGTCCGGGATGTGCTACACGGACGTATGGGCCACGCAGGGCTACGGAGGCGACATTTATCCGCAGACGCCCGGCCACGAAGTGGTCGGGGAAATCGTCGAAGTGGGCGCGGGCGTGCATGCACGAAGGGCGGGCGATCGGGTCGGCACGACGTGGGTGCAGTCCGCGTGCGGTCGCTGCGCGTACTGTCGCGAGCATCGTCCGCTCTCCGGCCAGACAGCGGTGAACTGCGACGCACCGCGCACCACCGGATTTGCTTCGCAGGGCGGGCATGCCGAGTACATCGCCGTCGCGGCCGAGGGGACGGTGCTGCTGCCCGACGGGCTCGCCTATGTCGATGCCGCGCCGATGATGTGCGCCGGCTATACGACGTGGAGCGGCCTGCGCGATGCTGCGCCGCAACCGCATGAGAGGGTCGCCGTGCTCGGCATCGGCGGTTTGGGACACGTGGCGCTGCAACTGTCCAGGGCCTGCGGTTTCGAGACCATCGCGATCACGCATTCGTCGGACAAGCGCGACCTGGCGATCCGGCTGGGCGCGGACCAGGTCGTCGCAAATGGCGAGGAACTTCGCGATCTGGGCGGCGCGGACGTGCTGCTGGTCACGACGAACGAGTTCAGCACTGCGGAGGAAGCGATGGCCGGCCTGCGGGTCGACGGCCGGGTGATCCTCTGCGGGCTCGATTTCAGCAAGCCGTTTTCGATCGCGTCGCAGCGCAAGCCGTTCCACATGATGCGCCAGCAGGTCGTCGGCTCCACGCATGGCGGCTTGCGCTATCTGAGCGAAGTGCTGGATCTCGCCGCCAAAGGCAAGGTCAAGCCGATCGTCGAAACGTTTGCGCTCGACGAGGCCGCCGAAGCATACAGCCGACTCGAGTCGGGGAAGATGCGCTTTCGCGGCGTATTCACGCCCGCGCAAGGCAACTGACACTGCCAACGCCGGGGGGATGCGGGGCGTATCTCCCCCTCCGGCAAGCGCGCGCGACCTGTTCATCGTGACCGGCGTCCGCGCGGCGATCGACGCGACGCGCGCTCGATCGACAGGAATCGTCCGCGATCGACACGCCATCCGACCATGGCTATCGCCCGCTGCAGGGCGGAATGCCGACACCGTCCGACGCACCCGATCCCGGCTTCGGCATTGATCGCGGCGGCATCGAGAATTCTCGTCAATCCCGGTTAACACGAGCACGGCAACCCGCGACCGCCAGCCGCGTCAGGCACGCCATCCCCTCATCCCGCGCCTATCATGGCAAATATGCTCACCGCGATCGAGCGGGTTGGTCATCGACGGCCGGCGCGGCATTGCATAGATTCCCAAGGTTGGCGTGCTTATCCGCGCGCCAGCCCGCGCGCAGGCCGGCAACCGGCCGCGCGTTCCTATCAGCGTGAGACACAATCGAGCGTGGAGACGACACGATGAGCCTGTCAGAGCCATTGCGTCTGCATGTGCCGGAGCCCACCGGGCGCCCGGGCTGCAAGACGGACTTTTCCTATCTGCATCTATCGCCGGCCGGCGCGGTCCGCCGCCCGCCGATCGACGTTGCCGCGGCGGACACCGCCAATCTCGCCCGCAGCCTCGTGCGCGTGCTCGACGACCACGGCAACGCCCTCGGCCCGTGGGCGCCGGACCTCGACGATGCGCGCCTGATCGCCGGGCTGCGCGCGATGCTCAAGACCCGCATTTTCGACGCGCGCATGATGATCGCGCAGCGCCAGAAGAAAATCTCGTTCTACATGCTGAGCCTCGGCGAAGAGGCGATCGGCACCGCGCACGCGATGGCGCTGCGCGACGGCGACATGTGCTTCCCGACCTACCGGCAGCAGAGCATCCTGATCGCGCGCGACGTGTCGCTCGAGCGGATGATCTGCCAGCTCATGTCGAACGAAGGCGACCCGCTGAAAGGGCGCCAGCTTCCCGTGATGTACTCGGACCGCGACGCGGGTTTTTTCTCGATTTCAGGCAATCTCGCGACGCAGTTCATCCAGGCGGTCGGCTGGGGGATGGCGTCGGCGATCAAGGGCGACACGAAGATCGCGTCCGCGTGGATCGGCGACGGCGCGACGGCCGAAGCCGACTTCCACACCGCGCTCACGTTCGCGCACGTATACCGCGCGCCGGTCGTGCTGAACGTCGTCAACAACCAGTGGGCGATCTCGACGTTCCAGGCGATCGCGGGCGGCGAAGGCACGACGTTCGCGGGGCGCGGCGTCGGCTGCGGCATCGCGTCGCTGCGCGTCGACGGCAACGACTTCCTCGCGATCTACGCGGCGTCGAGCTGGGCGGCCGAACGCGCGCGCCGCAATCTCGGCCCGACGCTGATCGAGTGGGTGACCTACCGCGCCGGTGCGCATTCGACGTCGGACGATCCGACCAAGTACCGGCCGAGCGACGACTGGTCCCATTTCCCGCTCGGCGATCCGATCGCCCGCTTCAAGCGCCACCTGATCGTCAAGGGCATCTGGTCCGACAGCGCGCACGACGCGCTGACGGCCGAGCTCGAGGCCGAGGTGATCGCCGCGCAGAAGGAAGCGGAGAAATACGGGTCGCTGGCCGACGACCGGATTCCGTCGCCGGCCTCGATGTTCGACGACGTATACAAGGAGCTGCCCGCGCATCTGCGCCGTCAGCGCCAGGAACTGGGAGCATGACCATGGCGCACCAAGAGACAGGCACGGCGACGCAGCCGATGACGATGATCCAGGCGCTGCGCTCCGCGATGGACGTGATGCTCGGGCGCGACGGCGACGTGGTCGTGTTCGGGCAGGACGTCGGCTATTTCGGCGGCGTGTTCCGCTGTACCGAAGGACTGCAGAACAAATACGGCAAGTCGCGCGTGTTCGATGCGCCGATCTCGGAAGGCGGGATCGTCGGCGTGGCGGTGGGGATGGGCGCATACGGGCTGCGCCCGGTGTGCGAGATCCAGTTCGCCGACTATTTCTACCCGGCATCCGACCAGATCGTGTCGGAAGGCGCGCGGCTGCGCTATCGCTCGGCCGGCCAGTTCACCGCGCCGATGACGATCCGGATGCCGTGCGGCGGCGGCATCTACGGCGGCCAGACGCACAGCCAGAGCCCGGAGGCGATGTTCACGCAGGTGTGCGGGCTGCGCACGGTGATGCCGTCGAATCCGTACGACGCGAAAGGGCTGCTGATCGCGTCGATCGAGAACGACGATCCGGTGATCTTCCTCGAGCCGAAACGGCTGTACAACGGGCCGTTCGACGGCCATCACGAACGGCCCGTCACGTCGTGGCTCAAGCATCCGGCGAGCGCGGTGCCCGAGGGCTACTACACGGTGCCGCTCGATTCGGCCGCCGTGGTGCGGCCCGGCGGCGACGTGACGGTGCTGACGTACGGCACGACGGTGCACGTGTCGCTCGCCGCGGCCGAGGAGACGGGCATCGATGCGGAGGTGATCGACCTGCGCACGCTGTGGCCGCTCGACCTCGACACGGTCGTCGCATCGGTGCGCAAGACCGGGCGCTGCGTCGTCGTGCACGAGGCGACGCGCACCTGCGGCTACGGCGCGGAACTGGTGTCGCTGGTTCAGGAACATTGCTTCTACCACCTCGAGGCGCCGGTCGAGCGCACGACGGGCTGGGACACGCCGTATCCGCATGCGCAGGAATGGGCGTACTTTCCGGGCCCGGCCCGGGTTGGCGAAGCGTTGCGACGCGTGATGGAGGCGTGAAATGGGGATTCATGTCATCAAGATGCCGGACATCGGCGAAGGGATCGCCGAGGTCGAGCTGGTGGCCTGGCACGTGGAAGTCGGACAGACGATCAAGGAAGACCAGCCGCTCGCCGACGTGATGACCGACAAGGCTGCGGTCGAGATTCCGTCGCCGGTGTCGGGCAAGGTGCTGGAGCTCGGCGGCCGGATCGGCGAGATGATGGCGGTCGGCAGCGAACTGATTCGGCTCGAAGTCGAAGGCGACGGCAACCTGAAGGCCGGCGCACCGGTGCGAGAAACAAAGGTGGAAACCGCACCGGTCGCGGCGGCGCCGTCGACGCCGGTCGCCGACGTACCGGCTGAAAGGCCGGCGGCGCCGCGTCATGAGGCCAAACGTGCTCCCGCGGAACCGCGTCGTGCGGAACGTGCCGAACCTGCGGCGCAGCCGCGCGCGGCGCTCGCGCCGGGCGAACGGCCGCTCGCGTCGCCGGCCGTGCGGCAGCGCGCGTGGGACATGGGTATCGAGCTGCGCTACGTGCGCGGCACGGGCGAAGCAGGTCGGATCCTGCACGCGGACCTCGATGCGTATGCGAAGACGAGCGGTAGTGCGGCGCGTGCGTCGCAAGCGCATGGCTACAACGAACGCAACGACGAAACCGAAGTGCCGGTGATCGGCCTGCGGCGTGCGATCGCGCGCAAGATGCAGGAAGCGAAGCGCCGCATTCCGCACTTCAGCTACGTCGAGGAAATCGACGTCACCGAACTCGAATCGTTGCGCGCCGACCTGAACCGCCGCTACGGCGACGCGCGCGGCCGGCTCACGCCGCTGCCGCTGCTGATCCGCGCGATGGTGATCGCGTTGCGCGACTTCCCGCAGATCAACGCGCGCTTCGACGACGAGGCGGGCGTCGTCACGCGCTACGGCGCGGTGCACATGGGCGTCGCGACGCAGACGGAAGGCGGCCTCACGGTACCCGTGCTGCGTCATGCCGAAGCGCGCGACGTGTGGTCGATCTCCGCCGAAATCGCGCGGCTCGCCGATGCGGTGCGCGCGAACCGCGCGCAGCGCGACGAGTTGAGTGGTTCGACGATCACGATCTCGAGCCTCGGCGCGCTCGGCGGCATCGTGTCGACGCCGGTCATCAATCATCCGGAGGTCGGCATCGTCGGCGTGAACCGGATCGTCGAGCGGCCGATGATTCGCGACGGCGCGGTCGTCGCGCGCAAGATGATGAACCTGTCGTCGTCGTTCGACCATCGCGTCGTCGACGGCGCGGACGCGGCCGAATTCATCCAGGCCGTGCGCGGGGTGCTCGAGCGCCCGGCACTGCTGTTCGTGGAGTGAGCGTAATGAAAAACGAACACACCACGCTGCTCGTGATCGGCGGCGGTCCGGGCGGCTACGTCGCCGCGATCCGCGCCGGCCAGCTCGGCATTCCGACCGTGCTGGTCGAACGCGACCGGCTCGGCGGCACGTGCCTGAACATCGGCTGCATTCCGTCGAAGGCGCTGATCCACGTGGCCGACGCATTCGAACAGGCGTGCGGCCAGGCCGGCGAAGCGGCGCTCGGGATCCGCGTACGCACGCCCGAGATCGACATCGCGCAAAGCGTCGCGTGGAAGGACGGCATCGTCGACCGGCTGACGCGCGGCGTCGGCGCGCTGCTCAAGAAGAACGGCGTGCGCGTGCTGCACGGCGACGCACGCGTGATCGACGGCAAGACCGTCGAAGTCGTCACCGGCGGCCACACGATGCACATCGGTTGCGAGCACCTGTTGCTCGCGACCGGTTCCGAACCGGTCGAGCTGCCGTCGATGCCGTTCGGCGGGCATGTCGTGTCGTCCACCGAGGCGCTGTCGCCCACGACGTTGCCGAAGCGGCTGGTCGTCGTCGGGGCCGGGTATATCGGGCTCGAACTCGGGATCGTCTATCGCAAGCTCGGTGTCGAGGTCAGCGTCGTCGAAGCAGCGGAACGCGTGTTGCCCGCGTACGACGCCGAACTCGCGAGGCCGGTCGCGGATTCGCTCGCGCGGCTCGGCGTCGGGTTATGCCTCGGCCACAAGGTGCTCGGGCTCGCGGAGGACGGCGCGGTGCGCGTGCAGGCGGCCGATGGCGCGGAACGGACGTTGCCGGCCGATCGCGTGCTGGTCGCGGTCGGCCGCCGGCCGCGCGTCGACGGCTTCGGGCTCGAAACGCTGCTGCTCGATCGCAACGGCCGCGCGCTGCGGATCGACGACGAATGCCGGACGTCGATGCGCAACGTGTGGGCGATCGGCGACGTCGCCGGCGAACCGATGCTCGCGCATCGCGCGATGGCGCAGGGCGAGATGGTCGCCGAGCTGATCGCCGGGCGGCGCCGCAAGTTCATGCCCGCATCGATCCCGGCCGTGTGCTTCACCGATCCCGAGATCGTGACGGCCGGCTGGTCGCCGGACGACGCACGCGCGGTCGGCGTCGATTGTCTGAACGCATCGTTTCCGTTCGCGGCGAACGGGCGCGCGATGACGCTGCAGGCAACCGACGGTTTCGTGCGTGTCGTCGCGCGGCGCGACAACCACCTGATCGTCGGCTGGCAGGCCGTCGGGCGCGGCGTGTCGGAGCTGGCTGCCGCGTTCTCGCAGTCGCTGGAGATGGGCGCGCGGCTGGAAGACATCGGCGGCACGATCCACGCGCATCCGACGCTGGGTGAAGCGCTGCAGGAAGCGGCGTTGCGTGCGCTGGGGCATGCGTTGCATGTCTGACGTGTGACCGTCAAACGGAGCCGCCGGTGCGCAACGTGCGCATCGGCGGCGTTCCGGATACTGCACCGGTGCCGCATGACGCGGCCGATTCGAGACAGGTAACGAGTGCGGTCTGTAATTTTTCGAGATGCAGGAAGGTTGCCGGCGCCACGTTGGCCGACCATCATGTCGATAGCCGGAAACCGGGCCGCTCCCGGCCCGCCAACACCGGCTCCACACGGAAGAACCGGACATGAAACTGCTGCTCGTCGGCGCGACCGGGCTCGTCGGGCGCCACGTCCTCGAAGTCGCGCTGGCCGATGCGCGGGTCGATCACGTGGTCGTCCTTGCGCGCCGGCCGTTGTCGCCGCATCCGAAGATGCGCGCGCTTGAGGTCGACTTCGATCATCTGCCCGACGCGGCCGACTGGTGGCAGGCCGATGCGGTGATCTGCACGCTCGGCACCACGATGCGCGCTGCCGGTTCGCAGGCGGCATTCCGGCACGTCGATCACGACTATCCGCTCGCGGTCGCGCGGCTCGCGCACCGGCACGGCACGCCGGCCTACGTCCTGAATTCGGCGCTTGGTGCGGATCCGGCGTCGCGCATCTTCTACAACCGCGTCAAGGGCGAGGTCGAACAGGGGCTGGCCGGCGTCGGGTTCGCGTCGCTCACTTATGTGCGGCCGGGCCTGATCGGTGGCAGCCGCGACGAATTCAGGCTCGGCGAACGGCTGCTGGTGTTCGCGTTGAACGTCGCCGAACCGGTGCTGCCGGCGAAGTGGCGCGTGAATCCCGCATCACGGATTGCGCGCGCGCTGGTCGACGCCGCGATCGATGCGCGGCCGGGCGTGCAGGTCGTCGCATCGGATCGGCTCGTCTGAAGCGGCGCGCGCGGCGAACCGTCGGCGCCGCGGCGCGGCACGCACCGGCTATCGGCCCGCGAAACCGTCGAGCCCGCCGAACTGTTCGGCGAGCGCTGCCGTGAAGGCATCCAGCGCTTCGCTGCCGTCGCAGTTCCTCGGCGTCGCGAGCTGGAATTCGACCGTATGGCTCAGCTTGCTCGCGAGCAGCCTGCGCATCTTTCCGGCCGCGACCCACGGCGCCGCGACGTGGTCGGGCAGGAAGCCGACATGCGCGCCGGACAGGATGAAGATCACGTCGGCATCGACGTTTTCCGAGAACGCGGTCGGCTGCGCGTTGCGCAGCGCCGAACCCGACGTGTTCGTCTTGTAGAGCCGCGCGACGTTGCTCGCGTGCGCGATGTCGTTGACCGACACGGTCCGTTTCGCAAACAGCGGATGCCGGGCGCCGCAGTGGAGCGACTGGTGTTCGACGAACAGCGGTGCGTAGTGCAGGCCGGCCTGGTGGCCGGAAAAGTAGCCGATCGCGAGCTGCAGTTCGCCTTTCAGCAGCCTGCGCTCCAGCTCGTCGGGCGCGACCGCGATCATCTCGATCAGCACGTCCGGCGCCTGTTCGCGAAAGCGACCGACGGCCGTCGCGATCGATTCGACGACGTCCGGCGCGAGCCGCTCGGACAGGCCGATGCGCAGTTCGCCGAGCAACGTGCCCGACACGTGCTGCGTATCGCGCGTGAACACGTCCATCGCCTGCAGGAGCCGCCGGGTCGACTGCAGCACGCGTTCGCCCTTCGGCGTCAGCCGGAACCCGCTTTTGCCGCGATCGCACAGCCGGAACCCCAGGCGCGTCTCGAGCTTGGCCATCTGCGTGCTGATCGTCGAAGGCGCCATCCCGAGCGTGCCCTGTGCGGCGCTGAAGCCGCCGCTTTCGACGATCGTCAGGAATAGACGCAGCAACTGCAAATCCATGTCTCTCAGTCGGGTCAGCATGGCGATACATCGCGTTTCGTGAAGTCGGCTTATGTTAGTTCATATTTTTCGTTGGATGCGCCGACGGCAGAATCGGGCCCGAGGTCGCCAGCCGCGCGGCCGCGTTCCCCTTCAGCCAGGAATCCGACGATGAGCCACAACGATCTCGCGTTCACGCGCGACAGCCTTTACGGTACGCAGGCCGAACCCACCTTCGCGGGCGCGACGAGCTTCATGCGCCGGCGTTTCAGCCGTGATCTCGACGGCGTCGACCTTGCGATCACCGGCGTGCCGTTCGACGCCGCGGCATCGCACCGGCCCGGCACGCGCTTCGGCCCGCGCGGGTTGCGGATCGCGTCGACGGGCATTGCGTGGGAGCGCCCGTGGCCGTGGTCATTCGATCCGTTCGACGTGCTGGCCGCGGTCGACTATGGCGATTGCGCGTTCGATCTCGGGCAACCGGAATCGGTGCCGGGCGCGATCGAGCGTCATGCCGATGCGATCCTCGCGCGCGGCTGCGCGATGCTGACGCTCGGCGGCGATCACTTCATCACGTATCCGCTGCTGAAGGCGCATGCGAAGGTGCATGGGCCGCTGTCGCTCGTGCATTTCGACGCGCATACCGACACGTGGCCCGACCGCGACGTGAAGCGCATCGATCACGGGACGATGTTCTATCACGCGGCGCGCGAAGGGTGGGTCGTGCCCGAACGGTCGGCGCAGATCGGCATCCGGACGACCAACGACGCGCCGATGGGATTCGACATCCAGGATGCGCGTTGCGTGCATGCGTCGACGCCTGCCGCGGTCGCCGCGCGCATTCGCGAGCGCGTCGGCGATCATCCCGTGTACCTGACGTTCGACATCGACTGTCTCGATCCGGCGTTCGCGCCGGGCACCGGTACGCCGGTTTCGGGCGGGCTGTCGAGCCACCAGGCGTTCGAGATCCTGCGTCACCTGGAAGGCATCAACCTGGTCGGCATGGACGTGGTCGAAGTGTCGCCGCCGTATGATCATGCGGAAATCACGTCGCTGGCCGGCGCGACGATCGCGCTGGAACTGATCTGCCTGTATGCATCGCGCCGGCGGCAGAACAAGGAAGATTCGATCGATGGATGAAATCGCCTGCCGCAGGGCCGTTCCCGGCGACGCGGCCGCGCGCATGACGGGATGCATCGGCCGGATCCCGGCGCATCGTCGACTCGTAAAACTGTTTCGTCATACAAAACGATAGCGCGCTAGCGGCACGCGCGCTGACCTACGATGGAAACATTGCTTCCATCTGCCTCCGAACCGTGTGCACCCACTACCGCGCCCCGGGTGAAGACCCGGGCATCAGCGAGCTGAAGATCGGCATCGGCGATCTGTACCGCCGCGACCCGTGGGCACCCGACGTGTACCCCGACTACGCGGCGCCGATCGCGCGCGCCGACAGCGACGGCCTCGCGGTGGTTGCGGCCGTGTTCGGCTTCTGGCCGAAATTCATGCAGCCCGAGCGGGTCGACGAGAACGGCCGCAAAAGAAAGAAGCTCGATACGGTGAACGCACGCGCGGAAACGGTCGGCTCGTCGCGGCTCTACGGTCAGGCCTGGCGCAACGGCCAGCGCTGCCTGATCCCGGTGCGCTGGATCTGCGAGCCGTGCTACGAGACCGGCCGCAACGTGTGGCACCGGATCGGCGTGGACGGCTGGCAGCCGTACTGTGTCGCCGGCATCTGGCGGCGCTACGAAGGCGACGACGGCCGCGAACGCATCGGCATGGCGATGCTCACGGTGAATGCCGACGATCATCCGCTGTTCGCGCGGATGCATCGGCCCGGCGACGAGAAGCGGGGCGTCGTGATCCTGCGCCGCGACGACTACGACGAATGGCTGCACGCGCGCGATATCGAAGCCGCGCGGCGCATGCTGAACCTGCTCCCTGCCGGCGACATGACGGCCGCGCCCGATCAGGCATCGCCCGCCGGCGCGTGACCTTTCATTTTTCCGACGGTTTGCTTGCGATCGAGCCGGGCGGACGCGCCACGATTATTCGGACAATTTCCAAAATTGCCCGATTCCGGGTAATCACCGATATCTCGCAAGTTGTATATACAAGATCATCCGCTGGCAATGTCGGCACACGTCGTGCCGCTTGCGCGCCAGCGTGCAACCCGTGCGTGCGTGGCGCATGCCGGCGATCCACGGCGCCCCGCATCCGAAGAGCCGAAAGGGCGGCTCGCAGGTTACCTGTCTCGTTCAAACCATTTGTGGTCCTGAGTATTTTGGAGATTTCCCCCGTGTCAACGAATCCCAGTGGAAAAGCCGGCGGCCTGATCGAGGTTCGCTCGATCGACTTCATTCCCGACGCCGAGCGCCACGGCGGCCTGCTGAGCCAGTTCACGCTGTGGCTGTCGGCGAACATGCAGATCACGGCGATCGTCACGGGCGCGCTTGCCGTCGTGCTCGGCGGCGACGTGTTCTGGTCGCTGGTCGCGCTGCTGCTCGGCCAGCTCGTCGGCGGTGCGGTGATGGCGCTGCATGGCGCGCAAGGGCCGCAGCTCGGGCTGCCGCAGATGATCTCGAGCCGCGTGCAGTTCGGCGTGTACGGCGCGATGATCCCGATCGTGCTCGTGTGCCTGATGTATATCGGCTTTTCCGCCAGCGGCTCGGTGCTGGCCGGGCAGGCCGTCGCGCAACTGCTGCACGTCGACGACGCGGCCGGCATCCTGCTGTTCGCGGGCGTGATCGTCGTGCTGACCGTGTTCGGCTATCGCGCGATCCACTTCGTCGGCCGGATCGCGAGCGTGGTCGGCATCGTCGCGTTCGTCTACATGTTCTCGCAACTGTTCGCGAACCACGACGTCGGCGCGCTGCTCGCGAACCGGCATTTCTCGCTCGCGAGCTTCCTGCTGTCGATGTCGCTGTCGGCGTCGTGGCAGATCGCGTTCGGCCCGTACGTCGCCGACTATTCGCGCTACCTGCCGCGCTCGACGTCGTCGGTCGCGACGTTTCTCGCGGTCGGCCTGGGCTCGGTGATCGGCGCGCAGGCGGCGATGGTGTTCGGCGTGTTCGCGGCCGCGCTGGCCGGCAGCCAGTTCGCGCACCATGAAGTGGCGTATATCGTCGGCCTCGGCTCGACGGGCGCCGTGGCCGCGTTGCTGTACTTCAGCATCGCGTTCGGCAAGGTGACGGTGACGGCGCTCAACGCGTACGGCAGCTTCATGTCGATGGCGACGATCGTCAGCGGCTTTCGCGGCAAGGGCGCGGTGTCGTCGAAGAGCCGCCTCGTGTACATCTTCGGGATGATCTGCGTGTCGACGCTGATCGCGCTCGCGGGCCGCCATTCGTTCCTGAAGGAATTCACCGCGTTCATCCTGTTCCTGCTCGCGTTCTTCACGCCGTGGAGCGCGATCAACCTGGTCGACTACTACTGCTTCACACGCTCGCGCTACGACGTGCCGGCGCTGTCCGATCCGGATGGCCGCTACGGCCGCTGGAACGTGATGGCGATCACGATCTACGTGGTCGGCATCCTCGTGCAGTTGCCGTTCATGTCGACGCACATCTACACCGGCCCGCTCGTCGACGCGCTCGGCGGCACCGACATCTCGTGGATCCTCGGCCTGATCGTGCCGGCCGTGCTGTATTACATCGGCGCGCGCGCGTCGCGACGCAGCATCCCCGAACGCCTGATCCTGCCGCTCGAACGCGGCGAAGTTCACCACTGACGACACATCTCGCGCATCGGGCCGGCCGGCAGCCGGCCTGAGCGTCGCGTCGAGCCGGGCGCTGCCTGCACCGGGCTCTCCTGCACATTCCCTTTCCCGCGATGCCGGTGCGGCGTTA